>CAYWBJ010000086.1:0-113258 GCA_964456165.1 uncultured Gemmatimonadaceae bacterium | reverse complement strand
TTCGTTGTCAAGTGGTTGTTTTTAAGTCGGTTAGGTGTTATTTATTCTGGCGCCACTGGAGTCGAATAAATAACAATATTGTCTCAATGGAAAAATAATACGACGATATTGTTAATTATCATTACCGAGTTTGCTATTCTTATTTGGGGTGTTTGTCATGGGAACCTCGCATCGTCGGATGTGCTGAGTGCTGGGGTTGATGGTTGAGTCGTCCGCTTGGTGGCTTGGACTGCAAAAATGTCACTATTAAAGTGAAATAATACAAATTTGTTTTTTATGTTTTTCATGTGACGATGCGCCGCCGTTTAGTGGTGCCTTCGATTGGCCCGCTTATAACAGGGGGTGCTCATGGTGGATCGATCGCGGCAGCGCATTCCGGCTCAGCATGACAGGGGTAGGCTCCCCGCTACCTTGTAACCATCAGTAAAGGTATCCGGTCAGGAGGGGTCAGACCCCGGGAGCTGGAGATGAATATCGACAAGTCCTCCTTGGAAAGCATCGTCCGCGAGGTCGTGGAGAAGAGCCTGAGCAGCGGCGGAGGTGCCGGCGGTGGCTCACCGGCGAGTTCGGTGCCCCCAAACGGCCAGGCCATCGGACCGATCTGCGATCTGCCCAACGCCGGTGCTCTCAAGGAGAAGCTTGCCCGCGACGAGCCCACCTACGGCATCTGGGTCACGATAGACGCGCCGGTTGTGACCGAGATGGCGGCCCGCATGGGCGTCGACTGGGTCGTTATCGACGCCGAGCACGGTTATCTCGACATGCGGAACGTCATGGAGCACATTCGCGTGGCCAACCTCGCCAACGTGCCGATCCTCGTGCGCATCGCCGAAATCCAGGAAGGGCTGATCAAGCGCATCATGGATATCGGCGCTGACGGCATTGTCGTGCCGCAGGTGCGTACTGCCAACGAGCTAGCTACCGCCGTGCGGTGGACCAAGTATCCGCCCGAGGGCAAGCGCGGCATCGGCGCCGAGCGGGCGACCCGCTGGGGCATGGGGATCGAGCAGTGTGTCCCGCGAGCCAACAAGAACTCGATGGTGGTCAGTATGATGGAAACCGTCGAGGCCGGCGAGGCGATCGAGGAGCTGATGAACGTGCCGGGGGTCGACGCGTTCTTCTTCGGCGGTCATGATTACTCGGCGTCTGCTGGTTTTCTCGGCACTGCTTCCGAGCCCCCGGTGGTCGAGAAGCTCGACTCGATCCAGCGGACGATCCGTGAGCGCCGCATGCCCAGTGGCAGCGTCACCTTTGACACCAAGCAAATCCCGCAGCGCCTGGACCAGGGTTTCCGCATGATCGGCATTGGCTTCGATACGACCCTGCTGATCCGCGCCCTCAGCGATGCGCTGGCCGACGCCGGCCGGCCGGTCCAGGAAAGTATGTGGTGGTGATGGGCGCTCCCCAGGGGTAGTGCTCCTGGGAGTGAGGCGCCACGCTGAGGGCCGTTCTGGGCGGGCAGGTCGGCGATATTACCGAGTTCTGGTCCGCCGATTCCGAGGTCTGGATTCCGCCGCTGACCTTGGGGCGACCGGTGCCGGTCTTCGCGGGCAGCAGCCGACCTGCTATAGGAAGTGCTTCTGAATACTCTCGGCCCGGTCGCAGCGATCGCATGAGACCGGGCCGCCCTACCGCAGATACCCGGCAAGGAGCTGGGAGCCACGGCAATATCCCGGCTCGGGCAGGTGGCTGCTGCTGTGCAGCGCTTCGGATCGAACAAGTCGACGAAGGCCTGTAGTGCCTGTGACCGTTACTCGGCTTTGTGCTCGGCCTGGCGGAAGCCGACGAGGATGCGGTAGATGGGATACGAGGCCACCTGGCTTTCCCGCGTTTTCTGGAACAGCTCGAGCGCGTCGGTCGCCTGCCGCCCCGCCCTTTTTCACCCATCTGGACGAGGGGCGGAGATGGCCGGCTGGGAGTTGTCGCCGGCCATCAGTTAATCACACTCCAGGACCTCACCGATTGCGCGCGTGTGGGTGTGGCGGGCGGTGTCAGCGGCTTGACTCATGTCGTGCAGCTTCGCGCTTCACCTCCATGATCCATTCGGTGATCGGGCTGGGCGTGCCGTGGGTGCGTACGTTGACCAGTGCCGGTCGGCCGGCGCCGAGGGCGCGCTCGAGGGCGGCGGGCAGCTGGTCGGCGGTCTCGACGTACTCGCCGTGGGCGCCCAGGGCCGTCGCCACCTGGTCGTAGCGCGTCGGCAGTAGCTCGGTGGCAACGGTGCGACCGTAGAGATCGGCCTGCTGGTGGTAGTCCATGCCCCAGATAGCGTCGTTGCCCATCACCACCACCACCGGCAGGTTGAGGCGCACGGCGGTATCCAACTCCATGCCGTTGAAGCCGAAGGAGCCGTCGCCGGTTAGCACGATCACCCGCGAGTCGGGCAGGGCCACCTGGGCCCCGAGGGCAAACGGCAGGCCCCAGCCGATCATGCCGGCGGTGCCGTTGGTGAACCAGCGATGTGGTTTCTCGGCTGGGTAATAGGGCATGGCGTAGAAGGCGAAGTCGCTGCCCTCGAAGACCAGGGCGTCGTCGGCGCCCAGCAGCGGCCGCAGGGCCTGGTGCACCTTCATCGTGTGCAGGCCGCCACGGGTGGCGGCAGCTCGCGCTTCGAGCTGCCGCTGCTCGTCGATCCAGGCCTGCGCGAGCTCGGCGTGCAGGGGCGACTTCGGCCAGTCGTGATCGGCCGCGGCGGCGGGCAGCTGCCGCAGCACTGCCCCCACATCGCCGTGGATGGAGATGTCGACGCCCCGCGCCAGACCGATCTGCCCGGCTTCGATCTCGACCTGGACGATGCGGACGTCGGGAGCCAGGAAGGGCGGCTCGCCGAAATTGATGGTGGCATCCAACTTCTTGCCGAGGAAGAGCACGGCGTCGGCATTGGCCAGCCTGCGGGCGACCGGGTTGGCCCGGGGATCACCATGGCCGTGGCAGTGGGGGTGGCTGTCGGGGATGACGCCCCGGGCAGCTTCCTCGGTGAATACCGGTAGGCCGGTGGCTGCCGTGAAGGCCTCCAGGTCCTCGCGCGTGATGGTGTAGGCGCCGTTGCCGACCACGACCATCGCTCGCGCGGCGCTGCGCAGCAGGTCGGCGGCGGCGGCGACGCGGTCGGGGTCGCCTTGGAGCGCGCCCATCTGGCGGTAGGAAGCGGCCGGCAGAAACCGCACGTCTTTATTGACGGTGGCGGTCTGCACGTCGACCGGAATGGTCAGGTGCACCGGACCTCGTCGTCCACTCAGGGCGGTGCGGAACGCGCGCCGGAAATAGTTTGGCAGAGCACTGGCGGTGGGGACCAGCCAGGCTCCTTTGGTGACCGGACGGGCCATGCCCACCTGGTCGATCTCCTGGGACGCTCCCTGTCCCAGCCGGCTCTGCTCGGCGCAGCCGGCGATGTTGATGACGGGAGACTCGAGGTGGTGTGCGAAATTGAGGCCCGAAATGGCATTGGCGTGGCCCGGGGTGGTAAAGAGGGTTACGGCGGCCCTGCCCGTGATGCGGCCGTAGGCGTTGGCCATGTCGACGGCGGCCTGCTCGTGGCGGCTGTCGACGAAGCGGATGCCGTCGCGGGCGAGCTGATCCATCAGCGGCAGCGTGTGGTCGCCAGCGATGGTGAAGACCGTGTCGATCCCTTCCTCCCGGAGCAGGCGGGAGATGATCTGGGATCCGTTCATGGGCATGCCGGGCAGCTCCGATTGTGGGGCGCAGCGGGCGGTCGTGGGAGGCTGTGCGTCCTTGCCTCAACTCGTGTATTATAGGCTACATGCGGTTCTTGGCAGCCGCAAGGAGCCCGAAATGTACGGAATGGCAGGACGGATAGGTCTGATGGTGCCATCGGTGAACACGGTGGCCGAGCCCGAGTTCGCGCGCCTGGTGCCGGCGGACGTGGGGGTCTACGCCGCCCGCATGCGCAACGCGCGGGCAGACACGGCCGACTCGAAGGCGATGCTGGCCCACGTGGAGCGGGCGGCGGACGAGCTCGGCAGCGCTCGGGTAGACGTACTCGCCTTCGCCTGTACCGCGAGCAGCTTCATCGAGGGTGACCAGGGAGAAGCCGCCTTGCGGCGGCGCATGGAAGCGGCGAGCGGGGTGCCGGCGGTGACCACCTCTGGCGCCGTGGCCGCCGCTTTGCGTCACCTCGGGGCGCGCCGAGTAGGCGTGGCCACCCCGTACGTCGACGAGCTCAACCAGCTCGAACGTTCCTACCTGGAGGCGGAGGGCTTCGAGGTCGCAGGCATAGCCGGGATGGGGATCCTGGAGGCCTTTGACATAGGTAAGGTGCCGCCCGCAGAGACCGGCCGGTTTGTCTGCAGCGCTGTTGGCGGAGCGGTCGCCAGGGTAGACGCAGTGTTCATCAGCTGTACCAATCTAAGGGCGATCGAAGCGCTGCCGGGACTGGCCGCGGAGTTGGGCCGGCCGGCCATTTCGAGCAACTCGGCGACCTGCTGGTCGAGCCTGAGAGCCCTGGGGCTTGGGGCGGCGGCCGAGAACGCGCTGCAGGGAGCTGCCACGGTCCAATGCGCGTAGGTCCGGCGCCGGATTGAAGAATCCGCGCGTTGGCCATATCTTCCTCACATACTCCTCACCGCTCTATCTGACTGCTCTGCCTGCCGGGAGCTTCGCTTGTCTCCGACGACGGCCATGCTGAGTGCCGTGGCCATTCCACTAGTAGGCGCCCCACTTATAGCCCTGACCGGGCGCTTCCCGAACCTGCGCGAGGCGGTGACCCTGATTTCCGGCGGGGCGCTGCTGGCGACCGTCCTGTCGCTGGTCCCCGAGGTCATGGCGGGCGGGCGGCCGGCTCTGGTCCTGCTCGAGATCATGCCCGGTCTGCAGCTGGGGCTGCAGATCGAGCCCCTCGGCATGCTCTTCGCGGTGATCGCGTCGGCGTTATGGATCGTTACCTCGGTCTACGCCATCGGCTACATGCGGGGGCACCACGAGGAGCACCAGACCCGCTTCTACACCTTCTTCGCCATCGCGATTTCCGCGACGATGGGCGCGGCCTTCGCCGGCAACGTCCTCACCCTCTTCCTGTTCTACGAGATCCTCACCCTGTCGACCTACCCGCTGGTGACGCACCACCGCACGCCGGAGGCGATGCGCGGCGGCCGCATCTACCTTGGCATCCTGATGGGCACCTCAATCGTGTTTCTGCTGCTGGCGGTAGTCTGGACCTGGAGTCTTGCGGGCACCCTGGAGTTCGCCACGGGCGGTCTTCTCGGCGGCCTGCGCGAGACCGGTCAACTCACCGATGCGGCGATCGCCATCCTGCTCGGGCTCTACGTGTTTGGCACCGGCAAGGCGGCGCTCATGCCTTTCCACCGCTGGTTGCCGGCGGCGATGGTGGCCCCGACACCGGTCAGCGCCCTGCTGCACGCGGTGGCGGTGGTCAAGACCGGTGTTTTCACGGTGATGAAGGTGGCGGTCTACGTGTTCGGAATCGACCTGCTCGCCGAGTCAGGGCTGAGCGATTGGCTGATGTATATGGCTGGCGCAACGGTGGTGATCGCATCGCTGGTGGCTCTCACCAAGGACAATCTCAAAGCCCGTCTCGCATATTCGACTATAAGTCAGTTGTCCTATATCGTCCTGGGCGCAATGCTTGCCAGCGGCCTGGGCGTGGTCGGCGGCAGCATGCACATCGCCACCCACGCGGTCGGCAAGATCACCCTCTTCTTCTGCGCTGGTGCGATCCTCGTCGCCGCCCACAAGACCGAGATCAGCGACATGCGTGGACTGGGGCGGCAGATGCCGCTGACGATGTTCGCCTTCCTCATCGGCTCGTTGAGCATAATCGGGCTGCCGCCCTTCGCCGGCGCCTGGAGCAAATGGTACCTGGTCCTGGGAGCGATCGAGGCCGAGCACTACTTCGCCGTCGGTGTGCTGGTGCTCAGCTCGCTGCTCAACATCGCCTACCTGCTGCCGGTTGCGGTCAGCGCGTTCTTTCCAGGTGATGGAGAGAGCGGGGGCGGCGTGCACGAGGCACCCCTGGCCTGCCTGGTGCCGCTGCTGCTGACGGCGCTGGCCTGCCTGGCGTTGTTCCTCTACCCCGACCCGGTCCTGGACTTGGTACGGTTGATCGGAGAGATCTGACATGGAGCGGCAACACCTCTTCGATAATCCCCGAAACGTCCAGCGCCTGATCCGCATCTTCTTCGCCGTCTGCATCGTGGTCGTCGGCCTGGACCTGTTCGTCCATCGCCACCTGAGCTTTGCCGCGGGCCAGTTCGCGGCGGAAGGCTTCTTCGGATTCTATGCCGCCTACGGGTTCGTCGCCTGCGTGGTGCTGGTGCTGGCGGCAAAACAGATGCGGCGGTTGCTGATGCGATCGGAGGACTACTTCGAGTCCGAGGGCGACCTTGGCAATCTCGATGTGCCCTCGGGCGATTCAGTTCCCGGAGGCGGGGGAAAAGGGGCCGGATGATGGGCAGTCTACATCCGGCGTTCATCCTGCTGCTCGGGAGCCTGCTGATCCCGGCCTGCCGCGGCCGGACCCGGCAGGTGCTGATCGTGTTGCTGCCGGCTCTCGGATTCGTCAACCTGCTCTACTTCGAGGCGGGAACAAGCTGGACGGTCTCTCTGGCCGGCTACGAGCTTACGACGCTGCGGGTTGACCGGCTTAGCCTGCTGTTCGGCTATCTCTTTCACCTGGCTGCGTTTCTCGCCGCGATCTACGCCCTGCACGTCAGGGATGGGTTGCAGCCCTTCACCGGCATGATGTACGCCGGGGCGGCTGTGGGGGCTGTGTTCGCCGGTGACCTGATCACGCTGTTCGTCTTCTGGGAACTGCTGGCGGTGACTTCGGTCTTCCAGATCTGGGCGCGGCGCTCGGCGCGGGCGAATGCCGTCGGTATGCGCTACCTGCTGGTGCACGTCACCTCGGGGCTGCTGCTGTTGTGCGGCGCGGCGGTCCACCTGCACGATACCGGATCGCTGGCCTTCGTGCCCATGGAGCTGTCGGGAGCGGCCGCCTGGCTGCTGCTGGCCGCCAGCGGCATCAAGTGCGCCTTCCCGCTGATGCACAACTGGCTGGTCGACGCCTACCCGGAAGCGACGCCCACCGGCACCGTCTTTCTCTCCTCCTTCACAACCAAGACCGCCGTCTACGCGCTGGCCCGCGGATTCGAGGGCGCGGAGATCCTGATCTGGATCGGTGCGGCGATGACCATGTTCCCGATCTTCTACGCCGTGATCGAGAACGACCTGCGCCGGGTGCTGGGATACAGCATGATAAACCAGATCGGCTTCATGGTGGCCGGTGTCGGGCTGGGCGCCGGCATGGGCGTCAATGGGGCGGTGGCGCATGCCTTCAACGACGTAATTTTCAAGGGCCTGCTGTTCATGTCGATGGGAGCCGTGCTGCTGCGCACGGGCACGATGAACGGCTCGGATCTGGGTGGGCTCTACAAGTCGATGCCGTGGACCTGCGGTTTTTGCATAGTGGGCGCCTCCTCCATCTCCGCCTTTCCCTTTTTCAGCGGCTTCGTCAGCAAGTCGATGGTGATGGCCGAGGCCGCCCACGCCGGTTACCTGGTGGTCTGGCTGATGCTGCTGTTCGCCTCGGCCGGCGTCTTCCATCACGCCGGCATCAAGATTCCATTCTTCGCCTTCTTCGCCCACGACTCCGGCATCCGCTGTCGGGAGGCGCCGCCGAACATGCTGGTGGCGATGGGCATCGCCGCCACGCTGTGCGTCGGCATCGGCTGCTTTCCCGGTCTGCTCTACAGTATGCTGCCCTATCCGGTGGAGTACGAGCCCTACACCGCCACGCACGTGGTCCAGCAGTGGCAGATTCTGTTCTTCTCGGCGCTGGCCTTCGCGGCGCTGAAGCTCACCGGGATCTACCCGCCAGAGCTGCGCTCGGTTAACCTGGACGTCGACTGGTTCTACCGCCGATTGCTGCCGGCCAGCGTCGGGGTGGTCCGGCGGCACGGCGCCGCCGTCATGGACGCGATCCTCACGGCAGCGAAGGGGGGCGTCAGGATGGTCGTAGTTCTGTTGCACGTTCTCCACGGTCCGCAGGGTGCTTTCGCTCGCACCTGGCTCACCAGCTCCAACGTGGCCATCACCATCCTGCTGCTGACTGCCTGCCTGATCCTGTTCTACTTGTAGAAGCATCGCGATCGCAGGAGCGGGTCAGGTACCTAAAGAGGAGCATCGCAAGTGGATGCGGATGGTTGGAACCAATCCCCTTACCGATCTGCCCATCAGCCTGATGCTGTTCGGAGTCGAGCTGTCGCGGGAGTTGTGTCGAGACACCCGGGAGCCGATCGAGTTCTCCTGCAGCAACCGGCTCTACGACGACAAGCGTCAGGGCGGCGACGCCGTGGTCGGGTCCCCAAAGCATTGATGCGGGAGTCGGCCTGATGCGCCTGGCTGTGGCTTTCTGGACCGGCGTGGTTCCCGGTGATGCTGCGGGTACCGTGCGGCGACTGAAGGAGATCGGCGTCGACGGGATCGGCCACATCGCCGTGTTGGATGGGTGGGACGAGGTGATGCTCCGGACGTTCAGCGCCGGGATGGAGGAGCAGGGCTGTTTCGTCGGCGAGGTGACGATGTACCAGTTCGGCTGGATGCTGGCCCAGTCGGACGAGATAATCCGCCAGGAAGCGCTTGCCAAGCTAACCAAGGGACTTTGCGACGCACAGGCGTTGAAGG
The DNA here is from genome assembly GCA_964456165.1 of uncultured Gemmatimonadaceae bacterium. Lineage (GTDB taxonomy): Bacteria > Latescibacterota > UBA2968 > UBA8231 > UBA8231 > CAYWBJ01. The sequence continues at coordinate 104,600 of CAYWBJ010000086.1, read as the reverse complement.
CGCACTGCGTCGGCATCAGCACGATCGCCGGCGAGCCGGGCGCCGGCGATCCGTGGGCCCCGGAAGTGTGGCGCCGCCTAGTCGACGGCGTCGGCATGGCGGCGGCGGAGGGTGAGCGGGTCGGCATGACCCTGGGTCTGCATCCGGGGAACCGTGGTCCGCTCGACAGCCCGGAGCAGCTGCGCAAGCTGCTCGACGAGGTCGCCTCGCCGCGGCTCAAAGTGATTCTCGACCCGGTCAACATGACCAACCACCGGACCGTCTTCAGCAACACCGACTTCCTCAACCACATGTTCGATCTGCTGGGTGGCGAGATCATCGCCGCCCACGCCAAGGACGTGCGCTTCGACACCAGCCACCTGATCACCAGGATCGACGAGGTCCCGCTGGGGAGTGGGGTGATGGACTACGAGACCTATCTCCGGCGGTTGGCCGAGCTCGACGATGACCTGGTCCTCTGCGTCGAGCATTATCGGGACGTCGGTGTTTCCGGAACCGTGGCTTCGCCGGTCTACGTCGACTACGGGACAGACGTCGAGAACACCCGCGCCCGCAACTTCCTCCACGACACCGCCGAGCGGCTCGGCATCGAGGTGACATGAGGCTGGCCTGCGGTTTCTGGAGCGGGGTCGCCGTCAGCGATCCCGAGAAGGCGGTGGGCAAGCTCGACCAGGTAGGGGTGCGCGGTGTGGTCATGGTGCCGGGCAAGGAGGGCTGGACCGCGGCCGAGATCCAGCGGGCCAAGTCGGTGTTCGACGCCAACGGCGTCTTCGTCTGCGAGGTGGCCCAGTACCGCCACGGCTACCTGGCCAGCCACGATGACACCCAGCGGCAGGAGGGGGTGGGTGCGGTGGTCAAGTCGCTGCACGACGCCGTGGCGCTGGAGGCCTGCTGTGTCGGGGTCAGCCGCCCCTGGGGCGCCGACGGCGACTGGTGGTCGGAGAAGACCTGGACCCAGCTCTGCCGCTCCCTGGGCGAGATCGCCCGGACCGCCGAGGAACTGGACATGCCCCTGGGGCTGCATCCGACCAACTGCGGTCCCCTCGACTCGCCCGAGCAGCTGCGCCGCTGCGTTGACGACGTTGCCTCGCCGCGGGTGCAGGTCCTGCTCGACCCGGTGAACATGAGCACCAACCGGACGACCTACAACACCACCGATTTCCTCAACGCCACCTTCGACTTGCTCGGTGACTGCATCATCGCCGCCCATGCCAAGGATGTGGACATCCAGACGCGCCACTGGGTCCTGCAGCTCGACGAGGTTCCGATAGGTACCGGCCACCTCGACTACGAGACCTTCCTGCGGCGCGTCGACCAGCTCGAGGGGGAGATCATTCTCACGATCGAGCACTTCCGCGACGTCGCGGTGTCGGGCTCGACGGTCTCGCCCAACTTCGCCTACCTGGACAGCGAGCTGGAGAACGCGCGCGCGCGGGTCTACATCGAGGAAGTCGCCGCCCGCATCGGGGCTGCCATCAACTGCCAGTAGCCCCGCCGTCGCGGCTGGACCGCGCTGCCGATTGACCTGACCATGCTGCGGGGCAAACTCAAGGCAGTGCCGGGCCGTGGTGACCCATTCGCATCCACGGAAACGCTCGATGGCTGTCAGATGGACCCCTCTGATCGCGGCGGAGACGCCAATCTGCGGCGCCTTTAGGGGGGCGCCACGCCGGCTCCTCAGCGAATTACCAGTTGGTGGGCGCTAGTGAAGCAGCGCCGCCTGACCAGGTAAACCAGACCGACGGCGCCGATGGCGGTGGCGGCGGCGATCATCAGCATGACGACGATCTGGTACTTGATCGCCACCACCGGGTCGGAGCCGGCGAGGATCTGGCCGGTCATCATGCCGGGAATGGAGACCAGGCCGACGGTCATCAGGGCGTTTATCGACGGGATCATGCCGGCCCGCACGGTGCTGCGGAAGATCTGCTGCGTCGCCTCCTGGTAGCTGGCCCCCAGACACAAGCCCAGCTCGATCTCCTCCCGTCGTGAGCGCAGCTCCGCGAACAGCCTCTCTAGCGAAATCGTTATCGCGTTCATCGAGTTGCCGACGATCATGCCGCCGAGCGGGATGAAGTACTGTGGCGCATACCAGGGCTTCACCTGCACGATCACTGAAGTGACCAGGATCGTGACGAGGGTGTAGCTGATCAGCATCGACAGGTAAGTGGGCAGGAAGATCGGCACCGATTTCTCGGTGAGGCGGCTGCGGATGGTGTAAGCGGCCCAGAAGACCATGAAGGCGAAGAGCGCCAGAATTACCCACAGGCTGCTGAGCTGGAACAGATACTTGAGCACGTAGCCCATCAGGAAGAGCTGGGCGAAGGTGCGCACCGTGCCCCAGGCCAGGTCCCGCTCCAGGCCCAGGCGCAGGACCACCGAGCCGGTGCCGGCGATGAGGACGAAGATCAGGCAGAGGGCCAGCTGCAGCGGGGAGATATCGAGCACGTTCATGCCACCTTGTTCATGAGGCCTTGACCAGCTTGCCGTCGCCGAGCCGGAGGCGCCGGCAAGCGATGCCCTTAGGCGCCCTGTCGAAATGGGTAACCACGACCACGGTGACGCCGCCGGCAGTGCAGAGCTCGCTCAGCCGCTCTTCCACGACGCGGCGCGAATCCGGGTCCAGGGCCGAGGTCGGCTCGTCGCAGAGGATGACTTCCGGCTCCACCAGCTGGGAGCGGATCAGCGACAGCCGTTGCCGCTGGCCGACGGAGAGGGGCTGGGTGTCCTCTTCCAGGTCGATGTCGAGCAGGTAGCGTTCGAGTTGACTCCGGAGAAACGGGTCGTCGGGCGGCGCGGCTGCTCCGGCAAGCCGGTAGGTGTAAGGCAGCAGCAGGTTGTGGCGCACGTTGCCCTCGAGCATTACCGGGGTCTGCTGCACGAATCCGATGCGGCGGCGCAGGTGGGGGACGGCGGCATCCTCGACCGGCTCGTCGTCGAAGAGCAGGCGGCCGGCGGTGGGATCCTGTAGCCGGTTCAGGAGCCGCAGGAAAGAGGACTTGCCCGAGCCGGAGGGTCCGTTGACGATCGCGAACTGGCCGGGCTCGAACGCTAGCGAGACGTTCTGCAGCAGGTAGTCGCCGGCGCCGAAGCGCAGCGAGACATTTTCGAGGGCGATCTTCATCGGGTTGCCGGCGCTTCCACGAACCGCCTACAATAGGCCCGCCCACTTGAAGGAGCAATTGCATGACCGGCACCAGAGCCGACGTCCTCGTGATCGGCGGCGGCGCCATCGGCGTCTGCACGGCCCACTTCCTGACCGAACGAGGCCGCTCGGTAACCCTGATCGATCGCGGCGACCTCAGGCAGGGGGATGTCGATGCCAGCTCCTACGGCAACGCCGGAATGGTGGTACCGAGTCACAGCGTGCCGCTGGCCGAGCCCGGGGTGTTAGGGCAGGGATTGCGTTACCTGCTCGACCCGAAGAGTCCGTTCTACATCAAGCCGCGCCTGGAGCCGGCGCTCTGGCGGTGGCTGTGGCACTTCCGCCGGGCCTGCCGGCCCGAACGGGTGGCGCGGGCGGCGCCCCTGCTGCGGCAGATGCACCTGGAAGGAGGCCGGCTGTACGCGGAGTTCGATCGCCTGCTTGCCGGGCACGGTGGCGGGTTCTCGTTCGGCCAGCACGGGCGGCTGCTGCTCTGTCGCACCGGGGTCGGCCTGGAACGGGCCGCGGCCGAGGGCGAGGCGATGCGGGCGCTCGGTTTGGACGTGGAGGTGGTCGATGCGGACGGATTGAAGCGGATCGAGCCAGGCGTAGAGGTGCAGTGTGCCGGTGGCCTCTACTATCCGCAGGACGCCCACCTGGATCCGGCCCGTTTCGTCGCTGCCCTGGCCCGGGACCTGGATCGACGGGGCGTCTCCATCCATGCCGGCTGCGAGCTGCAGACCTTAGCGATGCGGGCGGGGCGGGTCACGGCGGTCGAAACGAGCCGCGGCCGGTTCGTGGCGGAAGAGGTGGTTGTCGCTTCTGGGGCGTGGACGGCTCAGGTCGGGGCGATGCTGGGCCTGCGCTGGCCGATCCAGCCGGCCAAGGGCTACAGCGTCACGGTCGCCGCGCCGGACCAGTTCCCCCGGGTGCCCCTGATGCTGACCGAGGCGAAGGTGGCGGTGACGCCGATGGGGGACAGCCTGCGGTTTGCCGGCACCTTCGAGCTGGCTGGCATGGACCTGACGATCAACGAGCGCCGGGTGCAGGCGTTGCGACGGTCGGTGGCAGATTACGCGCCGGCTTACGAGCCGGAACGGCTGGAGACGCGCGAGGTGTGGCGCGGTCTCCGTCCCTGCACGCCGGACGGGTTACCCCTGATGGGACGCCCTCCGGGCTGGCAGAATCTGACCGTCGCCGCCGGCCATGCGTCGATCGGCATCTCCCTGGCGCCGGCATCCGGGCGCATCGCCGCCTGCATGGTCGATCGGGAGGCCCCGGATGCCGACGTCGAGCTGCTGCGGGCAGATCGCTTCGGCTGAAGGCGGGCATGGCAGCATACCAGTGCTGGCCGCCCGTCGGAGCTGGGGACTCCGCGAACCAGTACCGCAAAATGGCGAGCGCTTGCCGGCGGCCCGGCGCGCGAACGACCTGAGCTACTCTCCTTCGTACCCCATCTCCGACCAGATCGCCCGCGCCTGCGTCAGCGCCTCCGGGTCTGGCGCGACGAAGCCGCGCAGGCTCGGCGGCGGCTGGCCCTCATGGGCGTCGCGTGGCCAAGGGCTCCAATGGTCGTCGGCGTACCGGCTGCGCTCGGTTTCGTCGCTGAAGTTGGGGACGGCAAAGGGCACCCCTTCTGCCAATGCGCTCTTCCAGGCCAGGATGCCCACCGACGACATGGCGACCCCGCGGTAGACGTCGAGGAAGGGCTGCTCGCCGCTGCGGATGGCACGGGCGAAGTGAAAGCTGGTCCAGAAATCGCCGCCCCCGTGGCCGGCCGCCTCGGCCAGGTCGCCGTGTTCTGGCCAATCGGGGGTGTAGACTTTCTCGACTTCCTGGCCTTCCCGCATGTTCCACTCCTCGTGCCAGAGGCGGATCTGCCCGGGCCCGAAGTAGCCGGCGCCGCGGCTGATCTCCATGGCGCCGCCGGTGCCGTGGATCCGGTACCAGTTGCTGTGACCGGGCAGGATAAGGCCGAAGAGCCGGAAGACGGCACCGTTGTCCATGCGGCAGAGGATGACCGAGCCCGGGTCGGAGCGGCGGGCGGTCTGCTCGTGTGGGTAGGTGATGGAGAGGGCGTTGACCTGGACCGGCCGCCTGTCGGTGGCATAGACCAGGGGGGCCAGGGCATGGGTACAGTAATAGGTGGAAGGGATCCAGTTGCGCCAGTGATTGCTGCCCGGCGCCAGGCGGATGCGGTCCTCCCGCTGCATCGGGTGGTTGTACTCGCCCTCGGCGTAGGTGACCTCGCCGATTTCGCCGTCGGCGTAGAGCCGGCGGAGCTCCTGGTTGAATTTTGTGTACGGGTAGTTCTCGGCCAGCATGTAGATCCGGCCGCTCTCCTCCACTGCGCGGCAGAGGGCGACGCCTTCGGCCAGGGTGCCGTTGCAGGCGGTCTCGCTCATGACGTGCCTGCCGGTGGACAGCGCCTTTATGGCGAATGGGGCGTGCTCGTGGAAGTAGTTGGCCAGGACCACGGCGTCCATGTCGTGGCCGAGGAACTCGTCGTAGTCGGTGTAGGTGGCGACGTCGAGCTCGGCGCCGACGGTGCGCAGCCGCTCTTCCCAGATATCGCACAGGGCGACCAGCTCCATGCCGGCTACCTTCCCGGCGTCGCGGGCAAAACTCCGGCCGCGGGCGAGGCCGATGACGCCGACGCGGATGGTGGATTCAGAAGAGCCTGGCACCGGCTATTCCCTGATTGCGCCGGGCGCCGCCAGGCACACGCCAGTTGCCAAAGCGAGCAGGACAGGCCAGGACATGATGGTCTCCTTGGTGCCGGTGGGGTAACTCCAGAGAATCTGCATCAACGCTCCCGACCGAGCCAACCTCATGCTGGAGCCGACCTGTCGTGGTTGTCGCGATGGGGCACACCGCTTCTCTTTATCTTATCCGCGGCAGAGGACTTCATTGAGACATGCCAGGGAGGCGAAGGTGAGCGAGGCAGGCAGCTGGACCCATGCCGGGCTCGAGGAGTTCAACCAGGGCCGGTTCGACAATGGGGGTGACAACCTCTACGTCGACGCCACCGGGGCGATGCAGACGATCCATCGCACCGACGTCAACGGCGACGGCCACGTCGACCTGGTCTTCCCCAACTCCCACGGCTATATCGAGCGCGGTCCCACCTGGATTTACAGTCGGCCCGGCGCCGCTGGAGGGGACTGGGGCCGGCAGGAGCTGCCCAACGACAGCGGCTGGATGAGCCGGGTCTGCGACGTCGACGGCGACGGTTTCATGGACCTGATCGTCATCAACGGCGAGAACGGGGTCACTTCGGAGCTTGACTCCTACGTCTACTGGGGCGGACCGGAGGGACTGACCGGAGAGCGGATCGAGATTCCCACCGTCGGTGCCTACTCGGTTGCGGCGGTGGACCTGACCGGCGACGGCCTGCTGGACCTGATCATCCCTTCCGCCTGGGTTGACCACCACAACCCGGGAGCCTCGCGTCCGATCCAGGTGCTCGAGCAGCGGCAGCCGCGGCGGTTCGCCGACGCGACCGGGCGCCACGGCCTGCAGGGCATGGCGGGGCTCTTCGTGGTCGGCGAGGACCTGACCGGCAACGGGCATCCCGACCTGGTGGTGGCCAACTACCGCGAGGAATTCGATTACGACATCGACTCGTACCTGTACCTGGGATGCGCCGGGGGGTTCGAACGGGAGCCGGTGCGGCTGCCTTCGCACTACGCGCTGCACGCCTCGGCAGGTGACCTGGACGGGGACGGCTACAAGGAGATCCTGCTCTCGGGCGGCGACCGGATCTACGTCTACTGGAACCGGGCTGGCCGATTCAGTGCCGACGACCGCGACATTCTGGAGGCGGAGGGCAACACCAGCATGTTCTCCAGGGGCTCGGTGCGTACCAACGTGGCCGACGTCGACGGGGACGGCCGCAACGAGCTGCTGATCGCGACCAGACACGGCGTTGAGATCCGCGATCAGCGCGATCTGCAGGCGGTGCGGCAGCTGCTGGCCTGCGAGCGGAGCGGCTGGGTGGAGGCCCACGACCTCGACGGCAGCGGTCGGCTCGACCTGGTCGTATCCTGTTATGAGGATGGGCGCAGCTACGAGTGCGATTCCACCCTGTTCTGGAACGGGGAGCGGGGATTCGAAGCCGACGCCGTGACCCGACTGCCCACCGCCGGCGCGGTGGGAGCTACTGCCGGAGACCTGGATGGAGACGGCCGGCTGGAGGTAATCTTCAATGGGACTATGGGCGGGCCGTCGCAGTGGGACCCGGACTTTCCCATGTATATCTATCTCGGTAACGAGGCGAGTGAATACGACGTCACAAGCCGTCTCGAGCTCCCCACCGGCGGCGGCACGAATACCTATATCATGGCCGACCTGGACCAGGACGGCCACGCCGACCTGGCGATGCCGGTGCCGGGCGGCCTGCGGATCTTCCACGGCGGTCCGGACGGGTTGCGGCCGGATCGCTACACCGACCTGCCGGACCGCGGCCAGTTCTTTCACTCGGTACTCGTCGCCGACTTCAACCGGGACGGTTGGCTGGATCTGATCGCCTGTGCCTACACCTATGACGACAAGCCGGAAACGCTGGCCAGCTCCTCGGTGGTCTTCTACGGCTCGGCCGACGGGTTCTCGCCCGAACGCTCCCAGGTGCTGCCCACCTTCTGCGGGGGCTCGGGGCAGCTGATCGACATCGACGGTGACGGCTGGACCGATTACGTCGCCTACAACAAGAACGGCTACCTGGCCGCCTATCTGGGTGGACCGGAGGGCTTCGACGAAGAACGGGTGTGGAAGCTGCCGCTGCGTGGCTCCGGCGCTGGGGGTATGGCCTGTCTGACCCCTGCCGACCTGGACGGCAACGGCTACCTGGACCTGATCGGCGTGGTGATGGGGCACTATATGCGGGACGAGAGCGGCTTCTACATCGTCCGCGGCGGGCCGGACGGGTTTTCAACCGACAGGTCGGAGTTTTACCGCACCGATGCATCGAGCATCATGATCTCGGTGGCCGACCTGAACAACAACGGTCACCTGGACCTGCTGGTGCCGGCCTACTCCACCAAGTTCACCCGGGAGCTGCCGGCCCACATCTACTGGGGGGGAGAGCAGGGCATCGACTTCGAGGCGCCGACGCCGATCCCCTGCGATTCCTCGTGCGCCTTCCTGTCTGTCGACATCAGCGGCAACGGCTTCGTCGACGTGCTCGCTGTCTGCCACCGCAACGACCTGGGGCACCAGGTGGAGTCGATGCTGTTCTGGAACGGGCCTGACGGGCTGGATTTCGCGAATCCGGCGAAGATTCCGGCCATGGGCCCGCACCTGGCCGCGTCGCGCGATTTCGGCAACGCCTACACGCGGGAGCCGCTGGAGCGTTATATCTCGCCGGCGCAGGCGCTCGCGGGCCGCCGGCCTGTGCGTCTCAGCTGGGATGGCGAAACGCCGGGCAAGACGGAACTGCGGCTGCAGCTGCGGGTCGCGGCCAGCGCGGCGGAGCTGGAGGGAGCCCCGTGGGGGGGACCAGAAGGCGAGGGGAGCTGGTACGACCGATCCGGAAGCGCTTTGGCCGGGTTCAAAAAGTCTGGATGGATTCAGTACCGGGTGATCTTCCTGCATGCCGACGGCTGCCACTCACCCCTGCTGCGGGAGGTGCGGATTGACTTCACCGGCTGAGAGCCGCGCCTGCGACGCTGGTCCGGCTGCGGCGGGCAGGGGTCACTCGACGGTCTCGTGACCCACCAGGTAGTGTTTGACCGCATCCATGTCGAGCTCGACGCCGAGTCCTGGGGTTGTCGGGACATCGACCAGCCCCTCCTTCGGCGTCAGGGCGCCGAAGATAAGGTCGTTTTCGCGGGTGAAATGAAGACTGTCGGACGGAATCGTGGCATTGCGGACGACCGCGTGCACGTGGGTACCGTAGGCGCCCGAGATTCCCAGTCCAAGACCGACCACCTGGAGCCAGACCGGCATGCCGGCGGCCTCGGCCATGCCGGCGTTGATGATCACCCGCTCGCAGTCGCCGCCCAGGTTGAACATGTCGGCGGCCTCGGCGCGGATGGCGCGCATGATCAGCTCGCTGTCACCCAGGTGCGGGGCCAGCGGGATGATCGAGTGGTTGCGGAAGTCGCGGTACTGGTGCCACCCGGGATGGCGGGGGAAGGGATCCTCGAAGGCTTCGATGTTGTACTGCTCGAGCTCGCGGGCGAGCTTCAGGCTGGTGTAGAGGTCGCCGAACTGCATGTTGGGATCAACGATGATCCCTAAGTCGGGGCCGGCGGCTTTGGTCATCAACTCGACCGCCTCCACGATGTTCCACGGCCGAGCCTTGAGCTTGTGGGTCTTGTAGCCCAGCCGGGCACCGGTCTCGGCCATGGCGGCGAACTCTTTCGGCTCAAGCGGCGGCGACCACCAGCCGACCGGTACCTTGTCCCAGTGGCGCACACCCATCAGCTTGTTGGCGGGGACGCCGAGGGCCTTGCCGACAAGGTCATACATAGCCATGGCTAGTGGTACCCCCGGTTTGCCGAGATCCAGTGCGAGCGGTTCCACGCCGATCCACGAGGAATCGGGTGCCATCTTGCCGCGGCCGCCTTCGGCAATCCCCGTGACGCCCTCGTCGGTGTGGACGACGGCGATAGTGATGGGACGGTCCGCATAGTCGGTGGGGCGGCTCTTCTGGATCTCGGGGATGTGAGGGACGGCGGTGTGGTAGAGTTCGACCTTGGTGATCTTCATGGCTGGCTCCTGGCTCGCATCTTTTTGGTTGAGCTGGCGGCTCTCGGGGGAAAGGGCATTAAGCCCGCACCAAGAAGCCCTCGGCCGGTTGAGGGGTCAAGTCGCACCCGCACGATGGAGGAAGCGATGACCGCCAGCGCGCAGATCAAGGTGGCGATGGTGACAGGCCATCACGAGTACGACGTGGTCGCATTCCAGCAGATGCTGCGGTCTATATCGGATGTCGACTTCTACCCGCAGCATCTCGAGGACTTCTGCATCGACGAGGCGGAGGCCCGGTTTGCCTACGACGTGGTGGCGTTCTACAACTACCAGCAGGAGACCCCCCAAGGAGACGACTATTTCAGCAGGACCTACCGGGAGCCGCTGGAAGGCCTTGGAAGGCCCGGTCAGGGTGTTTTCATCCTGCACCACGCGCTGACGGCCTTCCCCCACTGGCCTTATTGGCTGGAGCTGTGCGGGATGGGCGATACGACCAGGGCGCTGCGCCCCGGCCCGGTGTCGCGCACGGATCAGCGCCTGCGGATCGAGGTCGCCGACGACACCCACCCGGTGACCGCCGGCCTGCAAGCCTGGGACATGGTGGACGAGGTCTACAACTTCCCCGACGCTATGGAGGGCAGTCACATCCTTCTGACCACCGAGCATCCAGAATGCATGCGGACAATCGCCTGGACCCGACGGCACCGGCAGTCCCGGGTGTTTTGCCTGCAGTCGGGGCACGATAACCAGACCTTCGCCGATCCCAGCTTTCGCAAGATCGTCGAGCGGGGCGTCAGGTGGGCTGCGGGCAGGATTTGAGCCGGCTACTGCTTCGGGAACAGAGAATCGCCGCGAGCTCGATGCAGTGTAGCCTGACGAAACGGCGCACGATTGTTTCCTGGCTGGGAGATCGGGCAGACTGCGGCGGCTGGAAAGCCCTCCCGGCGGAGACCGGCTCCATGTCTCGGAATTGGACCGGCCGAGAGGGTATTTGCGGAAAGAAGTTGTATGGCTGATCGACATGGCGAAGGAGCTTGCATGAAACGTGGGATCAAGAGCATTTCGTGAAGTGACGAATTCAGACGCATTCCCATCTAGCGCTGAAAGAGGGGAACCGGGAGGCTCCGTCTCTGCTGTCGCCCCAGCTTTAGGCTACCGGTGTTTCCGCCAATTCAACGAAATCCCCCTTGCCACCCTGGCCAGGTCTCGCTCGGTCATCACCAGATCCCTGGCCGAACGATTCTTCCCGTCAGACTCCTTGCAGGACCGGTTGGCCCGCGAGCTTGGGCGCGAGAAGGTCCTGGCGGTCAAGGAGGTGCTCGAGTCCTTCGAGTTCTTTCAGCGCGTCCGCAAGCATGTCCGCTCGGCACGGGTGACGGATCTGTGCTGCGGGCACGGTTTGTGCGGTATCCTTTTCGCCCTGTTCGAGCGCAGCGTGAAGAAGGTCACGCTAATCGACCAGGAGGAACCGGCCAGCTATGAAAGGGTGCTCGCCTGCGCCGGGCGTGTTGGACCCTGGGTGCAGGAGAAGATTGAATTCAGGACTCTCACCATGAAGAAGGCGCTGGGTGATGTCGAGGCGGGCAGTTCCGTCGTCGCTACTCATGCCTGCGGGGTGCTGTCGGATCGCTGCATCGATTACGCCCTGGCTGCACAGGGGCACATTGCCCTGATGCCATGCTGCTACCCGAACCGTCGGTATGAGGGGCCTCGGGCGATTCAGCTGGCCCTGGGGACGAAGCTGGCTTTCGATATCGACCGGACCTACCGGCTTAAGGCTGCAGGGTACCGGGTTCGCTGGGACAACATACCGGAGGAAATCACGGCGATGAACCGCGTTCTGATTGGGAAGCGCCTGGTTTAACCTCCTGCAACCGCCCGTCCACCATCTTCTCGCCCTGCCTGATCGTGCCGATTCCCAGGAAGACCAAGCTTATCGTACTGTTCAGCGCGCTGATTGTGATCGCCAGCATGGGGATCCGGCAGTCGTTCGGGCTCTTCCTGCAGCCGCTCAGCGAGGACCTGGACCTGGGCCGCGAGGTCTTCAGCCTGGCGCTGGCGCTGCAGAACCTGCTGTTCGGGCTGCCGCTGCTGGGCATCATCGCCGATCGCTATGGCGCCCGCTGGACCATCCTGGGAGGATCTCTGCTCTACGCGCTCGGATGCCTGATGGTGCCGGTGAGCACGGGCGCGGCCGGCCTCTACCTGACCCTGGGGCTGGTGACAGGGATCGGCCTGGCCGGCACCACCTACGTGGTGCTGCTGGGGGCCGTGGCCCAGGTAGTCGACCCGCGGTACCGGAGCACAGCCTTCGGCATCGTCACCGCTGCCGGCTCTTTCGGTACGTTTGCCCTCGTGCCGTCAGTACAGTGGTTGATCAGCAACGGCGGCTGGCAATGGGCCTTCCAGGTGAGTGCCGCCCTCGTCGGCGGCATCGCCCTGCTCGCTTTTGGCTTCCCGCGCCGCGCCGGGCTGCCGCGCTCCGACGACGATGCGGATGAGCTGGAAGGAGGTCTGGGCGCTGCCCTCCGCCGCGCCCGCGGTCACTCCGGATACCTGCTGCTGAACGTCGGCTTCTTTGTCTGCGGCTTCCACGTCGCCTTCATTGCCACGCATCTCCCTTCATTCCTGACCGACAGCGGCCTTTCGCACATGGTGGGTGCCACGGCGCTGTCGCTGATCGGGCTGGCCAACATCTTCGGCTCGTCCCTGTTCGGCTGGCTGGGCGACCGCTTTCGCAAGAAGTATTTGCTGAGTCTGCTCTACTTCTGCCGGTCGATCGTGATCGCCCTGTTTCTCCTGGTGCCACTCACTGAGTTCACGGCGCTGGTCTTCGGCGGGCTCATCGGCTTCCTGTGGCTGGCCACTGTTCCTCTCACCAGCGGCACGATCGCGCAGATATTTGGATCGCGATACCTGTCGACGCTCTACGGCATAGTGTTCTTCAGCCACCAGATCGGCGGCTTTCTGGGGGTGTGGCTGGCCGGCCGGATGTACGACTCGACTGGGTCCTACGAAGTCGTTTGGATGATCGCGATCGCCCTGGGGCTGGCCGCCAGCCTGGTCCATCTGCCGATCGCCGATCGGCCGGTGCGGAGGCCTGCCAGGGCGCCGGCGGGTTGAGTCGGCCTGTCACCAGAGCTGCAGGCGTCGGTTTTTGTGGCGGTTAAACCGGTTGTTTAGGTTACCAGAGTCCTCCGAGTCACGCCTGGATCACAGATGAGCTTGCCTGACCGACCGAGCGTGTCGCGGCGGAGCGGGCCCGACGGAGAGAGGCCGTGAAGGTCGTCGACCCGGCCGCGGGCTGGAGTGAACGCAGTCTATCCCGAGGCTACGAAATGATGGTGGAGCGTGTCGACGTAGATGATTGCATGGGCCAGATCCGGGATGTGGGGTACTGCATTCTCGGAAACCACTTCCCTCCAGATGCGGTCGAGACCTGCAATCGTGCCTTCCAGCCGCTAGCGGAAGCCTACCTGGCCGAGCATGCCGAGAACCCCAATCGCGGCCCCAACAGGCACTACATCCCGCTGCCGTATCAGCCGCCGCTGTACCACCCGGCCTTCTTTGACGACGACGGGATTCATGCGATCGCGTCGGGTATTCTCGGCGCGGACATGGCGATCGATCAGTTCGCCTCTGACACGCCGTATAATGGCTCTGTTTACCAGGACGTCCACGCGGACATAGGGGCTCTCTTCGCCGAGGAGCCGGGGCATCTGCATCCTCCGGCGATGCTGGCGATGAACTGGCCTTTTGTCGACGTCACGCCCGAGCGTGGCCCGTTCGAGGTCGCTGAGCGGACCCATCACCTGCCGCGGGAGGAGGCCTTGGCTAAGGTCGAGTCGGGGGAAATCCCGCTCAAACCGTTGTGCATGCAGGTGGGTGACGTGCTGATCCGGGATATCCGGACTCTCCATCGCGGCACGCCCAACCGGACGGACACACCAAGGGTCGTCGCGGTGGTCACCTTCATGCGATCGTGGTTCTGCCGAGACGGTATAGATACCCAGGCAGTGCCCCGGTCGGTATGGGATGGGCTGACGGATCGGGAGCAGCATCTGATGCGCCGTCTCGACATCGATGACTCCGAATAGATCATGTCGAGAACTGCCTTCCATCTGCTCCGATCGCTCAACGAGGCGCCGCCTCGCGCCCGCAGCTACAGTGGCAAGTCGCACGTGTTTCCCGGCAAGATCGTGGATCGTCACTTCGCCTCGGACCGGTTGACCGACCGTCTGATCCGCCGACTGGTACGTGACCACGTGATCAAGTGGAAGGAGATCCTCGAGTCTTTTGAGTTCTTCGACCAGACGCGCAAGCAGTTGCGCAGCGCAACGGTGGTGGATGTCTGCTGCGGCCATGGGCTGGTCGGCATTCTCTACGCCCTGCTGGAACGGGAGGTGGAACGGGTGATTCTCGCCGATTCTCAGATCCCGCCTAATCTGGAGTCGACACTGAGGGTCGCCGCCGAACTGGGCCCGTGGGTGAGCGACAAGGTCGAGGTGCTCGAGTTTGGCGCGGACAAGTTGAGCTCCCGCCTGCCGGTCGGATCCTCGGTGCTGGCCGCCCATGGATGCGGTAGGCTCACCGACGACGCGCTCGACCTCGCCATGGCCGTTGGCGGTGCGGTGGCCGTGATGCCCTGCTGCTGCCATCCGCGCAGCCTGGAAGCGCCGGCCGTCCTTTACGGTGAGCTGGGCGTCAAGGATGGGGTCGACGTGCACCGGACCTATCGGCTGCACCAGGCCGGCTACCAGGTGCTATGGAAATACATCCCCGAAGCGGTAACGCCGATGAACCGGATAATCGTCGGTGCACCCGAGGCGGACGCGCGAGCGTGATGGGAACGGTATTCTTCGATCTCTTCGACACGCTGGTCACCCAGGAACATCCGGACCGGCCGGCGCAGCAGGTGTTCGCTGACCGGCTCGGGATTCCGCTGGACGGGGCCCGGGCATGGTGGAAGGAGACCGTGCGGGACCGCATGGCCGGCGTTTTTCCGACGTACGAGGAGACGCTGCGGCAGATGGTGACGAGCCTGGGCGCGGTGGTCGACGAAGCGGTCGTGGCGGATATCTGCCGGGACCGTTTTGCGGACAAGCGGTCCTACCTGGTCGATATCGACGCCGAGGTTCTCGATCTGCTGGCGTACCTCAAGCAGACCGGATGGACGGTGGCGATCGTCAGCAACGCAACTCCGGACGAGCTGGTCTTCTGGGAGGATTGTCCGATTGCGCCCATGGTCGACGATGCCGTGTTCTCCTGCCGCGTCGGCGCCATGAAGCCGGAGCCGGAGATCTACCGGCTTGCCTGCGGGCGCCTTGGGGTGGTGGCCGATGAGGTTGTTTTCGTGGGTGACGGCGGCTTCAACGAGCTGCCGGGAGCTGCCGCCGTGGGGATGCAGGCGGTCCAGGCCCGGTGGTACCGCGACCGTGAGGTGGCGTGGGATCTGGAGGCGGAACTGCCTGGGGCAGCACGTATCGAGGAGCTGCTGCCCCTGATAGAGCGGGCAGTGAGGAAGTGAGCATGGGCACCTACGATGAGGCCTACGCCCACTCGCTCGCCGATCCCGAAGCTTTCTGGGCCGAGGCGGCCGAGGCGGTATTCTGGTACCGCAAGTGGGACAGGGTTCTCGATCGCGCGAACCCGCCGTACTACCGGTGGTTCGCCGGCGCGGAGACGAACTCCTGCTACAATGCCGTCGATCTTCACGTCGAGCAAGGCCGAGGCGACCAGGCAGCCCTGATCTACGACAGCCCTGTTACCGGAATCGTCCGCGCCCTGAGCTACCAGCAGCTGCGGGACGAGGTCGCTCGCTGCGCCGGGGCGCTGGCCGGACAGGGAGCAAGTAAGGGCGACCGGGTGATCGTGTACATGCCGATGATCCCCGAGGCGGTGATTGCCATGCTGGCATGCGCCCGCATCGGCGCGGTGCACTCGGTCGTCTTCGGCGGCTTTGCCGCTCGCGAGCTGGCGACGCGGATCGACGACGCCGAACCCCGAATCATCGTCACGGCTTCCTGCGGCATCGAGAAGGATCGCATCATCGCCTACAAGCCGCTGCTCGACGAAGCGATCGAATTAGCGGCAGCCAAGCCGCAGCGCTGTATCGTCTACCAGCGGGAGCAGCAGCGCGCCGACATGGTGGTGGGACGGGACCTGGACTGGGCGGAGCTGACCGCCGCGGCGGCGCCGGTTGACTGCGTGCCGGTGGCGGCCACCGACCCCCTCTACATCCTCTACACGTCGGGAACGACTGGCGTTCCTAAGGGTGTGGTTCGCGACAACGGCGGCCATGCGGTGGCGCTGAAGTGGAGCATGGCGAACATCTATGACGTCGAGGCCGGCGACGTCTACTGGGCCGCTTCGGACGTGGGCTGGGTCGTCGGGCATTCCTACATCGTCTATGGTCCGCTGTTCAAAGGGTGCACGACCATCCTCTACGAAGGAAAGCCGGTAGGGACGCCGGACCCGGGCGCCTTCTGGCGCGTGATCGCGCAGCACCGGGTCGACGTCATGTTCACGGCGCCTACCGCCTTCCGCGCCATAAAGCGCGAGGACCCGGACGGCGACTTCATCAGGCAGCACGACCTCGGGGGCTTCCGCGCGCTTTTCCTGGCCGGCGAGCGGTGCGACCCCGACACCATCCAGTGGGCCGAGAAGCACCTACAGGTACCGGTCATCGACCACTGGTGGCAGACCGAGACCGGATGGGCGATTGGCGCCAACTGCACCGGTCTCGGGTTGCAGCCAGTCAAACACGGTAGCTGCACGTGTCCGGTGCCCGGCTACGATGTGCGGGTGCTCGACGACCGCGGCCAGGAGGTCGCCGGCGAGCAGATCGGCAACGTGGTGGTGAAGCTGCCGCTGCCGCCAGGCTGTCTGCTCACCCTGTGGAACAACGACGCCGGCTTCGAGTCTTCCTACCTGTCCGCCTATCCCGGCTACTACCGGTCCGCTGACGCCGGCTACGTAGACGCAGACGGTTATTTGTGGATCATGAGCCGCACCGACGACATCATCAACGTCGCTGGCCACCGGCTCTCCACCGGGGGCATGGAGGAGGTGCTGGCCTCCCACCCGGATGTAGCTGAGGGTGCCGTGGTGGGTGTCGGCGACGAGTTGAAGGGAGAGCTTCCGGTCGGCTTTGTCGTACTCAAGGCCGGAACGGATCGCGACACCGCGGCGGTCGTCGACGAGCTGATCCGAATGGTGCGACAGCAGATTGGCGCGGTCGCCTCATTCAAGCTCGCTACTGTCGTCGAGAGACTGCCGAAGACCCGCTCGGGGAAAGTGCTTCGCGGCACCATCAAGAAGATTGCCGACGGCGCCGAATTCCGGGTGCCGGCGACCATCGACGATCCCGAGATCCTCGCCGAGATCGCCGAGTCTCTGGCAGGGTTGGGTTATCCCCGGCAATGAGAATCGCGACGGTAGCGCCATCCACGGTAACCTGGAGGGCCGGGCTGAATGAGTGACACCCTGCGGGTAGCGGGCATCGTCACCCGCTGGGTGCGCTTCGGCGACTACAAGGAGACCAATTTCCGCCGGGTCTCGAGCCTGATCCGCGAGGCGGCGGCCGGTGGCGCCCAGATCGCCTGCACGACGGAGGGGTTCCTCGACGGCTATCACGACGAGGTCAGTGACCAGGCCTATCGCGACGTCGGTTCCTGGCTGGAGGCGGCCGATTCGGGTGTATATGTCAGGCTGCTCGGTGAGCTGGCGCGCGAGCTGGGCATCTACATCGCGGCCGGCGTGGCGGTCGCGGATGGCTCTCAGACCGACGAGAACGGCAACCCGAAGCCGTTCAACGCCTGCCAGCTCTACTCACCTGAGGGCGCGGTGGTGGGTGCCTATTACAAGACCCACAATTTCCGGAGGCGCTCGCCCTGGTTCGCCGCGGTCCCCGACGTGCAGAAGCCGGCCTGTTTTCCCGCGTTTGCGACCGATTTCGGCCGCATGGGCTTCATGATCTGCAACGACCGCATCTTCGGAGAGACCACCCGGTGGCTGGCCGGCAACGGTGCCGACTGGATCCTCTGTCCGACCGGTGGCGCCTTCGCCTACGAAATGCTGCGGGATCGCTCGCGCGAGTGCGGGGTGGCCATCGCCTGGGTGCATCCCAACGGGTTCGCGGCAACCGGACCGGACGGCAGCCTGCTGGCCGAGATCAAGCTCGGGACGGAAGGCGCCGACCTGCACGTGGAGCAGGGCGATCTGGACGGACCGCTCGATCACGGCGAGGTCTGTTACGCGGAGCTGCCGACGCGGACATCAGATGCTTGATCCCCCGGCGGTCAGCGGCACCTATCGTACTAACGACGGCGTCGGCCTGCACTACGAGCAGGCCGGCGAGGGGCGGCCGCTGATCATGATCCCCGGCGCTACCGCGAGCATCGAGTGGTTCAAGCGCAACTTCGGTCCGCTCTCGCGGGAATTGCACGTCGTCGCCCTCGACATGCGGGGCTTTGGCCGCTCGGAGCCGTCGCCTTGGGGGCAGAGCTGCGCCCGCTACGCGATGGACGTCTTCGGCCTGCTGCAGCACCTGAACCTGCGGGACGTCACGCTGCTGGGGTGGTCCTGCGGGGCGCGGACCATCTACACCTACCTGATGCTGCTGGGCAACGAGCGCCTGCGCGCCGCCGTGCTGGTGGACGACACGGTGCACCACTCGGTGCACGATCCGCCGCTGGCCGATGTGGTGCGCCGGCCCGGCGAGAGCGAGGAGGCGCACCAGCGCCGCACCTTCCGGCTGATGGTCTCTCCCACTGACCCGCAGGCGCTACCGGAGAGCGAGCTGGAGTGGATGCTGGCGGCCGTCGGCGAGTTTCCCGAGTCGCTCCATGCCGACGGCCGCGCCCAGGACTTTCGCCCTCTCTGCCCCACCATAGACCTGCCGGTCCTCCTGGTCAGCGGCCGCCACAGCGGCGCCCTGCCCGGATGCCGCTACGCCGCAGAGCAGATTCCCGGCGCTCGTCTGGAGGTATTCGAGGAGAGCCAGCATGTGCCCTTCTACACCGAGGCCGACAGGTTCAACCGCCTCGTGGCTGACTTCGTGAGGCAGTGAAGTTTACTTGAAATCCGAGTGCAAAATCCGTACTAAACAATTCCTTTCCTTCCGGACAGCTACGCAGGGTCCAGGTTCGCGTGGCGACGCTGAAACGTCGGAGCTGGGGCGGCAGCACGGCGGAGAGCGGTCCCCGGTACCCTTTGGTCGGCACGGACGTTGTGCTGTTCGTCGTTGGTCTGGTGGCAGGAGCGGAGCGGCCCGAGCTTGTTGAGGTGTGCGGAGAGCGAGAGGTGCAGACGGCTCCCGTGTTATTGAAAAAGATGAAAGGACTGAGACTGTGGCTACTATTGCAATTGCGGGGAATGGGCGAGAGCTGGTTTCGGCTACGGTGGTGATCGAGTACTCGGATGGGTCTAAGGAGACGGTCACCGGCTCGGATCAGCGTATTGAGCTGGAGTTCAAGGAGGAGGGGGTAAATGTGACTGGCGACCTGAAGGGCGATGTCAGAGCGGGTGAGATGACTTGCGGGAATGTCGAGGGTGATGTTTCGGCGGGAGGTGTCGTGAAGTGTGCTCGGGTAGCAGGCGATCTGAACGCCGGGGGGTTCGTCGAGGCGGGGGATGTGTCGGGGGATCTGCATGCCGGGGGATACGTGCACGCAGGGGCGGTGACCGGCGATCTGCGGGCGGAGGCGTATGTTCGGTGCGGGGACGTGACTGGGGATGTGAGCGCAGAAGGTGACGTGCGCTGCGGGGGGATCACCGGTGACGCCACGGCGGCTGGTTCGATCGAATGCGACGGCGTTGCGGGGGACGTGGTGCCGGGGGATGCCTGCTAGACCTGCGGCCGGCGCGGTTTCAGGCTCGGCGCACTAGCTTGTGGGGTGTGGCCAGGACAGCTGGTCCTGGCGCACCAGGGCGATCGCGGGTTGCAGGCAGCGTTGCCGGCCGGCCTCGATCCCGGCCGGCTCCGGATCGATGAAGTCTATCTCATCCTTCATGAAGGTCCGCACCCGCTCGGACATGGCGCCGTAGAGCTTGTCCGTCACCCGCTGGCCCGATCCTTTCATCGCCGCCGACAGATCCGTCTGGTCGACCTTGCGCAGAAACAACCGGATTTCTGCGCCAGTCAGTTCCACCAACCGATCGAAAGAGACATCGTTGCCCATGATTACCTCCGTTTCGGTTAGCGTTCGCGGCGGCTGATGCGACTGGCGCTGACTACCATAGAGGGCGTGGAGGACGTCGCCGCCAAGGAGGCGGGCGAGCTCCTGCGCGCGGCCGGGATCGCCGACGCCGACATGGAGGTCAGGCCGGATGGGGTGGCCGGCGTCACGACAGTCGACGCCGGCCGGCCGGCAGAGGAGTCGTGGGCCGCCCTGGCTTCAATGCGGTCGGTGGAGGACGTGATCGCCCTCGGCTGCACGTTCACGTCCACTAAGGACCTCACGCTTCCCAGGATCGTCGCTGCGGTGCAGGAGGCCGATCTACCGGCGCTGGCGGATGCGGAGAGCTACCGCGTCACCTGCGAGCGCCGCGGCACCCATGACTTCACGAGCATGGATGTGGAGCGGGCGGGCGGCGCGGCGCTGGGGGCGCGATTCGGGCGTCGGGTTGACCTGGAGTCGCCGGCGGTGGTCGTGCGCGTCGACGTGCGCCAGCGGCAGGGCCTGGTCGGGGTCCTGCTGAACCGCGGCCGGTTGAGCATGCCTTCGTGGCGGGTGTATCGCCCGCGGGTGGGACTGAAGCCGCACCTGGCCTACGCGATGCTGCGAATCGCTCAGGTGGACGGGGGCGACAGGCTGCTGGATCCGTTGTGCGGCTCGGCGACGATCCCGATCGTCGCGGCAACCGCATACCCGGGGCTGCGCATCTGCGGCAGCGATTCTCACGCCGCCGGGCTGGCGGGAGCGCGACGTAACGCCCGGGCTGCCGGTGTCTTCGAGCGCCTGGCGCTGGTGCGGGCCAACGCCCATGCGCTGGCAGCCACCTATCGCACCGGCTCGTTCTCGGTGGTCGTGACCAATCCTCCTTTCGGGATCCACCTGAGCCGCGACCGGGACTTCCACTGGCTGTACTCGAGTCTGCTGCGCGGCTTTGCCGCCGTGCTGCGGGAAGGGGGGCGGGCAGTGCTGCTGGTGTGGAAGTTCGGTCTGTTCCAGGCGGTGCTGGCCGAACAGCAGAGCTTTCATGTCGTCCATCAGCGCCGCATCGTCAGGGGAGACACACCGCTGCGGTTGGTTGTCCTGAGGTGCTGACCTGTTCGTTGACCCCTCGGGCATGTCTGCCTAGTTTGTGAGTTCGGCGCAGAGCCCGTCCCCCTGAATCACCGGATCCCGATTCCCCGAGAATGACTGCAGAAGAGACGCTTGGCCAGCTGCAACTGCACGGCTGGTGTGTCGTCGAAAACGTCATTCCGGCCGTTGAGGTGGAAGCGGTGCGTGCCAGCGTCGAGCGGTCGGCTGCACCGTATGCGATCAACGGCAAGCGATCGATTGACATCCCCGACGTCCTCAACGTTGACCAGTCCTTCGCGCCGTACCTGGCCAATGAAGCGATTCTGGCGCCGCTGCGCCTGCTGTGGGGGAGCCATATCCGATTGCGGACTGCCAAGGGCTTCATCTGCAAACCTGGTTTCGAGCGCGGCGGCCTGCACGCCGACGGCCCCTACATCCAGAGCGCCCCCCTCAAAATGGACGCGCCCTACCAGGACTTCATCGCCAAGATTACCGCGGTCTGGATGCTCACGGCGTTCACCCCGGAGAACGGAGCGACCCTGGTCGTGCCGGGTAGCCACCGGGCTCCGAACAACCGCACTGGCGGTCTCGAGCAGCCGGTGCCGCATCCCAGCGAGGTGTGGGCAACTGGTCGGGCCGGCAGCGTGGTGCTGTTCGACTCCCGCACCTGGCACGGCAGCGGCGCCAACGAGAGCAAACAGAATCGAATCGGACTGGTGATGACCTACTTCCCCTGGTGGCTTGGACAGGATCCGGCGGCACCGACGGGCTCGTCCGAGCGGGAACGGCTGAAGAAGGAGACCAGGCTGAGCGACGAAGAGTTGGGTGCGGGGACCGCCTTCTTCCCCGCCGCCGCCTACGCGGCGCTGAACGAGAATGTGAAACCGCTGCTGCGTCACTGGGTGCGACCGTGAAGATCGTCGGCATCGTCGATATCCACGGCAACACGACCCATGCTCCAGCGCTGGCCATCCAGGTGCCCGATGCGGATCTGCTGCTGCTCGGCGGGGATCTGACCAACTTCGGCAGGGCCGGCGACGCGCTTGCGGTGCTCGAGGCTCTAGCGCCGTGCGCGCCGCGCCTGCTGGCAGTTCTGGGCAACTGCGATTATCCGGAGGTGCGCCGGACGCTGGCCGAGCGGGAGAGCAACCTGGATCGTGCCGGCACCTCGGTCGGCGAGGTGGATCTGGTCGGCGTCGGTGGCTCGATCGCCTGCCCCGGACGGACGCCGAACGAGTACGTGGACGCAGAGCTCGGCCGGTTCCTGGCCGCGGCGCAGGCTGAGCTAGAGGGGGAACGGCCTGTCATCATGGTGTCGCACCAGCCCCCATCGGACACGGTTCTCGATCGAATCGGCAACGGCAACCACGCAGGCAGCGCTGCGGTCCGGTCTTTCATCCAGGTGCACCAGCCGCTGGTCTGCCTGTCCGGTCACATCCACGAGGGCGACGGTATAGATCGGATCGGCGAGACCCAGCTGGTCAACCCGGGTCCCTTCATGTATGGTCGCTACGCGGTCATCGAGGTTTCCGGCGGCGTGGCCGAGGTTGCGATCCGCAGCCTGAACGCGTAGTCCCACACCTCAAACTGGGGGAGAGTCATGAGACTTGGAATTCTGCTGCTGATCGGTCTGGTCTCGGTCGGCCTGGCTTCCCGGGCGGACGCCCACTGCCAGATACCCTGCGGTATATACGGCGACGACGCCCGTTTCACCGCCCTGCTCGAAGACGTGACCACGCTGAAGAAAGCGGTGCGCAAGATCGAGCAGGAATCGGCGGCCGACAGTATCAACCACAACCAGCTGGTCCGGTGGGTGAAAAACAAGGAGACCCACGCCGACAAGATCTCGCACGTAATGCTGGAGTATTTCCTGGCGCAGCGGATCAAGTCGGATCAGCCTGACTACGAGGCCCGGCTCGTGGCGATCCACAAGATCATCGTGCTGGCGATGAAGACCAAGCAGAACGTCGATGCCGGAATCGTCGACGACCTGGAGATGGCGATAACCGGATTCCAGGCATTGTACCAGAGGGAGGGGTAGAGCTCGGGCCCGTCGCCAAGCCGACCGGGACCCGAGGACGCCGCCCATGACGCTGGACCAAGCGCTTTTCGACCTGCGGGTGCACGGCTGGTGCCTGCTGGAGGAGATCATTCCGCCGGTGGAGGTGGGCGCGGTGCGCGCGAGCCTGGAGGCCACCGCCGCCGCCCGGGTGGGCAAGACGCGGGAGACGCTCGACGAGTCGGTGGCCGTGCGCAACTGCGTGCAGCACGACCAGACCATTGCTCCATACCTGGCCAGTGAGCGGCTGCTGGCGCCGATGGAGGCGGTCTTCGGACCCTATCTGCGGATGCGGTCGGTCAAGGGCTTCGTCGAGTTTCCGGGTGCCGAGCGCAGCGCGACCCATGCCGACGGCCCCTTCATCCAGGGCGCCCCGCTCTGCGTGGTGGCACCTTACCAGGACGCGACCCTGCAGTTCACGACGGTCTGGATGCTGTCGGACTTCACGGCCGAGAATGGCGGGACCATCGTGGTCCCGGGCAGCCACCGCATCCCGACTAACCGGACCGCTGGCCTCGATCTGCCGCTCCCGCACCCAGGTGAAGTGCAGGTCACCGGGAAGGCGGGGAGCGTCATCCTTTTCGACAACCGACTCTGGCACAGCGGGGGCTCCAACCGCAGCGACAGTCCGCGGGTGGGAATGATCAACGTCTACTTTCCCTGGTGGTTGTGCCAGGATCAGAACCGGCCGCCCGGCACTCCGGAACGCGAGCGCCTGAAGGAGGAGACCGGGCTCAACGACGCGGAACTGGGCAGCGGCAACGAGCTGATGCCGGCCGTGGTATACGAGGCGCTGCCGGCCGACGTCAAGCCCCTGTGGTGCCACTGGGTGGAGGACTGAGAGATGGCAGGACTGGAGCGATGGATCAAAGAGGAGGGGCCGCGGGTACGGGGATCGCGGCCGCTGGACAGCGCCAAGGTCCAGGCGCCCGGCGTGGTCGGATTGCCCGATGGCGGCTACCGGCTGTTCTACACGGCCGTAGGACCGGGGAAGCCGTTCGCCGACTGTCAGGGATACATTCTGAGCGCGGTCTCCGTCGACGGCATCGACTTCGAGGTTGAGCCGGGCATCCGCGTGGCGCCGGATCCGGCCAGCTCATTCATGGATCTGCGGGTACTCGCGCCCACGGTCACGCGTCTGGACGACGGCCGCTGGCGCATGTACTTCGAGGGCCGCAGCAGCGCCGACAAGCCGAAAGTGATCGGCAGTGCGATCTCGAAGGATATGCTCGACTGGCAGGTGGAGGAGGGGGTGCGGTTGGTGGTTCCGGGTGGGGTGCGCGCGCCCCGCTACCTGCCCACTCCGGACGGTCACAAGCTGGTGGCGGTAGGGCAACTGCCAGGGGCCCAGGTAACGGATTCGGCGGTTGGCGGCGCCGTTGTGGCGACCAGCTGCGACGGCATCCACTTCGAGCTGGGAACGGCTTACCTGTTTCCCACGGATCCCGCCCACGGAGGTGACTTTTCGGCGGCCGAAGTTGTGCCGCCCGTGCGCGAGGGCGAGGAGTGGGTGCTGTTCTTCTCGGAGTGGGCAGATCCGCCCGGCGGGCCGCCGCAGGGCCTGCCCCTGCACCCGAGCAGTGATCCGGACGCGGTAGCCAAGGGGACGAGCGCCAATTTTGCCGAGATCTCGATCGCAAGCGACCTCGCCGGCTTCCGCTCCCGCATCCATATCGCCCGCTCGGCGGACGGCATCAACTGGGAACGCGGTCCCGTCGTGGTGGAGGGGGAGGGATACGGGGGAGACGGGATGGACGCAGTGCACGCCGAGGACATGTCGCTCATCCGGCTGCCGGACGGGCGTTACAGGATGTATTACGCCGCCTGCGACCCCGCCGGTATCTGGCTCGTCGCCAGCGCGGTGTCGGTGGACTAGAGGGGGGAGAGCCGATGTCCCAGGCGCGGATGGTGGAGACGATCATCCCCATACTCAGCGTGCGCGACCTGAGCCGCAGCTTCCAGTTCTACGTGGCGGCACTGGGTTTCAAGAAGGACTGGCAAACGCAGGGCGTGGGCTCGGTCAGCCGCGACGGCTGTGCCATCATGCTGGCCGAGGAGCACAAAGCGGCGATAGCGCGGATGGCCGTGTGGATCGGCGTCGAGGATGTGGAGGCGATGTACGCCAACTGCCAGGCCGCCGGCGCAAGCATCCTGATGGAGCCGACCAACTACGATTGGGCCTGCGAGATGCGGGTGGCAGACCCCGATGGGCATGTGCTGCGCATCGGCGGTGCGCCACAGCAGGGCTGAACGACAGGAGCGATGATGAGCGGGACCACCTGGCCGACTTTCGAGCCGACGTTCGGCAGGGTAACCGCGGGGTGATCGCGTGAATAACCGGACCGTCCGCTACGAGGTCGACGGCTCCGTATTGCTGGTGGAGGTCGACGTCGGCGATCCGGGTCCGGGGGAGATTCAGCTGACCGGTGGCGGCTGTGGCATCTGCTCCTGGGACGTGGCCACCGCCAGGCTCGGTGACCGGATGGTGCCGATGGCGCCTCCCGGCCACGAAGGTGTGGGTTACGTGGCCAAGGTCGGGTCCGGTGTCAGCGGCTACGCCGAGGGCGACCGGGTCGCCGGCGGCGGCTTCGCCAACGTCCGTAATGTCCCCGCCGGGTCGAGCTACAGGATTCCCGAATCCGACCTGCCGGACGAATGCTGGATCGTCGAGCCGGTCGCCTGCGCCGTCACCGGGATCGATCACTGCCGGGTGCGGCCGGGGCAGCGGATCGCGGTGATCGGCTGTGGCTTCATGGGGCTGATGATCATCCAGGGGCTGCTGCAGCACCCGCTCGATCAGCTGGTGGCCATCGACGTGCTCCAGGAGCGGCTCGACCTGGCTCTCAGCTTTGGGGTGGCGGAGGTGCACGACCCGTCCCGCGCGGATTCCGGGGAACTGGCCGACAGCCTGTTCGAGCGGGATTTAGACGTCGTCGTCGATACCTCAGGCAGCCAGGCGGGCCTGGACCTTGCAACGCGGGTCGTGCGCCGCGGCGGCACCATCAATCTGTTCGGCTGGATAAAGGGGGAGGCCAGCTTCGATGCCAGCGTTTGGCACCTGAAGGGACTCACGGTGGTGAATTCGGCTCCTGGGGCGAAACTGCGGAACACCTTTCCGGCGGCCATCCGCATGCTGGCCAAGGGCTACATCGACCTGCGGCCGCTGGTGACCCACCAGATGCTCCTCGACGACTATCCCGCGGCGATGAAGCAGATCGTTGCCGGCGATCCCACCTACATCAAGGGAGTAGTGAAACTCTGATGCCTACCGTTCTGATCACCGGCGCGAACCGGGGAATCGGATTCGAGCTCGCGCGCCAGTACGCCGCCGATGACTGGCGGGTCCTGGCATGCCGCCGCAGTTCCTCGAGCCAACTGGACCGGCTGGCTGCCGCCAACCCACAGGTGGTCCAGCACGAGCTGGACGTCCTCGATCTGGCCTCGGTCGACCGCGCCGCGGCCGCCATCGGCGACGAGCCCGTCGACCTGCTCGTCAACAACGCCGGCATCTGTCCCAAGGGGGAGGAGCTGGGCCGGCTCGACTACGACGTCTGGAACGAGACGCTGCGCGTCAACGTGCTCGGGCCGATGAAGGTGGCCGAGGCGCTGGTAGAGCGCGTCGCCGCCAGCGCAATGAAGAAGCTGGTGGTGGTGACCAGCCACATGGGCGCCATCACCGCGGTGACGACGGCGGCGGACGGGGGCGACTACTCCTATCGCAGCAGCAAGGCTGGAGTCAACATGGTCATCAAGCTGCTGGCGGTGGAGCTGGCGGAGCGGGGAATCTGTGTGGCGGGCATCCACCCCGGCTGGGTCCGCACCGATATGGGCGGACCGCAGGCCAGGCTGGATGTGGTCACCAGCGTTACCGGTATGCGGGAGGTTTTCGCCCGGCTGACCGCGGCCGATGCCGGCACCTACTGGAATTACAACGGGGACACCCTTCCCACCTGAGCGCTTCTCTAAGGAATGCGGCCAGGAGGCGGTCGAACCTCGATTGCCTCCGGGGCATCAGTCCGGCCGTGGTCATGACATCCACCGGCCAGCTGCAGGCACCGGACGGCGAAGCCGATGTTCTGGCCGCTGGCCTGCAGCTTGGTGTTGTCGTCAACCTGGCTTCGAGATATGCGCCTCGGCGTGATCCTTGAACTGGCCGATTGCCTATTGCGGCGTCACCTCGAAGTTGGCGGGATAGGTGAACGGGGTGGGGCTCGCGCGGGTTGGGGTCGTGTCACCGACACCCGTGGTGGGGCGTCGTCTCGGCGCCTATCTTGAGCCACGCCATGGAAGCAGCCGTCGAGTCGCTGAAGGATCGAGCACGTGCCCTTTTCGGCGCCTGCGTGGACGTCGAGGGCCCGATGACCGGAAGCGGGGCCGTGCTGCGCTTGAGCGGCATCGATCTGCGTCCGTCGCTCAGCCCCGACCAGGCCGACCTGCTCTTCGACGCCCTGAGCCGGTTCCGCGTCATTTGTCTAGCGGGTCAGGACCTGGCCAGCTTCAGCCTGGACCACTTCGAGCGGTTCGCCAATCACTGGGGGGCCCCGATCCCCCATCCCAACAACTTCCTGCGCGGCGGCAAGCCGGCACAGCAGGACGGCGCCAGCGATGGGCCGATCGAGCTGATACCTTACCATGAGCGGCGGGCCGCGGCGGTCGATCGGACCTTCCCGGGCCGGCTGCAGACCCTGCCCCACCAGTCGCCGGCGGTCCTCGTCGTCGCCAACTTCGCCGGTGAACCGGGAGAGGGCCCGGTGGCTGCTTCCCACGGTGGCTCGTGGCACACCGACATCGAATACGAGGCGCTGCCGATATACGTATCCATGTTCCTGGCGCAACATGCTCCGATGGCGCGTCGGGCTCCCGGGGGTACCTGGGTCCCCCCGCCGTCCGGCACTGGTCCCTATCACGCTGATGCGGACGTCGAGCTGTTGCGGCGGCGGCTGCAGCTGCCGCTCAACGGCGAGACGGCGTTCGCCGACACGGCCGGAGCCTTCGCGGCGCTGTCGTTGCGGGAACAGGAGGAGCTGGTCGACAGGCAAGTGCGCCGCCGCTTGAACGAGGATGATGAAGGCTGGCTGGCGCCGCTGGTACGCAACAATCCGCGCTCCGGGCTGAACTCACTCCACAGCCCGATCTGGGCCTCGCGCCCCGGCGTGCGGCCGGCCGTGGAGGTAGAGGGGATGTCGACCGAGCAGTCGCGGGCTTTTCTCGACCGCCTCGAAGCCCACATCCTGCAGCCGCAGTTCCGCTACGACCACCAGCATGTCCCGGGCGATGTGACCATCTGGGACAACTATATGACCCTGCATACCTCGCCGCCGATCGTGACGAATGCGGACGTGATCGAGGATGCCCGTTTGCTCTATCGGCTCAGCTGCAAGGGGGAGGCGGTGCGTTCGCTGCCACGGCGGGATCACCCCGAATGGCTCGCGGCCCACGTGCCGGGCGGGTACGTGACGCCACCGCAGATTCTGCAGGTCGGCTGACGGCAACACCACACGGGCCGTGATGCGGCCGATAAACAGGAGAAAGAAATGCGCAGGAACAGAGCTCTGGCAACGCTCCGTGGCGGCGGCTGCACCGCGGGCCCCGGCATGGTCGGCGGGTCCCCGGATGTGGCCGAGATGTTTGCCCAGGCCGGTTTCGAGTGGGCCTGGATGGACTGGCAGCACGGTCAGTGGACCGAGTCGACCGTCAACGATGCGATCGCCCGTTTTCTGGCCACCGCCACGGCACCGATCGTCAGGGTCAGGGGCCAGGAGCCAGGAACGATCAACCGCGTCCTGGACATGGGGGCGATGGGGGTGATCGTGCCAATGGTGCAGAATGCCGATGAGGCCCGTCGCGTCGCCGAGGTCTGCTACTACCCACCCGTCGGCGTGCGCTCTGGAGGTGGTATGCGACTGGGCTTCATCGGTGGCGATGACAACTACTTCGACTGCGCTAACGACGAGATTATGGTGATCGTCATGGTTGAGACCGAAGAGGCTATCGCCAACGTCACCGAGATTATGCAGGTGCCGACGGTTGACGCGGTGCTGATCGGACCCGGGGACCTGATGATCGACGTGAAGGCCAATGGACATGACGAGGCGCACCACGAGGAGCTGGTGGTGAGGGTGGCGGAGGCGGGAAAAGAGACGGGAACGGCGGCGGGATACGTGTGTATGAGCAGGGAGCAGCTGGTGCAGCGGCGGGATCAGGGGTTCCGGTTGCTGATGCATGGGTATGACAGTGTGATGTTGAAGGCGGGGTTGGCGGCGGTGCAGGGGGATGTGGAGGAGCTGTTGTAGGCGCTTGAGATGTGCAGATCTTCGCAGACCTGTAGAGCCGTAGATTACTCTAAGACTGGGTGCGGGCTTCTCTATCCGTATGTACGGAAATGAAGAATGAAGGGGAGGGAGGGGCCGATGGTTGAGAGATGCGAACGCTTGCATTTGACACCTGGGGGGATATGGGGACGTTCTGATGAAGACGGGGAGCTTAGCGCATGTCGGCAGCTGCGGTGTTCGGTGATGATACCCCTGTTCTGAGTTTCGACAGGGTGTCGATGAGTTACGAGACCTCTGGGAGTGGGAGTCGGGAGGCGCTGCGGGAGGTGTCGATGTCTGTGCGGCAGGGTGGGAAGATAGCGGTGGTGGGGCGGAGCGGAAGTGGGAAGTCGACGATGCTGCATCTGGCGGCGGGGATCGATGTGCCGACGGCGGGGCGGGTTGCGATCGATGGGCGGGACTTGCGGCTGATGGGCGAGCGGGAGCGGACGCTGCTGCGACGGGATCGGGTCGGGCTGATCTTCCAGTTCTTCCACCTGCTTCCACATCTCTCCCTGCGGGAGAACGTTATCGTGCCGGCGTTGATCGCCGGGGACCGGGCGGGCCAGGCCGAAGCGCGGGCGGTGGAGCTGCTGGAGCAGGTCGACCTGGCCGACCGGATGCGGGACCCGGTGCAGAACCTCTCCGGGGGCGAGATGCAGCGGGTCGCCATCTGCCGGGCGCTGTTGCGGCGGCCGCGCCTGCTGCTGGCCGATGAGCCGACCGGGAACCTGGACGACGCCAACGGCCGGCGGGTCATGGACCTGCTGTTCGACCTGGTTGCGGCCGAGGCGACGACGTTGCTGTTCGTCACCCACAGTCGCGAGTTCGCGACGCTGGCCGACGAGGTCTGGGAGCTGCACAGCGGCCAGTTGGCGACGTAGGCGACTTGCTGCGCTATCTGCTCAGCTCCGCCGCTTCCCACTTCAGGGCTGGACGCAGCCTTTTCCTGCTGACCGTGCTGGGTGTGGCGCTCGGTGTCGCCTCGGTGCTCTCTATCCAGATCATCAACCGCAACGCGGTGGCTGCCTTCGAGGGCAGCATGCAGGCTGTCAGCGGCGATGCCGACCTCACCGTTCTTGGCCGCAATCCCACCCTCCCGGAATCGATCTACCCCCGCCTGCTCGCCCACGAGGGCGTGGCCGCCGCCTGGCCGCTCTACCGGGTCACAGTGGCGGTGGCCGGTTATGAGCAGCTCTTCCTCGACGTCATCGGCCTGGACTTCTTCGCCCCGGTGCAGGTGCCGTTCCAGGGCGGCGATGCCGACTTGGAGGGAGCCCTGGGAGAGCCGGGATGGGCCGCGTTCACGCCCGTGTTGGCCAAGCAGATGGGCTGGTCGGTGGGCGACTCGGTGCGGGTGTTCTCCGGTTCCGACGCCGTCTGGCTGCGGGTCGGGGCGCTCGTGGACTTCCAGCAGATCAGCCCGGTGGCCAGTCCCAAGATGGTGGTGATGGACATCGCCCAGGCGCAGCATCTGCTGGGCCGTCGCGGCCAAGTTCAGCAGTTCGACGTGGTTGTGCGGGACGACTGGCCGGTCGAGCGGGTGCGCGATGAACTGGAGTGGCAGCTCGGTGCCGGGGTGCAGGTGGTGACGCCTGAGCAGCGCCGCAGGCAGACCGAGGGGCTCTTGGCGGCCTTTCGCCTCAACCTGACGGCGCTGAGTCTGATCAGCCTGTTCGTCGGCCTGTTCCTAGTCTACAGCAGCACGCAGGCCTCGCTGGTGCGCCGCCGATCCGAGTTCGGTCTGCTGCGATCGCTGGGCGCGACCCGGGGCCAGGTTTTCGGCCTGATCGCGATCGAAGTGGCGATCCTGGGCAGCCTCGGGGTGATGCTCGGGGTGCCGCTGGGTTACTGGGGGGCGGAGACCAACATCGCCGTGGTGAGCACCGCGCTCACCAACCTGTACCTGCTCGATGAGATCAGCGCCTTGGAGCTGCCCGCGTCGCTTTTCGGCCTGGCCGCGCTCATCGGCGTTGGCGGCGCCCTCGCCGGCGCCGCGATCCCGGCCCTCGACATGAGCCGGCGCGACCCCCGATCGCTGCTCGCCGCCTTCACCCTGCACGAGCGCATCAGCTCGCTTGCCAATCGGCTGGCTCTCGGTGGAGCCGCCCTGCTGGCTGCGACTGGGGCCTGGTATTTCACCACGGGTCACACCTGGCAGCATGCCGGATTCGTCCTGGGTTTCAGCCTGCTGGTTACTCTGCCACTGTTGACGCCGGTGGTGGTGCGGACGGCCACCGGCTGGGTCAGGGTACGCAGCTTCGGTCCCGGATTCGGCTTGCGCAACCTGGGCGCGCGGCTGCAGATCACGGCGTTCGCGGTGGCGGCCCTGGGGGTGGCGGTGAGTATGCTGGTCGGGATCACGATGCTGGTCGGAAGCTTCCGCGACACGCTGGAAGTCTGGATCGCCAACACCGTTCAGGCTGACATCTACGTCTCGCCGGCGTCTTGGCGCGGCCGGGGCGATGAGGCCTTCCTCGACGTTGAGCTGGTCGCGGCGCTGGCGCGACACCCGGGGGTGCGCGCCCTCGACCGCCTGCGCGGCTTCGTCGGGCACACCCAGGGGGACGATCGCATCACCTTGGCCGGTATCGACATGGGCCTGCCGGGGGGCGAGACGCGCTTCGAGCTGCTGCAGGGCGACGTCAGCGCGGCCTACGAAGCGGTGCACCGGGGCGGCGGCGTTTTGGTCGGCGAGACGCTGGCGCGCAAGCAGAACCTGTGGACTGGCGACCAGGTGGTCGTGTACACGGCCGCCGGGCCCACGTCCTTTCCGATCGCCGGGGTGTACTACGACTACAACGCCCAGGGCGGCGCCGTCTTCATGGATCTGTCCACGATGGACCGGCACTGGGGCCCGAGTGATATCAACAGCGTGGCCGTCTACCTGGAGCCCGGGATCGACGCCGATGGTGTGATCGACCAGTTGCGCGCCGAGCTGCCGCTGGCGGCACTGGAGATGCGCAGCAACCGCCGGCTGCGCCAGGAAGCGATGGAGATCTTCGACCAGACCTTCGCGATTACCCGTCTGCTGCAGCTGATCGGACTGCTGATAGCGGTCTGTGGCATCACCCTTATGCTGCTCGTGCTGGGTCGCGAGCAGCTGCCGGAGTTGGCCCTCTACCGTTCGATCGGCGCGACCCGGCGCCAGATCTTCGGCCTGTTTGTCGGCAAGGGGCTGGGCATGGGCCTGATGGGGCTTACTATGGGGGCGGTGGGTGGGACGGCGCTGGCGATGGTGCTGATCTTCGTTATCAACCGCGCCTACTTCGGGTGGACGATCCAGGTCCACTGGCCGTGGGTGGCGCTGGCCGAGCAGGGGCTGACGATCCTGGCGGCGACCGTAATCGCCAGTTTATATCCAGCGGCGAAGGCGAGCAGGACGGCGGCTGCCGAGCTGCGCCGGGAGGATGTGTAGTGAGGGCGCGGGGATGGTTGCTTGCGGTAGGTGTGCTCCCGGCTTTCCTCGCGTCCACGACCGCGGCGGAATCGGAGACTGATCCCGCACGATGGCTGGATGCGCGCCCCGGCTACGAGTGGGAGTTTCCCCGCGATCACTGGACGAGACCGGGCTACCGTACCGAGTGGTGGTATTTCACCGGGCACCTCCGGAGCTCCTCGGGTCGCCGTTTCGGCTACCAGTTCACTTTCTTCCGCGTCGGGCTGTTACCGAGTCCGCCCGAGCTGAATTCGGACTGGGCCGCCGGCGACCTGATCATGGGGCACGCGGCTCTGTCCGATCTGACCCAGGGCGATCATCGCTTCAGCGAGCTGGTTTACCGGGCCTCACCCCTGCTCGGCGGGTTCGGGAGCTATCCCGACACGGTGCTGGCGTGGAGTCAGGGACCAGCGGGAACGCAAGAGAGCTGGCGGTTGCGTTGGCTGGGCGACGGTTTCGCGCTCTCGATGGCCGATGCAGAGAACCGGTTCGCGCTGCGGCTGACAGCGACGGCGGTGAAGCCGCTGGTTTTCCAGGGACCAAACGGCTTCAGCCGCAAGGCCCGCGCCGCGTCCGGCGCCCCGGTGTCAGCCAGCCAGTACTACAGCTTCACCCGCCTTGCGACCAGCGGTAGCATTGCGATCGACGTGGACACCCTCGAGGTGAGCGGCGAGAGCTGGATGGACAAGGAATTCGGCTCCGGCATGCTGGCGGCGGACCAGGTCGGCTGGGACTGGTTCAGCCTGCAGCTCGACGATGGCAGCGAGACCATGATCTACCTGCTGCGCCGCCAGGATGGCGGCGTCAGCTACGGCTCGGCTACGCTGGTCGCCGCCGACGGAGGCGTCATCTACCTGGAGCTGAGTGAGTTCGCGGTGACTGCCACCACTACCTGGACCAGCCCGCACACGGCAGCTACCTACCCGGCCGGGTGGACGATCGAGGTCGCCGGCCGGCGCTGGGAGGTGCGTCCCGTCACCCCGGACCAGGAGAACCGCAGCGAGCGCATCGCCGGGATGTTCTACTGGGAAGGGGCGGTCGAGGTGCTGGATAGAGCTGGGCGGCGCGCCGGTCGCGGTTACGTCGAGCTGACCGGATATGGTGAAGGCCGCATGCCCGGCTTGTAGGTAGACGTCGCAGTTGACATGGTTCGAGCCGATGGGGTAAGAACTCTTGCGCCGTTGTGAAACCAACCTGGTATGTCAGCGTCGAGGCTGCTTCCTTTACGGCGCACCAGAGGCGCCTGCCTGGAACCAGGATAGCGTGCCGTGCAAATTAGCCGCCACCAGACATCAGAAGCGGACCTTCAGAGAGGGTGAGGAGCGGCTCAGCAAGGAGGAGGACGGCAAGGTCCGGTGTCTCGTGGAGGCGTTCGCGGCGCCGCAACGAGGTGGCGACCGACCTGGCCACCCGTTCGGAGTACACCCGAATGGCGAAATTAGACTTTTGTGGCAGTTTCGACTTGCCGGTAAAGCAGGACTGCTCGACCGATATTCCCGCAGGGGGTAGATTGGGGTTGGCCCTGGTCTGCCGAGATTGTGTCGCTATTTGTGGTCATTCCGGAAGCGCCGGCTGACCGCCTCCCGCACCACCTGAGCAGCGCCAGCACGGCCCGCCGCCGGAGGGGGAGCGGAGGACTCGTCGCGCGCCTTGGCCGGTTCGTACCCCGGAGCGGAAATTACCGCTTGTGGCTGTCTCCTGGTCGTATTATCGTCGGGGAAAGTGCGAACGCCACGGGAGCCGAGCCATGACTGAAGGCGAATCCAGTGACACAACCCACCAGGCCGCCCGTTCTGCCGGCTTCACCCGCTTCGACCCCGATGCCGGCGTGACGGCGCTGTTCGTCGTGGTCTTCGGCAAGCGCATGATGCGAAGCTGAGGGCTGGCAGATTCGCGATGTCGGCCGCAGTTCCGGAGGACACCTTGCCCCGACTGTTTCTCGAAGGGCCGGCCGGCGCCGGGAAAACCGCGCGCTGCATCGAACGGGTGCGCCGCCTGGTCGAGGGCGGGACGCCGGCCTCATCCATCCTGCTGCTCACACCTCATCGCAGTTACGCTCGGCCCTACGAGCAGGCCTTCGACCGCACGACCTGGCAGGCCCTGGGCAAGGCGACGATCGGCGGTCTCGCCCGCCGCTATGTGAGTCTGTTCTGGCCGCTGGTGCAACAGCGGCAGAAGTATCCGTTTCCGACGGCGACCGAGCCGACGTTTCTGACTTACGAGGCGGCCCAGTACATCATGGCCCGCCTGGTCGCGCCGTTGGTCGAGCAGGGTTTCTTCGCCGAACTCAAGCTGACGCGGCACCGGCTCTACAGCCAGCTGCTCGACAACCTGAACAAGGCGGCGGCCAACCGCATCCCGCTCGACGAGCTCGGCCGCTACCTGGAGGCGGACCGCATCAGCGAGGGTACAGGCGGCGGCATCGACGAGGTCATCCGCACCCTGACTACCTACCGCACCTACTGCGCTGAGCAGAACCTGGTCGACTTCTCCCTCTACCTCGAGCTGCTGTGGGACCTGATGGCCGATGAGCCCGGGGTAAGCGACCACCTGTTCGGCACCTATCTCCACCTGGTCTACGACAACGCCGAGGAGGACATCCCCCTCGCGCACGACGTGGTGCGCCGGTGGCTGGGTGACAGACGGCTCGAGAGCGCGGTGATCGCCTATGATCTGGACGCCGGCTTCCGCCGTTTTCTCGCCGCCAATCCCCACAGCGCCTACGAGCTGGGCACTGAGTGCCCGCAGCGCGAGCGGCTCGATGAGGTGCCCCGGGTGCCGGCGCCGCTGCGCGAATTCGGGCATGTCCTGATCAACGCCATTGCCCACGGCCCGGTGACGGCCCCGCGGCCGTCCGAGCCAGGGGAGCCGCACTTCCGCGCGTTCTCCGATCGCCTGCATCACCAGATGGTGGAGCGGGTGGCGGCGCAGGTAGTCGAGCTGGCGGCTGGCGGCTCCGAAGCGCGCGACATCGCGGTCATCAGCCCGTTCGTCAGCGACACCCTCTACTACGGTCTCTCCAACCGGCTGGACGAGGCCGGCATCGACTACTACCTGCACAGGCCGTCACGGAGCCTGCGGGATGAGCCAGTCACCCGTGTCCTGCTCACCCTGGCCAACCTCTCCCATCCACAGTGGGGTCTGGCACGGCCCCACCCGGAAGCTGTGGCTCACATGCTCGACCTCTGCCTCGAACCGGCCGACCTGGTGCGGGCGGGACTGCTGGCCAGCGGGGCCTACCGGGTTCTGGATGAGGGTTCGGGGCTTGAGCCATTCGAAAAGCTGCCGGCGGTGCTGCGCGACCGCGTTACCTACCGGGTCGGCGAGACCTACGAGCGCCTGCGCGGCTGGGTCGCGGCATACCTGGAGCTGGAAGAGTTGCCGATCGACCATTTCCTCAGCCGCCTATTCGGCGAGCTGCTGAGCCAGCCCGGCTTCGGTTTCCACCGCGACGTCCAGGCCGGCGTCCAGGTGGGCAACCTGGTGGAGTCGGCGCGTTCCTTCCGGCGCTCCATTCCCCACGCCGTGGAGGCCGAGGGCGGCGCGGTCGGCAGGGGGTACGTGGAGATGGTGCAGGAGGGGGTTATATCGGCTTTCTACCGGGCCGGCTGGGCCGATCCCGGCGAGGCGGTGCTCATCGCGCCGGCCCACACCTTCCTGCTGCGCGGCCGGTCCTGCGCCCACCAGCTCTGGCTGGACGTGGGGAGCACCGCCTGGCATCGTCGCATCCACCAGCCACTGACCAACCCCTATGTCCTCAGCCGCGACTGGAACGCGAACGAGGTCTGGTCGGCCAGCTGGGAGGCCCGCTTCGAGACCGAGCGCCTCACCGGCATGGTCAACGGTCTCATCCGCCGCTGCACCGGCACGGTCCATCTGTTCGCCAGCGAGCTGAGCGCCCATGGTCAGGAGCAGCGCGGGGAGCTGCTGGCGGCTCTCGGACAGGCGTTGCGGCAGCTGCCGGTGGGGGCGACGTCGTGACGCCGCTGCGCCCGGCCCAGGCGGCCATCCTCGAGTACACGGGCGGCACGATGGGGATCGCGGCGGTTCCGGGCAGCGGCAAGACCTGGACCCTGTCCCAGCTGGCGGTGTCGCTGATCAGGGACGGACGCCTCCAGCCCCGGCAGGAGGTGCTCATCGTCACCCTGGTCAACTCGGCGGTCGACAACTTTCGGCAGCGCATCGCCGGCTTCCTGCGGGAGGAGGGGCTCCTGCCCGGACTCGGCTACCGGGTCCGCACCCTCCACTCGCTGGCCCACGAAATCGTGTCGCAGACGCCGTCGCTGGCGGGCCTGGAGACGAGCTTTTCGGTGGTCGACGATCGCATCGGCGATGCGATCATGAGCGGGGCCTTCAGCGCCGCCTACAGCCGTTACGAGCGGCTGCTGCAGGACTACCTGATCGAGGACCTCAGCGAGTTCAAGCGTCAGCAGGTGCTCGAGCAGGTGTTGCCCGATGAGCTGAAGCGGGTGGTGGGCAACGCGATCTCGCACCTCAAGAATCGGCGCGTTACTCCGCTGCAGCTGCGGGAGCGGATTACCTCCGACAGTCCGGTGCTGGTGCACCTGGCGGCTGACGTCTACGAGCGCTACCAGCACGGTCTCGACACCCGCGGCGCTGTCGATTTCGGCGACCTGATCACGGCAGCGCTCAAGGTGCTCGAGCTGGACCCGTCGCTGGCAGAGGGGCTGCGGCAGCGCTGGCCGTACGTGCTCGAGGACGAGGCGCAGGACTCCAGCGCATTGCAGGAGCTGATCCTGCGACACTTGGTGGGCGAGGGGGGCAACTGGGTGCGGGTGGGCGACCCCAATCAGGCGATCTACGAGACTTTCACCACCGCTCATCCCCGCTACCTGCGGCAGTTTCTCGAAAAGGCGGACGTCAAGCGCGAGCTGCCCAACTCGGGGCGCTCCGGTCTGCCGATCATCGAGCTGGCCAACGAGCTCATCCGCTTCGTGCGCGAGGACCATCCGATCGTGCCGATGCGCGCCGCCCTCGATCTGCCGCTGATCGAGCCGACGCCGGCAGGCGACCCCCAGCCCAATCCGGAAGCAGATGCCTGTCAGGTCGGCTTCGATTTCCGGGGGGACAGTCCCGAGCAGGAGCTGGACCGGGTCATCGCCTCGGCGCGCCGGTGGCTCGTCGACCACGCCGAGGCGACGGTGGCGGTGCTGGTGCCTACCAATTCCCAGGCGGCGAAGGTGATCAACGCCCTGGAGGAGGCTGGGGTACCCTATTCGGACGCGCTGCTGCGCCTGACCACGTCGACACGGGAAGCGGCCGGCGCTCTGAGCCTGATCCTGCAGCACCTGGCCCGCCCCGAAGCGGTGAAGCCGCTGTTGATGACCTACAGAGTCTGGCATCGGAGGGTGCTGGGGGAAGCCGAGACGCTCGAAGGACAGGACCGCATGGACCAGCACGCGAGCCTGCTCGAAGGATGCCAGCAGACCGAACTTTTCATCTGGCCGGCCCCCGGGGCGACCGGCCTGGAGTTCGCCGACGAGCCCCTGCCCTCCGCGGCGGCCGACTACCTGGGGCGCTTCCGTGAGCAGCTGCAGCGGTGGCACGGACTGGTGCTGCTGCCGATCGGAGAGCTCCTGGTGGCCATCGCGCAGGACCTGTTCGCCGAGCCGGAGAAGTTGGCAATGACCCAGCTGTTCGCTGAGATTCTCAGCGAACGCTCCCAGTTTCACCTGGGCAGCGAGCGCCGGCCCGCCACCCTCGACGATCTGCGCCGGGAGCTGGTGGTGATCGCCCGCGACGAGCGGAAGATGCAGGCGATCGAGACGGACAAGACTGGGTTCGACCCGGAGTCGCACTGTGGCGAGGTGGTAGTGGCGACCATGCACGGTGCCAAGGGGCTGGAGTGGGACCGGGTCTACCTGTTGGCGGTAAACGACTATGAATTCCCCGGCGGGCACAGTGACGAGCCCTCCCGTTCGGAGCGCTGGTACGTCCGCGACCGTCTCAACCTGGAAGCAGAGACGATGGCCCTGCTGGAGGCCGAGCTCGACCAAACTTCGTACCAGGAAGCTGTGGCCACCAAGGAGGCTCGCCGCGACTATGCCCGCGAGCGCCTGCGGTTGCTCTACGTGGGAATCACCCGGGCGCGCCAGGAGCTGCTGGTGACCGCCGACGTCGGTCCGCGCGGCAGGAACAAGCCGGCCGTGGCTTTCGAGGCGCTGCAGACTTTCGCCCAGGCATCCGGGGACAGCACGGAGAGCGCCCGATGAACGGCGCCGGCGAGCTGATCTACAGTGCCCACAGTCTGCAGTCCTACGTGGACTGCCAGCGCCGTTTCGAGCTCAACTACCTGCAAGAGCTAAAGTGGCCGGCGGTCGAAAGCGAGCCCCTGCTGGCGAGCGAGCAGCACATGGACGACGGTCGGCGCTTTCACGAGATGATTCACCGCGACCTGCTCGGCGTCGACCTGCCGGCTCCCGATGCTCGGCGCGATCCGGACATAGCCCGCTGGTGGCAGAGCTTTCAGGATTTCCGCCCGCCCGAGGCGCCGGGCGCGCCCGGCGCCTCGGACCAGCGCTACGTCGAGAAGCAGTTGGTAGGCGAGATCGCCGGCCGCACCCTGGTGGCGACCTGTGACCTGATCACCCTCGACGCCGACGGCAAGGCCCGCATCTATGACTGGAAGACCTGGCGCCGTCGCCAT
The DNA here is from genome assembly GCA_964456165.1 of uncultured Gemmatimonadaceae bacterium. Lineage (GTDB taxonomy): Bacteria > Latescibacterota > UBA2968 > UBA8231 > UBA8231 > CAYWBJ01. The sequence continues at coordinate 65,037 of CAYWBJ010000086.1, read as the reverse complement.
TCCCGGGAATGGCTCGCCGATCGGCTGCAGACGCGGGTCTATCCCTTCTTGCTCACGGCTGCCGCCGCGACCGGGATCGCGGCCGAGCCGGCGCAGATCGAGATGATCTACTGGTACGCCGAGTTTCCGGACGACTCCGAAGTCTTCGTCTACGACGCCGCGCAGTGCGAAGCAGACCGGGCTTACCTCGCCACGCTGGTCGAGGAGATCGCCGCCAAGCCGGTGCTGGACGGTGCTGGGCCGGATGATCCCGAGGCTTTTCCGATGACGGCCGACCAGCGGCAGTGCGCCTACTGCGCCTACCGGTCTTTCTGCGATCGCGGCGCGATGGCGGGCAACGAGGAGGAGACGCCACCGCAGGCCGAGCGGGAGCTGGAGCCGGTTGCGCCGTTGCTGGCCGACCTCGACGATTACGATGCCGTCGCCTTCTGAGGTCTGAATTGAAATACCGCTGGCAACTCGACAACCGGGACGACGACATTCCGGCCGACTTGGTCGCCGCCGCCGGCTCCGAGCTGGTCGCTCGTATCCTGGCTGGGCGCGGCATCGTCGATGCCGGGGAAGCCCGCCGTTTCCTCGACCCTGACGCCTACCAGCCGGCGCCGCCGGAGATGCTGCACGACATGGAGGCCGGCGTCGGGCGGATCGAACGGGCGCTGAAGGGCGGGGAGCGCGTCCTGGTATGGGGCGACTTCGACGTCGACGGCCAGACCTCGACGGCCCTCCTGGTGGAGGGGTTGAGCGGACTCGGCGGGTGCGTCGAGTATCACATCCCGGTGCGCGCGCGGGAGTCCCATGGTATCGGCGCCGACGTACTCGAGACCTACCTCGCCGAGGGATTCGGCCTGGTGGTAACCTGCGACACCGGCATCGCCGCGGTCGACGCGGTGGCGCTGGCGGTCGCGGCCGGGGTCGACGTGGTGGTCACCGATCACCACGACCTGCCTGCCGAGCTGCCCGCGGCACAGGCGCTCGTCAACCCCAAGTTCGGGGCAGACCACCCGCTGCGGGAGCTGCCCGGAGTGGGGGTGGCCTACAAGCTGATCGAGGCACTCTACCAGCGGGCCGGCCGCGCTACCGAGCTGGAAGCGTTTCTGGACCTGGTCGCGGTAGGTATCGTCGCCGATCTGGCCAGCCAGGTGCGGGACTGCCGCTACCTGCTGCAGCGGGGGCTGGCGGTGCTGCGGGAGACCACCAGGCCCGGCCTGCTTGCCCTGATGGAAAACGCCGGTCTGGTAGCGGCCTGGATCAACGATGAGCAGATAGGGTTCCAGCTGGGACCGCGCTTGAACGCGGTGGGTCGCCTGGCCGACAGCAACGTCTCGGTGCCGCTGCTCACGACCGACGACCGGGAGCAAGCGGAGGCGGTGGCGGTGCGGCTCGAACAGCTCAACGAGGAGCGCAAGTTCGAGACCACCGTCGTGTACGAGTCCGCGGTCGCCCAGCTCAATGACGAGCCGGCCCTGCTGCAGTACGCCGCCCTGGTCCTGGCCCATCCGCGCTGGCACCAGGGAGTTATCGGCATTGTCGCCAGCCGTCTGGTGGAGCAGTTCGGCAAGCCGACGATCCTGATCGCCGCCGCCGAGGGGGAGCCGGCGCGCGGCTCCGCCCGCTCGGTGGAGGGCTATCACATCACCCAGGCGATCGCCACGCAGGACGAGCTGCTGTACGGCTACGGGGGCCACCCGATGGCGGCCGGCCTGTCGATGGACGCCGGGCAGATAGAGGCGTTTCGCCGCGGCGTATCCAAGGCGATCATCGACCAGCGCAGCGCCGGCAAGGTGATCGAGCCGGCCCTGCGCATCGAAGCGGAACTGCCACTGGAGGACGTCACCCTGCAGACCGCCGTGGAGCTGGAGCGGCTGGCCCCGTTCGGGCAGGGCAACCCGCCTATCAACGTGCTTTGCCGCGGCGTCGAGGTCGAGACCGACCAGTTGCTCGGCAAGGAGAAGGTGCACCGCAAGCTGTTGGTGGGAGACGGCAGTGGCCGGAGCGCCGAGGTGCTGTGGTGGAACGGGGCCGACGAGCCGCTGCCGGAAGGGGTGCTCGACCTGGTAGTGCGAATGCGGCCCGGTTTCTTCCGCGGCGAGCGCCAGCTGACCGTGACGCTGCAGGATTTCGCGCCGGCCGGGCAGGCCACCGCCTCCGACGCTCGGGCCGCAGGTTCGCGGGCTGCAGGTCCGGCGGGGCTGGCCGACCTGATCGACTGCCGGTCCGAGGCCGACCCCGATGCGTGCCTGGGGCACCTGGGCACGGAGGAGCCGGAGGCGCAGGTGTGGTCCGAGGCGATCCGGCTGCCGGGGGCGGTCGATCGCGGCGAGCTGGTCCCCGGCCCGGTCCTGGTAATCTGGACACTGCCGCCGGATCACGGGATCCTACGCCGGGCCCTCGACCAGGTGCGGCCGGAGCGGCTCTATCTGTTCGCTGTCGATCCCCAGGTCGACGCCTTTGAGGCGTTCGTGCGGCGGCTCGCCGGCCTGGTCAAGTACGCGGTGGCGCATTACGAGGGCGAGACCGAGCTGGTTCGGTTGGCCGCGGCCATGGCGCACAGTAGCCGCACCCTGGCGCTGGGCCTGGAGGTGCTTCCGGTGTTCGGCGTGCGGGCAAGCGTGGCCCCCGACGGTCACCGCCTGCGGCTCGAGCGTTGCGACAAGGCACCGCGTCCGCAGGCAGAGGAGCGGCTGCGGGCGGCTCTGGCCGAAGCGCGTGCCTTCCGCAAGATGCTGCGGCTGGCCGCAGATGTAGCCGGCTACCTGGGCATGACCCGCGCCCCGGTCGCGGTAGGCGGATGAGACTCTAGGTCTCCGACCTCACCGTATTCAAGAGCAGGTTGGCTCGGCGGCTGCCTTCTCGCCGACGGGGTGTGGACGCACCTGGCAGAATTGCCGGGGACTTTCAGCCCTTCAGCGAGTCGTTGGAAGGCGTCCCCGAATTCATGCCAAGCCTGTTCCGGCTGGTCAGGGAACAGTTCACCGCGGTGCGGTTGTCGCGCTCACCGTGGCCCATTGTCGGCACCGGCCGAGGCTGTTGGCTAGCAGTGCCAGCACCCGTTCGTCCGCCGCGCCGGCCCCCAGGGCATCGGGCGCCAGCTCTAGGGAAACCGCGCCCCGGTAGCCGTCGGCAGCCAGCTGCCCCAGCAGCAGATCCAGTCTGAGCTCGCCATCCTCCGGACGGCGGTGCTCGCGCCCGTCGAAGTTGCTCAAGTGGATGTGGCGCACCCGTTCCTTCCAGCTCCCGTAGATCTCTACCGGCTCCAGTCCCCAGGTGCCTAGGTGGGTGGTGTCCATAGTGAGAAAGGGAAAGCGCAGGATGCGGTCGGAAGTGGCGCGGGAATGGGTATTCCACTCGTGCACGTTCCACCGCCGTCCGAGCTGCCGGCGGGCGGGGAGGTTCTCGATGCAGAGGTCGACGCCGGCCGACTCCTGCAGGGCCGCGTAGCCTTCCATCAGCCACTGGCGATACCCGCGCTCGCGCTCCCACAGCGGCACCGGCAGCAGGTAGGGTTGGTGGTTGAGGAACGGCAGCGCGAAACCCCGGCGCCAGGGCAGGTGATGGATTACCACCTCGGCGCCGACGGCGCATGCTAGCTCCGCGGTGCAGGCGATCAGCCCGGGCTGATCGTCAGGCCAGCCGGGGACGCTGAAGAACGGACTGTGGATGGCGACGACCGGCACGCCGTGCCGTTGCACCAGGTCCTGCAGCACGTGCGCCTGACGCGTGTCCCAGCGGGCGTCGGCCATGACTTCGACACCTTCGAAGCCGACCTTTGCTGCGATCTCGAAACAGCGCCCGGTCCCGTAGGTGTAGAGCGAGCCGGTGGAGAAGATGATCCGCACGGCGCCTACGGTCGCTGGGCGATCTCGAGGGACAAGCCGCCCAGCCCCCGGAAGGTGAAGCCTCTCCTGGGCACTTCCGGCAACGGGGAACGCGGTCCCGGCTCGGCCTCGATCGCCAGACCTCTGCCGGCCAGCGCGCCGCAGGCTTCGTCCACGTTGTCGGTCCAGAAGCCCATGGCGCGAATCGATCCGGGTCCCAGGGTGCGGTCGCGGGTCACGTCTGACTGGGAGACCTCGAGCTCGGTCATGCCGGCGCCGAAGGTGGCCTCCTCGTAGCCGGCGACCGGCGGGTAGGTCTCGGTCCGGTGCTCGAGCTCCTCGAGGCCCAGCAGGCTGCCCAGGAAGCGTCGCTCGGCGGTCACGTCTTGGGTGAGGATGTGGATATGGTCTAGGCCCTGGAAGTGGTGCGACGCGCCGGCGTCGGCCTGCCCCTTCTTGAAAGCCAGTCGCTCCACCAGGTGCGTGCGCGGGTCGATGCTCTCCGACACCTGGACCCCGTAGCCGTCGGGCATCCGGAAGGTGACCAGAGAACGCTGAATATAGGAATGGTACAACGGCTGCTCGGAGGGACCATCACCCAGGGGGACGTCGCGGGTGCGCTGGATGACATCCTTAAGGTTATCGTAGACCCTCTGGTTGTCCTGCGTGTAGAAAGAGATGTGCTGGATCGAGCCAGGCACTTCGAGATAGTCGCGGCTGGAGCCGTCGTCGGCCAGCTCGGATACCGCTACCGCGTGCTCGTGCAGCTGCAGCAGGGAGCTACCGACGGCGATGATTGCGACCCGCTCTCCATCCTGTCCGGCCCCATGCCCCAGCGCGTCCAGGCCAAGTCCGGTTACCAACAGGTGGCGACAGGCGCCCAGGTCGCGGACGCCGAATTCCAGGTAGGCGATTCCGGTTATCATGACCTCTCTTCAGCTGCGGCAGAAGGTGGATTCGGGTGTCGGCGTGTAGGCGATCTGCAGATGGGGGGTACTGATTCGGGCCTGGTCCAGGTGTAGGCTGTCAACGCCGGTGATGACCAGGCCCGAGGTCAGCAGCGTGCGCTCGACCGGGTAGATCGGTCTGCCGGTGATAAACATTCTCTCGATGCAGTTGACCTGGGGTGAGAAGAAGTTCGCCAGGGTAGTGTGGGCGGGCGGTGCCGGCAGGTACATCTGGGTCGACAGCGGCTCCTCCCGTCCGCGCAATCGAGCGGCGAAATTGAAGTCCCGGACCAGCCCGTTGACCATGATCACGGTAGACTTAAGCCCGTCCAGGTGCTCGAACTGGTAGGCCCATGGATCGGCGGCCAGCTGTTTCTGCTCGTCGAGGGTGGGCAGGTGGTGGTTGAAGCCGGCGCGGGCGGGGGTCAGGGTGTGGCTGCGGCAGAGGCAGGCTTCGAAGAGCTCGCGGGACCAGAGGCCGTCGTGATGGGCCTGCCAGAAGGCCTCGCCCCGGTATGCCTGTAGCCAGCGCACGCCGCATTCTCCACCCCGGCGACGCTCCACCATGCACTGCAGGGTCTCCATGGCGTGGATGTCACCGCCATCGAGGCCGCCGCTGGCGACGCAGACAGCCTCCTCGACCTCCGCGTCCAACGGCATTTCCACTGCGGGTGTCCGCCAGGTGACCGGCAGGGACGAGCCGGCCATGAATGGGAAGCCGAGCTCGAGGGAGGCGTCGTACATCGCTCGGCACCAGTCCCAGTTCCAGGAGAGGTGCTTGTCGTTGAAGAGCGGCGCGGTGCGGCCGGAGGCGCGAAAGACGGAGAGGATCTGCTCGAACAGCTCGTAGCGGGGGTAGAGCTTCTGTCCCTTCTCGTTGGCAGGGTAGGCACCATGCTCGGCGATGAGCAGGACGCCGTCGACGGCCAGGGCGTCGCGGCCCAGTGTCAGCGCCTCGGCGACGGAGGAGAAGAGCCGCAGCATGGGAAAGCGGCTCACCCGGTCGTCGGTAAGATCACCCTCGGGATGCTGATCGACGTACAGGCTGACCAGGTCCACGGGTGGGCGGTGGTGCCGGCCCTCCCAGCCGTAGCCCTCGAGAAAGCGGTCTACGAAGTGCTGGCCGTGGGTGTACTGGCGCAGCTCGGTGACCAGGGCGGCGATCTGCGGACGGTCAGGCATCGGGGCGGGATTGGAGACGTGACACGCGAGGCATTAACCACACCCGGACTGGTCCCGTCAAGTCGCCGCTTGTCGCCGCCGCCAGCCCGCCACCGAGCTGGGCAACCTGGCCGGGCAACCGCATCAGGTGGTCGATCGCTGCAAGACCTGGCGTCCGAGCCTAGCCCCGCGACGGCTCGTCGTTCCCGGCGCGATGCTGCCGGTGCACGGCGTTGAGCTTGAAGTCATTTTCCATCACCTGCCGCAGGTGCACCATCCGCTCCGCTCCGGCGGTGCGGACCATCTCCTCGCCGTGGATGCGGTCGATCCAGAAGCGCCCCTCGTGGGCCAGGGTGTTCTGGAACTGTTCCAGCCTGTCTTCGGGCACATGCTCGTAGAAGTTCATCGTGTACATCCGGCGTCTGCCGGCGCCGCCGAAAGCCGAGTGTTTGGTGTTGTGCCAGAACACCACCACGTCGCCGGGCTGTGTCTCCAGCATCGCGCAGGGCACCTGGTCGGGCTCGATCCCCCAGACTTCGGCGGTCGGCAGCCCATCCTGCAGCGCGTCGGCGAAGGTATCACCGCAGCGGTGGCTTCCGGGGATCACGCGCACCGCCCCGCTTTCCCTCGTGAGCGGGTCGAGGTAGAACGCGATCTTGATGCTGGGAATGCGGTTGCCGTCGTAGCCATCCGAATGCCAGCGGGTATCGCCGGAGTAGAAGTTGCCGTCGCCGCTAGTGTAGTTGAAGTCGTCGCCCAGGATTCCGGCGGCGATGTCGTGAATGCGGGGATCGTCGAGCAGGCTGCTCAGGAACTTGTTCTGATCGGGGAACGGAACGATACAGGAGCGTCTGTTCCCCTCGTGCGGGCGGCCGTGGTGGCCGCCGCCTCGAGCCGCCCAGACCGCCTCGAACTCCTCGATGATGCGGTCGACGCAGTCGGCCAGCAGGCCGGGGAAGTAGAGGTAGCCGAAAGTGTCGAAGAAGTTGAGCTGTTGCCGGGTCAGCTTCGTGTCGGACAAGGTGTGCCTCCGCGAACCGGGTTGGACGTGACCGGCCGTAGAAGATAGCCGCTGGCATTGTGGCCGCCATGCCGCGGCTGGAATCCGATTGATCGCAGGGCGGCCGCGGCACCAGATCGCCGGTAACCGGGGCTGCCGACGAGCCTAGTGGGAGCGGTCAGGTAGCCAGTGGCGGCCCCTTGGGGATCACTACCCGCTCGCGAACGCCGTCGGACACCACGGGCGCGGCGCAGAAGGTTGCTGTAAGGTACTCGCCGAGGAGGATCGAGCCCTCGATCCGATCGGCGGACACCGTGCCCGAGAACATGAACGCCACGTTGTCCGGCGCCTGTCGCGTGTCGCTGCGCAGCATGAGCCGGTTGCCCTCCAGCGTGCCGGTGATCTCCTGGACCGAGAGGTCGCTCTCGTGCCGACCGTCGATCCAGTTGCCATCCTGGCGTAGCATCCAGCGGTGCCGGCTCGAGCTGGTGAAATAGGTCACGTCCACCATCCACTCGCCGCCGATAGCGAAGGCGGCCGGCTCTGGGCCTGTCGGGCGAGGTCGGCGTTCGGCGGTCAGGGCGCCGCGGATGCGCTCGATGAGAATCTGCTCCTGCTCCGGTCGCATCTGGCTGGGGTTGATGCGGATGGAGGCGCGCCCGTCTGCGTCGGCACTGCCCACGGCGATGCGGGGCCGATTGCGGGCGAAATCCTCGGCGACTTCCTCGGCGCTGAGGTGCAGCTGGTCCGGGGCCCACGAGATCACCAGTCCCGGTGCCTTGTTGCCGAGCCCGGTTGGCTCCTCGACCGCGGTGGCAACGGTTGGAATGTCCGCCACGCCGTCGGCGATCCGCTCGAGACGCTCGAGCCATATCTGCCACTCCCCGGCGTGATCCCGGGCGATCCAGGCTTCCACGGCCGCCAGCATCGCCAGGGTTTCTTCCTTGCCGATCTTGTTGTCGCGGCCGTGGCCGTGATGGGGGGCGCTGGCCTGCCAGGAAGCCTGGAGCAGGTCCTTGCGTCCTAGGGCTATGCCGGCCGACTGCGGACCGCAGATGGCTTTGCCGCCGCTGTAGGCGACGACGGTTGCGCCCTGCTCGAGGTGGACGTTGGGGATCGTCAGCAGCTCGGCTGCCGAGTCGGCGAGGATCGGGATGTCGTGGGGGCGGGCGATGTCGGCGATCACCTCCAGCGACAGGGGCTGACCAGGCGCGGATCCGGCGCCGGTGACCAGGTAGATCATCGCGGTGGTCGGATTGATGGCGTGCTCCAGCTCGGCCGGCGTTTCGACCTCGACGATCTCGACGCCCACGGTGCGCACCGCCTGGTCGTACTGATTGCGGGAGTAACGCGGGACGATCACCTGGCGCTTCTCGAAGCCGGTCAGGTCCGGGACGCGCAGCAGCCTCTCCGGGTTGCCGCCGGTGACGCAGGCGGTGGTGACATGTTTGATGGCGGCGGCACAGCCGTTGGCGATCAGCCCCCATTCGGCGCCGGTAAGCGCCGCGAGCCGCCGACCCACCGCTTCGGCGAGCTCGTCCAGCTGGGCGAAATACCCGGAGGCGGCCTTGAACGCACCCAGGGCCTCGGGTCGCATGATCGATCCCCCGAGAATCGTGAACGTGCCGCGGCAGTTGATGATCGGCTCGAGGCCGATCGTCTCGTATATGGTTTTGTCCCGCTCTCCCTCGAGATAGCGAAGCAGGGGCAAGTCGTCGGTGTCGGGCAACGGAGGATCCTTTCGCTGTGGCAGGGCTCGCCGAATTGCAAGAGTATAGGCGCAACGGGAACGGGTTGGTAGCGTGGCCCGCATCGGCTGGACGGTGTCGCGATGAGCCGGGCAACTTCGGGCCGGGCCGGCCGCCTTAGGGGATGTCGACGCTGTTGGCTGCGGCGATGCGGCGGACGTTGGCGATGGCCGCCGGAATCCGGTTCAATCCGAGGTGCTCGATCAGTCCGTAACCTTCCGGGTGGAACGCATGGAAGCGTCGCAGCACCCGTGCCAGGTCCAGCTCACCCTCTCCGGGCAGCGTCTGGTCGATGTGGAGGACCAGGCCGTTGGAGACCTTAAGGTCCTTGATGTGGGCGATCGGAGCGAGCGCTCCCATCTCGGCGAAGATGTGGTCGACCCAGTCGCCGCTGTTGTAGACCTGCTGCAGGCATTGGAAGTGGTTTACCGGGTCCATGATCAGCTGCAGCCGGGGCGAGCCGACGGCCTCGACGATGGCACGGCACTTCTCGGGGGGATCCATGATGGAGACCGCGTGGGTCTCCAGCGCCAGGGTCAAACCTTCGCGCTCTGCTGTGGCCGCTAGGGGACGCAGGGTGGCGACCAGGCGGTCCACCTGCTCGGGCAGATGATTGTCGCGGTGCGGTGTCCAGGGTCCGTCCGGGTTGGCGCTGCCGGGACGGAGCAGAAAGGCGCCGGCCCCAAGCCGGGCAGCGAGCGCGGTGGCCCTCTCGATCTTCGCCGACACCGATGCGATCATCCCTGGGTCGGCGGAGAACAGGCACTCGCCATAGAGGATGGCGAACTGGGCGAGGTCGAGTCCTTCGGAGGCGATGAACTGGCGGTATCGGTCGCACTCCGCCGGCGTGATCTCCGGGACCAGTTCGCCGGGAAGGTGGAAGCCGAAGCCGGTGAGTCCGAGGTCGCGCACGATTTGCATGTGGCCGTGATCGTGCGTGCGGAAGTCGCCGGGTAGAATGTCGGTGACGCCGAGCTTCATGATCTCTCTCTCCCCCTCACTCTATATCCGGCTCCCAGATCGGGCTTTCCCGGGCGGTGAAGAATCCCTCGTTGGTGGCTTCCATGCGCCACAGCTCGACGGTGCGGAAGTTGGTGTCGGCACCGTAGGAGTAGGCGTAGAGGCCGTTGGCTGACCGGTAGTCCGTGTGGGTCGCCAGCAGCGCCTGGCGGTCGCAGACGAAGACCTCGACCAGGTATTTGTCGATGAAGACCCGAAGCTCGAGGTCTTCGGCGGGATCGAGGTCATCGGCGGCGAAAGGGGCCTCGACGGTTCCGAGCCGGATCGTGCGCGAGTCCGGTTGGAACAGCAGCGGCAGACCCTCGTCATCGTCGGTGGCGAACAGCAGCAGTCCGAAGCGCTTGCGCAACGCCTGCTCGCGGTCGAGGGTGATGCGGATCTCCCAGGCGTCCCCGTCCAGGTCGGCGAGGCGCCGACGCGTCATCCCGCTGTGCATCGCCTCCGGCGGGGAAACCGTCACATCCGTCAGGACCACCGGCTCGCGGCGCAGCGAGTCGAGCTCGCGCAGGGGGCGGATGCGCAGGGTGCCGTCCGAGCCGAGGCTAAGCTCGCGGGGCAGCGACTGGATCGACTTCTGGTCGAGCGGCGGTTCCAGCGTGCAGAGCCAGGCCCACATCACCCGCCGGCCGTCGGGTGTAAGCAGGCTCTCTGGCGCGAAGAAGTCGCGGTAGTCGGTCTCGGTGCTGCCCTGATCGGGCCGGCGCCAGTTCATGCGCTCGTGGTATTCCGGCACGAACTGCTCGGCCTCGGCATCCCAGTCGCCGATGTAATAGCGGCAGCCGTAGGGGTGGCTGATGCACAGCAGCATCCAGCGTCCGTCGAGCGGGAAGAAGTTGGGGCAGGAGATGTCCTCGCCGATGATTACGTCGGCCGGCTCGTGGGTGAGGAAATCGCCGACGTACTCCCAGTCGACCAGATCGGGGGAGCGCAGCAGCGGGGGATTGGGACCTCCGGAGATGGCGTAGTAGGTGTCGTCGATGAGGAAGGCATCCGGATCCCAGTGGCGCATTTCCGGCACGCCGCCGTTCGGCAGCCGCGGCTCAACCGCGTAGGGCTGCTCCCAGGCTGACAGCTGGTCGTCGGCGGCGATGGCGATCTGGTTGCGCCCCGAGCCCTGTCCGTGGTAGATGGCTGCGACCTTGTCTTCCCTGGTCACGAGAGCTGTGCCGCTGAACATGCCGTGGCCGGTGAAGGAGGGCTGCAGCTTGGTGCTCTGCCAGGTCCAGTGCAGCATGTCCGGGCTGGTGACGTGGACGAAGGAGAAGCTCCTCTCATGCCCCCACGGCCGCTGCAGGATGTAGTGCATGTGGTAAACGCCGCCCTTGTAGACGGCGGCATTGCAGTCGCCCGGGACGCTGTCGCCGCCGGGGTGCATGAGGTGGTAGTTGAGCGCCAGCTCTCGTGATACGTAATCGTAGTCCGTCTCAGACATGGTACCTCGGATGCTCGGATGATCGGCCGTGGGGGAGGTGACGAGGTGGGAATATAGCCGTTCCCGATGCGGCGGGCATGCCGGCGATGGCAAGGGCGTCCATGCGGATCCAGACCCGGCCGAGCGGCGGCAGGCCGGGCCAGCCAGGAACGCTTGAGTTCGGTTCCTTCCGCAACTACCTTGAACGAGTCGGGATCGCACCTCTCCGCACGCAGGCGCCGCAGGCAGAGGCTGATGCCATGGATGCAAGCTGGCCCCCGCTTTCCGAAGTGCGCAGGAATCTCAGGGTAGCGTGGTATCGCTCGCCGCTGGACCGCGGCAGGCTGCGGGAGCTGTCGCGGCGCAGCGACGCCCGGGGCTGGTTCCAGACGCTGGGGCATCTGGGACTGTTCGCGATCACGGGAACCGCGCTCTACTACAGCTGGTCCCAGGAGATCTGGCTGGCGTTTGCCGCGGCGCTGTTCGCGCACGGGACTGTAGGCAGCTTCCTCAATGGCGTGCCACCCCACGAGCTGGGGCACGGCACCGTCTTCCGGACTAGGTGGCTCAACAAGTTTTTCCTCTACCTGTTCAGCCTGCTCACCTGGTGGGACCCGTTCGACTACGCCAGCAGCCATACCTATCACCATCGCTACACCCAGTACCCGGAGGGCGATCGGGAGAACCTGTTCCCGCTGACGCCGTCTCTGGACCCTGTGCTGCTGCTCCAGCTGTTCACCGTCAACCTGCTGGGCAAGCCGGGGCGGACCTTCAACAAGGGAGGATTGCTGTCGACGGTATGGGTGACGATCAAGTCAGCCTGCGGGACGATCGGCTCCACCCAGGTGCCGAGCCGCGAGTGGTTGCAGTCGCTGCACACCGACCAGCCCGACTCGGCACGTCGGTCGATGTGGTGGTCGCGGCTGTTGCTGTTGTATCACGGCGGCGTTCTCGCTGCGGCCGTCATCAGCGGAATCTGGGTTCTGCCGCTACTGCTGAGCTTCTTCCGCTTCTTCGCCGGGTGGGGAGGGTATTTCCTGGGCATCACGCAGCACTGCGGCTTGCGCGACAACGTGCCCGACTTCCGCAAGAGCACCCGCTCCGTCACCCTCAACCCGCTGCTGGAATTCCTCTACTGGCGGATGAACTGGCACACCGAGCACCACATGTACGCCGGCGTGCCCTGCTACAACCTCAAACGCCTGTACCAGGAGATCGCCGCCGACATGCCCGAACCGCGCACTCTGGTGGGAGCCTGGCGCGAGATGCGGGAGACCTGGCGGCGGCAGCAGTGCGACCCGACCTACCAGTTCGACACGCCGCTGCCCGCCAGCGCCGAACCGGTCCCGGCCCCAAGACCTGACGAGGTCTCCGAGGAGGTCTCGGATGAGCTGGTTACCTCGATCGGCGAGCTGGCGCCGGCCGGCCTCCGCTAGCGCCTCTGCTCGATTGGCCCGTGCGACGCGTCGTCAGAGCTGCCGGACCCCTGGTCGAGACCAGCGCGCCGTCCGGGCTCGTGGAGCCGGCCACGGCGCACTACCTGACCAACCGCTACGCCGCGTTCCAGCGCGAGCTCGCTTTCCCGCAGACCGCGGACCCCGGCACCTGGCAGTGCTGGCGGCGGCGTCTCAGAGCGGCGCTGCGGAAGAAGCTGACGCTGGGGGCGTTCGGTCCTGTGCCGGAGCCGGAGCCGGAGATCCTCGAGAGCGAGCGCTGCGCCGGTTACACTCGCCACAAGATCCGCTACCAGACACTGCCGGGAAGCTGGGTCCCGGCCTACCTGCTTATACCGGAGCGCCGCGGCCCCCTGCCGGCCGCCATCTGCCCGCACGGCCACGTGCCGGGCGCCTAGGAGAACGTTGTCGGCCTGACCGATCCGGTGGGCGCGGCCTACGGCCACGAGCGCGCCCGCCGCGGGGTTGTCGTGCTGGCTCCTGACAATGCCGGCAGGGGAGAGCGGGACGTGCCGGGGCCGGGCCGGCCGGCCGCGGGGTGCCAGCTCGCCTGGGTGCGGCTGAACCAGATGGGTCTAGACCTGACCGGGCTGCGGATCTTCGACCTGATGGCCGGGGTGAGTCTGCTGGCGCGCTACGGCGCCGTCGACGCGCGCCGCATCGGCTGCGCCGGCCTGTCCGGCGGCTGCTGGCTGTCGCAGGTGCTGACTGCCCTCGACCGGCGTGTGCGGGCGGTAGTCCTCAGCGGCTTTTTTACCACCTTCGCGCAGCCGACCTGGCACGGTCACTGCGTCTGCCATCATCCATTCGGGATCGGCGCCATCTGTGACATGCCTGACGTCTCGGCGCTGATCGCGCCGCGTCCCCAATTCGTCGAGTCCGGCATTTCCGACACCAACTACCCGGTGCGGCCGGCCTACGAGATGGTGCAGCAGGCCTACGAGCTGGTCGGCAATCCCAAGGAGCTGGCACTGCACCGCTACCGGGGCGGGCACATGTTCAACGGCCGGCGGTCGATCCCCTGGCTGGTGGGGCAGCTGATGCAGTAGCGGCCGCGGCTTCGAGGCGCAGGATCCGCGCCGCTGCCGCCAGGCGGGACAGCTTGTCGAAAGCTTCGTCGATGGAGGGCGGCTCGGTCGCTCCGGGCGCGAAGCCGCAATCCGGGTTGAGGGCGACGCGCTCCGGCGGCAGGTGCCGCAGGCCGGCGCGGGCGATCGCGGCGATCTCCTCCACCGACTGCAGCTTTTCGCCGCGGATATCCAGCACGCCCATGCCAACCCCCAGCCCCGCCGGCAGCAGCGCCAGGTCGGCGGCGGTCCCGGTGTCCTGGTAGGCGAACTCCAGGTTGACCCGGTCGATGCGGGCCGACTCCAGGTACGGGAGGATCGGCTTGTAGTCGCCGGTCACGTCGGCCCGGCGCCGGTAGACGCTGTGACAGCAGTGCAGGTGGATTTCCGCTGGCAGGCCGTCGACGATCTGGTTTATGGCGTCGAGCGCCTCCGGGATCTGCCCTTCCATGTCCCAGTCCTGCCGGAGTCGCTCGTCGTGGGTCGCTCCCTCTTCCTGCAGGGCGCGATCGCAGAAGTAGGTGAGGGCGGGATCGTCGATCTGCAGGATGTCGATGCCGGCGGCAACTACGGCTTCCGCTTCGGCCCGCAGCAGCTCGGTCAGATGGTCCATCAGGTGCCGCCGGGTCGGATAGGCGTCGGCACTGAAGGCCTCGTGCCAGAACCGGGTGGCGATCAGGAAGGGGCTGGGCAGCGCGAACTTGGTGACCTGGTCGGTCGTTTGAGCCAGGAAACCGGCGTCGGCTGCCAGGACCGGTTCGACGTACTGCATCCGGCGCACGAAGACATCCTGTTTCTTTGACTCCCCCATGTGGGTGTAGGGCCGGACGCGCTCGCAGCCGTTCAGCGGGTCCAGGAAGGCGCCGATGTAACTCGCCCGGGACCATTCGCCGTCGCTGACCACGTCGATGCCGGCCTGCTCCTGCAGGCGGATGGCGAAGAGGATCATCTCCCGTATCCGCTCGCGGTAGTCGGCCGCCGGCATCGCGGTGCGCCGATCTAGGAGGTCGAGCACCACCCGGGGCCGTGGCAGGGAGCCGATGACGTGGGTGTAGAGCGGGGGCAGCGCCGCGGTGCGGTCGGTGATCACGACTGGATCAGGGCGCTGAGGATCAGGTGCTGGATCCACTCCCGGCCGTCGTTGATCAGGCCATGCGGGGTACCCGGCGGGATGTAGGCCGCATCGCCATCGCGCACGTTCACGGTCTCGTCGCCCAGAACCAGCCTGCCGCGCCCCTCGGTGAAGTAGTAGACCTGCTCCTTGTCGGCGTGGGCGTGCACCGCTTCGCTCCTGCCCGCAGCCATCAGGTGCATGGTCATGCCGTGGAACCCCTCCAGCGGTGCCTGCTCGTAGGTGCGCTCGCGAAACTGCTCCTTCGCGGCCAGGATCGACCAGCCGAAGGCACCGTGGCTCAGGCGCGGCGGATCGTCGCGCCAGTTGCGGATTACCGGGGCGACGCAGCCCCTGTCGAGGTCGGTGCCAGGCGAGCCGTTGCGGGCCCAGTGGGGGATGGCGCTGATTACCAGATGATCGATGAAGTCGTCAGAGTCGTTGATGATGCCGTGGACGCCCCGGGCAGGCATGTAGACCGCGTCGCCGTCGGCCACGTCGTGCCGGGCATCGCCCAGCTGGACCTTGCCGCGGCCGCGGATGATGTAATAGACGTGCTCTTTGGCCTCGTGCGTGTGGGCCGGCTCGACCATCCCGGCCTGCAGCATGCGAAAGGTGAGGCCGTGCAGGCCGATCAAGGGCGAAAGTGCGTACGGCTTCCCCTCCCCCCGCTCGGTGAGGATCTTCCAGCCGATGGCGCCATGGCTGTTGGCCGGCTGCTGGTCGCGCCAGTTGCGGACGAATGGTTGGTCCCGGCTCATGGCTGCAGCTCCATTGCCGGATACCGGACCTGTGAGACGAAGGTCGTCACGCGGAAATCTGCCGCTCCCCATCCAGGAAAAACAGCTCGTTGGCATCCGCGGTGTCGATGCTCGGCATCGGCGCGGCCGTGTACTGGGGGGTGTAGACGCGGCGTTGGCGGCCGCTGGTGTTGGCGCCGCTGCGGTGCATGGTGAGACTGGAGAACACCACCAGGCTGCCGGCCGGCGCGATGATCGCCTCACCCGGGTCGTCGCCGAAATAGCCGACCAGGTCGTTGGTGTCCGGTATGTGCACGTGCTCGGCCACCCGCTTCTCGCCGAAGCGGGACATGGGCAGGACGTAGATGGTGCCGTTGGTCTCGTCGACGTCGTCGAGCGGGCACCAGAAGGTGAGGATCTCGGGATGGTCGCCGATCCGGCGCTGGGAGTAGCCCGAGTCCTGGTGCCAGGAGAACTCCATCTCGGTGAGTCCGTACTTGACGACGAACTGGTCGCTCTTGAAATAGACGGTGTTGCCCAGCACGGCGCGGCAGACGGACCCGATCAGCGCGCTGAAGAGGAACGCCCGCAGCTCGGGCAGGCTCTGCTGGGCGCAGTGGATGAAGTAGCGCTGATCGCGGTGGGTGATGCCGTCGACGTCGGTGCCCATCCGGTCGAGCTCGGCGTTCTTGTTGCTGATCCCCATCGCGCAGTTGCGCCGCAGCAGCTCGAGGTGATCGTCGGATACCGCCGAGTCCATGATGAAATAGCCGTCGGTGTGGAACTGCTCGATAAGATGGGTGGGGATTTCCATGGCACTTCCTGTCAGCGTACGAGGTGGTTGGAGAGCATCTCCCAGTCGAACTCGACGCCGTGGCCGGGTCGGTCGGGGGCGATGGCGTAGCCGTTGTCGATCTCGATCGGGTGGCGGATGTACGGCTCGACACCGAACATGTGGACCTCGAGGAAGGAGGCGTTGGGGACGGCGGCGAGCAGGTGAACCTGCAGATCGTGGACCCCGTGAGTGGTGACAGGGAGGTTGTGGGCCTCGGCCAGGCCGGCGATCTTGCGCCAGACGGTGACGCCGCCGCAGAGCGCGACGTCCGGCTCGGGGAAGGCGATCTCGCCGTAGCGGATCATCTGTTCGAACTCGTGCAGGGTGCGCAGATTCTCGCCGGTGGCCACCGGCACACCCCCTTCGCGGGCGATCCGAGCGTGTCCTTCGTAGTCGTCGGGGATCGTCGGCTCTTCGATCCAGTAGACGCCGTGCTCGGCGAAGGCGCGCGCCGCCCGTATCGCCTCGTCGACGCGCCAGCCCATGTTGCCGTCGACCATCAGCGGCTGGTCCGGCCCCAGGATCTGGCGCAGCCTGGCGACCCGCTTGACGTCCTCCGACAGGTTCGGCCGGCCCACCTTCATCTTGATGGCACGAAAGCCCCTCTCCAGGAAACCCTCGGTCTGGGCGACGAGGGCGTCGAGGGTGAACTGCAGGTCGACGCCGCCGGCGTAGGCCCGCACCCGGTTTTCGCAGCCGCCGAAGAAGCGCCACCACGGCTCTCCGGCGCGCTTACCGGCTAGGTCCCACAGGGCGATATCGACGGCCGAGATGGCCAGTGTCAGGGCGCCGCCGCGGCCGGCGAAGTGGACGTGCCACCACATCCGCTTCCACAGCTGCTCAATGCGGCCGGCGTCAGCGCCCAGGAGGACGCCGCGCAGGTCGCGGTCGATGTGGGCGTGGATCGCCGCACCGCCGGTGCCGGGCGTGAAGGTGTAGCCCACGCCTTCGAGGCCGTCGGCGGTCGTGATCCGGGCGGTGACGAAGTCGAAGTGGGTGACCTCTCCGTGCGAGGCATCGGAAAGGACGACGGGCAGGGGGATCCGGTAGTAGTCGGTCTGCAGGGACTGGATGATCATCAGCAGATCTGCAGGCCGGCCTCGGGCCCCTTGGCCCGGCAGATGCTCGACAGCGCCGCTACCAGCGTGAATACCCCGCTGACGCCTTGCATCGGATTCGAGCGCCGGATCACGACTTCCACGCCCTGACCGCGGGCCTCGATCTCCAGGATAGACACGTCCAGTCCGGGAATCGCTACCAGCACCGAGCGGGTGCGGTCGAACCCGATGCTGCCCAGCGCCAGCGCGGCGTGGGAGTTGACGTTGCGCGGAAACAGGGGACAGACGCCGCGGGCCGGACCATCGTACAACACGGTCTCGGCGTCGATCGCGTCGGCGTTGAGCTCCGGATGGTCGCTGAAGTCGAGGTTGTCCGGGTTCTTCTTCATCACCATGGTCACCTCGTCCCAGACCTCGCGGCCCTCCTGCAAGGCCTCGAGACCGACGATGGCGCCGTGGGGGATGTAGAGCCGGGTGCCGCTCCTCGCGGCGCAGGCCAAAAGCTCCTTCTCCACGCGCTCGTCGGCGAGGGCGGTTAGGGAGAGCGGCATGTAGTCGGTCTGCCCGAGGAAGGCGGTGCCGTAGTCGAGGGAGATACCCGGGTGGGCGAGCTCGACGATCAGGTCGGCCTGTCTGGTAGCGAACCCACTTAGGTCGTCCAGGATCAGATCCGCGGGGAGCTCGGCCAGCTTCTCCCGGGTCCGGTTGTAGACGAAGGCGACGTCCAGTCCCAGCTCCGGCCTGGTGGTGATCTGCTCGTAAACGTAGGACCCGATGTAGCCGAAGCCGACGATCCCGATCCGGGGCTTGTCTCCAGACACGATGTGCTCCTCATTGTCGCCAGTGTGCGGCAAGTAGTCCATAATAAATGCAGGAACGCTCGCCATGGCTAAAGCCGGCAACGCCGGAGAGGAGGCAACACATGCTGATCGGCGTCATCTCGGATACCCACGACAACTGGCCCACGCTCGACCGGGTCTGTGCCTACCTGACGAAGCAGGGAATCGACACGCTCATCCACTGCGGTGACCTCTGCGCGCCGCTGACCCTGGGCCACCTGCTCGAGCAGTTCAGCGGTGAGGTCCACACGGTGCTGGGCAACGTGGACGGCGATCCGTTCCTGATGGCGACCCGCTTCGGCCGCGATAACCTGCACCTGCACGGCGCGGAGCGGGCGGAGCTGGACTTGGGGGGACGCAGAATCGCGGTGCAGCATTACCCGGGGCTGGCCCGGGCGCTGGCGGCCACCGGTTCCTACGAGGCGGTGTTCTACGGTCACGACCACACGGTGAACGCCGAGCGGCTGTCGGTGGGAGGGCGCAGCGTGCTGCTCGCCAATCCCGGAACCCTGGCGGCGATGGGCAAGCCGCAGACCTTCTTCGTCTACGACACCGAGAGCAACGAGGTCGGCGAACGCACCGTCGCGCACGCCGCCGAGGTCGCGGTCGAGCCGGCCTGAATCAGTCGTCCTCTTCCGCGACGACGCTGCCCGGGGACAGGGCCTCGGCGGCCAGGCGGGTGATGCGGCCGATGGCGCGGGAGCCCTGCTCGGCTGCGCCGCCGGGCACGGTCAGGCCGAAGCCGGTGACCACCAGCGGTCCGGTCGGCAGGTAGACGATGCCGACATCGCCCTTGATGATGCCGCTGGAGCCGTACTTGTGGGCGATCTCGATCTCCGGTTTCAGGTGGCGGGGAATCATGCGGCGGTCGCGCCCGCGCCTGAGTAGGTCGAGCATGGCGGCTGAGCTTGCGGGGCTGAGCATCTCGCCGCGCTGGATCTTCTTCAGCATGTCGGCCATCTCGGCCGGTGCGGCGACGTTGTTTTCCGGCACTCCCTGGTAGGAGAGCGAGCCGTAGTCGAAGCCCGCATCCTTGCGCTCCTCTTTGAGCCTGTCGCCCTCCGGACCCGTCGGCACGTCGTCACCGAGCCCGGCCATCCGGTAGTGGTAGCGCCCCATCGTCACCGGGGTCCGCGTCTGGTGGTAGCCCATGTCGTCGAGCATGGCGTCGACGGCACCCTCACCCAGGATGCCGAGGATGAAGTCGGTGGCGTTGTTGTCGCTCACCGTGATCATCCGCTCGCAGTACTCGTGCAGCGTCAGCTCCGGGCCCTCGCCGGGCATGTCGAGGAGGGTAGAGCCGCCGTGGGATATGGTGCCGCCGTCGTAGCGTCGACGCTCGTCGAGCGCCAGCCGGCCCTCTTCGACCTGGCGGAACAGCTCGATCATCACCGAGATCTTGCAGACGCTGGCGGTGGGGAAACGGACGTGCCCGCAGGAGGTGTAGTTGGCGCCGCTACTCAGGTCCTCGACGCAGATGCCGAAGCGCCCGTCGAAGCGCGCGCCAACTTCATCCATTTCGGCGGTGGGAAACTGGGGCGTTATCATCGTGACTCCTTACTTTCTGGTGGTGCGTAGACGTAGTCCGCGTTGAAGCTGCCGGTGTCCTGGTCGAATCGCTGATAGATCACGCGCAGCGGATCATCTACGACCACTTCGAGGTAGCCGAAGTGGGTATTGTCCAAGCGCAGCCGGTCGAACAGCGGCTGGTCGATCCCGGTTTCAGCGTCGGCAGCCAGCTCCGCGTACTTGTGCCGGCGGTAGAGATCGAGGTCTGCGACGCGCTTCGCTTGCCCGAAGTACTTCGCGCCGCGCTGGGTGGCGCCTCCTCCTCCCGTGGTGAACTGGTGGATGGGAGCAGTGCCGTCGCCATCGAGATCGAGCGCTAGATGGGAAAACGTGTGAATGTGCCCGGAGAAGGAGACGAGCCGGAATGGCCGGCCCAGTTCCCGGTTGAGTCCGTCGAACAGGGCCAGGACCTCCGATGATTGCCGGTTGCGCTGATGGATGTGGGTGGTGAAGGCGGCCTTGTGAAAGAGCAGGAAGACGACGTCGAGCTCGCCGCCGCCGTACTGCAGCATGTGGCCCTTGTACTCGTGGTTGCCTGGGACGGCGAAGAACCGCTGACGCAGCGGCGAGCTCAGGTGGTCCCAGAAGAGGGCGTCGAACTGGTCGCGCCAGTTGGACGCCTTGCTGGCGTGGTCGACCAGGTCGCCAACGTGGAAGACGAGGTCTGCGGCCGAGTCCGCGAGCGCCGCGGCGACGCGGTCGTAGATGGCCTGGCGCTGCCGGTCGTTGGCAGCGTCTCCCGCACCCGGCCTCTGGGTGTCGCCGAGCACGAGAAAGCGGACGGGCCCCTCGGAAGACCAGGGTTGGGGAACGCCAAGGGGGGGCGGTGACCCCGGGGGGGGCACGCACCGGCGCGCAGGCGGCGGAGAGGGGCAGAGCGAGGAGGAACTGGCGGCTCGAGCGGGTGGCCGGATGCGGCATGATCCCAATTTCGGCGATCCGCCGTCAGGGACAACGCCGAAGGGCGCCGCCCTGGAGCGGAAATTTTCTGCCGATCTAGACGATGTCCTTGCGCAGCAGTTCGATCACCGCCGGCAGGGCCTGGTCCATGCGCTCGACCAGGTGGTTGGGCTCCAGGCGGCCGATCGGGTGGTCGACGACCGCGTAGGGATAGCCGGCCATGCCCAGGTTCGCGGCCATGACGTCGGCGGTGTGGGTGAAGGTGTCGGTGCAGATCAGGGCACAGGGAATGCCGCGGTTCTCGAGGGTGATGGCATCGTGCAAACTGCACGCGCTGCATGAGCCTCAGTCGCCGACGCCCACCAGCGCGAAGTTGCAGCGGCTGGCGATCAGGTCGACCAGGTCCGGTCCCAGCACGCGGCTGGCGTTGGGCTTGGTCGCGGCGACCCGCTCGAGTGCGAAGCCGAAACGCGCTTCCAGGCGGTCGGCCACGCCGGTGAGCACCGCGTCGGCGTTGGGCTTGCCGTTGATGACCAGTCCGACCACCGAGTCTGCCGCGATCGGCAGGCGGGAGGCCAGGCTGTAGTCGTCCGGCTCAGGTGCGACTGTAGGGTCGATCAGCTGGATGGGCATGTGCGAGCTCCGTTACGCTATGACTCAGCAGTCGATACAGACCCCGACGCCCGCCGTCACCGGGCGCGAGCCCGTGCCCCGGGCTGAGCCCAGCCAGGGTGGGATGATCGCCGAGTGGCCTCCGGCCGGTCCGCCGCCGGCGACGATCCAGATGTCGTCGACGGAGGGCACCAGGTCGATTTCGGCGCCGGTAGATCCGTGGCGTCCCGTGTGGTGCAGGTCGCGTGCTGGGACGGTGGTGGCGGCAAACAGGGTTTCGCGGATGACGGCCTTGCTCCAGCCGGCGGCTTGGAACACCGCTCGGTGCTCCGGACAGACGACTGCCACGATTACGCCCCCCGCGTAGTTGGTGGCCCGCGCCACCCGGGCGAAGGCCTCCAGCAGCTGGTGCGCGTCCTCGGTGGCATGTTCGGCCACCGAGTGCGGGGCCTCGGCGGCGTACACGGTTACGGCACTCACGCCAGCCGGCACGCTGAGCTCGGCGGCGAGCGGTGGCCAGTCGCCGGCCGGGCCTTCTGGGAGACAGTAGGCGATGCGGCCGGGGTGGCCCGTAGTCGCCTGGTCGAGATCGCCCGGCACACTGCCAACGGCGTTGCGAATCACCAGGTTGAGCGCCCGGCCTAGCGTCAGGTTCGCCCGGTTGCCGGCGCCGAGAATCGCCGCTCCGGTGTTGAACTCGAGCTCCTCGACGATGGGGCCGTGGACGATAACGAGGGGGGCGGCGCCGCCGGTGCTGGCAGTCGGGCCGATGACGTTGAAGCGCTCGTCCAGAACCGCCTCGATGGCTGCCAGCACGACCGGGAACATCTCGTCGATGCAGCCGGCCATGATTGCGTTGGCCGCAGCCTGCTGCATCGTGATGACGCGGTGGCGCGCCGGGATGCGTCCGATCTCCTCGCCGGCTTCGCAGTTCCACATGCCGAGCATCGACTCCACCCGGCCGGCCGTTGGGGGAACTACCGGCAGGCCGTCGGACCAGCCCTGTGCGAAGGCGTACTCGATGGCCGCCAGGGTGTCGTCGGATGCGTGAGCCGGCACCGTCTCAGCTCCGCTCACGGCAGCCGCGGCACCACGTCCCGCGTCAGCCGCTCCATGGACCGGCGCATCTTCGCGGGGTCGTCCCAGTCGTGGGCGATCTGCAGCACGGTGCCGAAGCCGCCGGTTTCGTCGTAGAGGGCCCGGAGCTTTTCGGTGACCGTGTCCGCGTCGCCGACGAGGGCGATCTCGTCGATCAGGTAATCGGCGTCGACCTCGGCGTCGGTCATACCATCGTCTTTCTTGGACAGGTCGGGGAGGCCGGCGTCGCTGCCGATGTCGCGCAGGTAGAGCAGGGCGCGGGCGAAGGCGCCGCCGAGGCAGAATTCGCGGGCTTCGTCATTTGACTCGCCGACGTAGATACTGCGGGAGACGCGCCAGGTGCCTCGATCCGGCTCCGGGTGGGCGGCCTCGGCGGCTCCCTCGCAGTACACCTCCCACTGCCGTTTCACTTTGCGGGGTGGTGTCATGTTGACGCTGATCGGCAGGAAGCCCCGCATTCCCGCGGTCTTCGCCGCCATCGACTCCTCCTTGACGATGCTCATCGCCACCGGGGGGTGGGGTTGCTGGAAGGGCTTGAGGATGTGACCGAGCGCCAGGTTCTCGTCGATCTCGTCGATGCGGATGTGCCAGTAGTCGCCTTTGAAATCGAAGGGGGCCTCGGCGCCCCAGAGCTTGAGGACCATCTCGATCGCCTCGAGGGTCATCATACCCTGATCGCGCGGCGCTGGCAGGTCGAACATCGTCCAGTCGGTTTTTATGCCGCCCTGGCCGAAGCCGACGTTGATGCGGCCGTGGGAGAGGTGATCGAGGTAGGCGAGCCGCAGTGCAACATTGACCGGATGGTGCTGCGGGATGATCGTGACGCCGGTACCCAGCCTGATCTGCTTCGTCTGCGAGATCATGTGGGCGATGAAGACGTCGTTGGAAGGGATCGGCTCCCAGGCGGCCGAATGGTGCTGGCCGATCCAGGCCTCGCTGTAGCCGAGCTGGTCGGCGAGAATGATGCACTCGGTGTCCTCGTCGAAGCAGAGAGTGCGGTCCTTCTCGGGGGGGTGCAGCGGCATCATGAACATGCCGAGGTTCATGGCGGGATCTCCTTTACGGGTTCCTGCGTTCCGGCTCGCGTCAGAGCAGGGTCAACCAAGATACCAAAATCGGCAACCCTATCCACGTGGGCGAGAAAATTTATTGAGAACGCGCGCGGGATTTTTTTTCGTCAGTTGCCCACAGCTGTACAGAGGTGACCGAAGGTCTCCTCAAGACGACGGATCTGATCGGGATGCAGGGCCCCCTTGGCGAGGCCGGCGATGTTCTGCCGGACCCGATCGAGAGTGATCGTTCCGCACATCACGGTCGAGACACCGGGGGTGTAGGCGGCGTAGCGGTAGGCGGCCTCGACGAGCGATCCGACGTCCGGATCCTCGAGGAGCCAGCCGAAGGGATGCTGCTGGTCGAAGTCCGGCGGCAACTGGTCCTGTGCCACGAGCTCGCCGATGACCTCGGTCAGACGGACCGGATCGCGGAAGACGTTGCGCACGGTGAAGATGTTCATCACTCCGACGTTTCTCTCGAGACAGACCGGGAAGATGGACTGTTGGGCCGACTGGTTGATCATGTTGTGCCCGATCATGATCACGTCGAGGCAGTCTTTCGGCAGCGCGTGCTGGTGCCACTCGTGGGCGCCGTCGCGACGCGAGATCTCGCTCGTGCCGATGAAGCGAACCTTTCCTTGCGCCTGCAGCGCCCGAACCGCCTCCATCGGCCCGTCGAAGACGGTGTCGTAGCAGGAGCGCTCGCCGACGGTGATGAGCATCAGGTCAATCACATCCAGCTGCAGGCGCCGCAGACTGGTTTCGACGGAAGCGGCGATCTCCTCGGCGGAGGCAGGAGTCACCGGTTCGCCGCGCTCGCTTTCGCCCGTGAGCGCGACCTTCGTGGAGACGATGATCTCGTCGCGGGGGAGCGCTCGGAGCGCCCGGCCGAGGATTGCCTCGCTCTCCTCGTAGCCGGGGGCAGTGTCGAACAGATTGATTCCGAGGTCGAAGACGCCGTGCAGGAGCTGATGGATCTCGGTTTCGGGAACGGGCGGATCGAAACGTTGCCCCAGGCAGTTGTGTCCGCCGGTTCCCATGCCCAGGAGCGAGACCTGCATCCCGGTTCGACCCAGGGTTCGGCGTTCCACGACGCTACTCAAGCCCGACCGAACCGTCGGGCTTGATCACTACCGGCCGGTCGAACTCCTTGGGCGGGTAGGCGGCCGCCGCTTCCTCGTTCAGGTCGATCCCGAGCCCCGGGCCCGTGGGCAGCTCCAGGTAGCCGTCGGCGATTTCCGGCAGGGGAGAAAACAGCTCCCGGTTGAAGGTGGAGGTGACGTCGTCGTTGACTTCCTGGACAAGGAAGTTGGGCACACAGGCGTCGATCTGGGCGCAGGCGCAGAGGGCGACGGGGCTGCAGGCATGGTGAGGTGCGAGCAGGATGTTGGCCAGCTCCGCCGTGGCCGCCCGCTTCACGGTCTCCAGAATGCCGCCACAGGCGGTCGGCTCGAGCTGGATGATGTCGACCGCCCGCTTGTCGACGACGGTTTTGAAGAGGTCGCGGTGGACGACCCGTTCGCCGCCGGCGATCGGAATGCTGGTCTGGGCCTTGACCTCGAGGAGCTGATCGGGATTCTCGGTGAGGGCCGGTTCTTCCAGGAAATACGGGTGGAAGGGCTCCAGACCCCGGGCCATCCGGATGGCATCCGCCGGACTGAAGCTGCGCCCGTGGAAGTCGAGGCAGATGTCCACATCCGGACCGACTCCCTCGCGCACCTGGCGCACCCGGTCGATCGATTCCTCGAGCTCGCTCGCGGGTGACTTCGCGGCCTCGGTCCAAGTTACCCGCGGCGGATTGGAGTAGTAGTCGGTGGCCTGCGGCGTGAACTTGAGCCCCGTCCATCCTTTCCCGACCAGCCGCTTAGCCTGCTCGTGCAGGGGAAGGCCCTGCATTTCCGGCCACTGAGACCAGACGCCGCCACTGGCGTAGACCTTGATCCGGTCCCGGACCGGGCCTCCCAGCATGCTGTACACCGGCAGCCCGCAGGCCTTGCCGGCGATGTCCCACAGCGCCTGCTCGATGGCGCTGAGGGCGGACAGCTCGCCGGTGCCTAGGGGATAACGCATGCCGCGATAGATGGCGTTCCAGTTGTGGAGGACGCGGGTGGGGTCCTGGCCGAGCAGCCAGCGGCGGAACTTGCGGACGCCGCCGCCGACGATCTCATCCAGGCTGTGGAAGGCCTCGCCGATGCCGTGGGTGCCGTCGTCGGTCTCCACCTTGACTATGGCGTGGTTGCCGGCGTTACCCGGGCCGAAGTCGACCGTGTGCGGTTTGTTTATCAGGAAGAGTTTGACGTCGGTGATCTGCATCAGAGGATCTGCAGGATTTCATCCGCAGGAAGAGAGGACTCAGGCAGATGTGTCTGTTAAGATGGCGGATAGCGCCGGCCAACGCCACGGTCCTAGGGCGGTGGGATCGGCGCGGCCCCGGCTAACTCAAAGGCGCCTCCAGGTACCCGGACAGCCGCGTCGCCTACCGCGGTCCGGTACTCCCGGGTAACGGTCTTACCAGGTACTGTCTCGTGCCGGACACCTCGAAGACCAGGCGATGCCCTTCCTCGCTTCCGGCGATCGGCCTGCCCAGGTCATCGGTGACGGAGTAATGGCCGGCTGCGTGCAGCAGCCGACAGTGGCCGTCTTCCGCGGGACTGATCACCGCCTGCGTCAGCATGCCCTCCGACCAGCGGAGGTCGATTTCGTAGCCGCCCCGGGCCCGCAGCCCGTGGACCGAGCCACGCGGCCAGGCGGCCGGAAGGGCGGGTAGCAGGTACAGCTCGCCGCGATAGCTCTGGAGCAGCATCTCCAGGATGGCTGCAACGGCGCCGAAGTTGCCGTCGATCTGGAAGAGCCGGGGGGGCTCCGGGCCGGTGTGGAGGCTGAGCAGGCTCTCGCTCGAGTAGTCAGCGACCTGGCGCACGAGGTGAAGCCACGCCTCCTCGCTGTCGCCCATGCGCGCGTAGAGGCAGGAGGTCCAGGCGCGGCTCCACGGCGCGTGGGCGCCGCCATGGGCGAGGCGCCGCTCGAGCGACACCCGGGCGGCTTGCCAGAGCTCTGGAGTTTCCTCGGGATCGAGTAGGTCACCCGGGTACATCCCTAGCAGATGGGAGTAATGCCGGTGACCGGGCTCGAATTCCTCGTATTCGGCGTCCCACTCCATCAGCTGTCCGAGCCGACCGATCCCGAGCTGGGGCAGGCGCTCGAGCATGTTCCCCCAGGCGAACTGCCGCTCCTCGTCAACGTCCAGTAGCTCCGCCGACCGCCGGGCGTAAGCCAAAGCCTGCCTGGCGAGAATGATGTCGCAGGCGGCAGAAACGCAGAGGGTAACGGGCAGGTCGCCACCCCCGACGAAGCGGTTCTCAGGTGACTGTGAGGGCACGACCTGCAGGACGCCTTTCCCGTCCTCTACGAGGTAGGATTCGTAGAAGGCGGCTACTTCCCTGAAGTAGGGGTAGGCGCGCTCCCGCAGGAACCGCAGGTCCTGCCCGTACTCGTAGTGCCACCAGTAGTGCTGGGCAAGCCAGGCCGCCGCCCCGATCCAGGCGTCCCAACCGAACCAGACGGGGGTAGCCCGCCCCCAGGCATCGGTCTGCAGAGGCAGCAGCACTCCGTCGCAGCCGTACAGGTCGCGGGCGACCTTGCGTCCATGCGGCAGGAACCGCTCGACGTGGTCGAACAGCAGG
The DNA here is from genome assembly GCA_964456165.1 of uncultured Gemmatimonadaceae bacterium. GTDB lineage: Bacteria > Latescibacterota > UBA2968 > UBA8231 > UBA8231 > CAYWBJ01. Next base: position 37,917 of record CAYWBJ010000086.1, on the reverse strand, counting down.
TCGGTCGTCCACTGCAGATGGCCGGCCTCGGCGGGCCAGTAGTTCATCTCCAGGTTGAGGTTGTGGTGATAGTCGCAGCGGAAGGAAGGGTCCAGCTCCTCGTTCCACTTGCCCTGAAGGTTGGGAGGGAGCTCCGCCGTGGCGGTGCTGGCCACCTGCAGGTAGCGCCCGTAGTTGAAGAGGAGCAGGGGCAGGGCGGGGTCTTCGCCCCCGCGGCGAAGCGCTTCGAGGCGTGCGTCGGTGGGGGTGTCCAGCTCCTCCGCGTCCACTTCGAGTTCGAGGCTTCCGTACAGCTGCTGGTATTCCGCGACGTGGGCTGCGACCAGGTCCTCCCAGTCGAAATCGTCGGACACTCGCTGCTGACATTCTTGGGCGGGTGTCCGTCCGGCTGCGGAGGTGCCGATGTCGACCTCCAGGAGGATCTCGTCGGCGCCCTCGATCACCAGCGCTTCGTCCTCCTGACGGGTGGACCCGCCGCGCACCCAGGATCGCGCCTGCACGCGGAAGGAGATGCCGCCGCGGAAGGCCCCGTCCAGGATCAGGCCGTTGCGGTGTGTGTCACACTGCTGGTCCTCGACCCGGTCGAGCCAGACGCGGACATCGAAGCTGCAGTCGGCGGTCAGCCGCACCAGAATGCAGTCCGCAGGAATGTGAGCGAGGTACTGGCGGGTGAAGCGGGTTCCGGCCGCTTCGTACTGCACGGTAACCATACCGCTACCCAGGTCCAGCTCGCGACGGTAGCCGCTGCTCGCTCCGTGGTCGAACCGCAGGAAGAGATCGCCGGCCGGCTGGTAGGGGTCGAGCTGGATCGGCTCGTCGCGCTCGCCCGTCAGATTGGCGAAGGCGGCGTTGCCTTTCAGCGTCCCCTCTGCGTTGCGGCCGTCAAGCAGGAGCTGTCGCACCTCCCCTAGGAGGTGCGCGCGCGGCTCGACGTCCCGCCACCGGTGCTGCCCGCGCCACAGCCATTCGTGGTTGAGGGCGACGCGCTCCGTGATCGGAGAGCCGAGGACCATGGCTGCCAGCCGGCCGGTGCCGATCGGCAGTCCGGCCGTGAAGTCGCCGGCCGGACTGCGGTGCCAGAGTTTCATCTCGGGTCGGTGCCGCTGCATCAGATTGGGACTTTCATACGCGTCTGTCTGTACCGAACTGGCCATCCAGGACTCACCGTCCGAAGTTCCTGGGAGTTGACCAGGTGACGTTCATCTGGGCAACGGTCGGCGATTCCGTCCCGCTCCGCGAATGCGGGCAAAGATGGCCGATCGCAACTGCACTCGCTACAGGGTGCAAACGGGCGCGGTGCCGCCGGATAACCAGGAGGCGCAGATGGCAACAATCCAGAACTTACATCACCAGGTGGCTCTCCTCACGGAGAGCCAGATCGCGGAGTTCAAGCGCGACGGGATGCTGGTCCTGCCCGGGATCCTGGACGCGGAGCTCTGCCGTCAGGCGCGCGACCAGATGTGGGAGATCATCGGGGCCCACCGGCCCGCGATGAAGCGGGACGATCCGGGAACCTGGCTGCCTTTCACCGAGGAGGAAAAGGCTAGTTACCAGCGGCCGGAGGACGGCGGCGATCCGTACTTCTGCGGCCGTGGCCACCGGTTCTTCATCCGCAACGGCGCCGAGAAGCTGCTGCTGGATCTGGCGCCGCGCGCTCTTTGGAACGTTGCCGAGCAGCTGCTCGGGGAGGGGGAGGTGGTGTGGCCAGCCGGCATCGACGAAGCGGGCGAAACCGTCGGCCCCTGTCTGCTCACCGAGGGCACCTTGAAAGGTTTCGAGCCGCATCTGGAAGGGGATCCGCAGCAGTGGACGGGGAAGCCGACCGGCAGATCGGAGCAGGTACGCCTGCCGAAGACGGGACCGGTCTGGATGACCGCCCAGGGTGCGCGTGGCCTCTACTGCACGCTGCCGGACAGCCCGCCCCCGCTGGAGAACTACGGCGGGGCGCACTCGGAAGCGCTGTTCGAGACCCACTGGCGCCTGCAGATCGCCGCGTACATCGACGACCTGCCGCCCAAGGCGGGCGGTTTGACGCTGTTCCCCGGCAGCCATCGGCGGATCTGGGATTTCTGGGAAGAGGTCCACCGGGACCTGCCGCCGCCCGCCCGCCCGGAGGGCATACCGGAGTGGCATGGGTACACCGCGCCGCCGCTGCCGGAAATCAAGGCCGACACCGAGCCGGTCATGACCGCGGGTCCGGTCGGCTCGGTGGTGTTGTGGCACGCCAACCTGCTGCACATGGCCGGTCAGAACCAGCTTTTGGATGTCATCCGGCAGGCGACGATCTACGCCTTCGCCAAGAAGCCGGAGGCAGTGCCGGACGAGGTGGTGAAGCGCGATCCGCACGGCGACCTGTGGCGGGACTGGTCCGACGCGGTACGGTCGATTGATGCAGGGTGAAGGCAGATTAGCTGTAGTTGAGCCTGCCCCCTCCCCCAGACCTAACTGGTTGACGGCATTCTGGAACAACATCATCCGTGCCAGGCGGAAGCAGCCGGCCGGCGAGTCCGAACTTGCCTGTGTCCTGCATGGGTTGATATTGATCCGGGGTTTGGCAGCGCACAAGGCACTGCGGAGAGAAGCATGAGTGAGACCACAGATCACACCGACGCGCCGGTGCCGATGACGGATGCGCAGAAGTTCTTCTTCGATCTGCACGGCTGGATCCTCCTGCCGTTGGTGCTGGACCAGGAAGAGGTAGACGAGCTGAAGGAGGAGGTCTATGCCGGCGGGAACTGCGGGTCGGGGAAGCTGCAGACGCTGCTGGATCACCCGGCGGTGGTCGGGATTCTGACGGAGCTCCTCTGCGAGGCCCCCTTCGCGAAGGAGGATTGCTACGGCTTCCGGTGCGAGGGGTTCTTCAACGCGGTGCGCCAGCCGGGGTGGAGCAGGTCGGAAAGCCGTACCGACCTGCCGCACGTCGTGCGGCCGCCGCAACAGGCCAACGCCATGCGCTATCAGGTGGCTGGGAGCAAGATCTTCGCCGGTCTGACTCGCGTCGTCTGGGAGCTCGAGGAGGTCAGAGCCGGCCAGGGAGGGACGTCGTTTCTCACCGGCTCGCACAAGGCCCACTTCAACTACGGCGGGCCGGATCGGTACGCACCCAACATCGGCGGCTCCCCCTGGGAGCAGCAGATGCGTGAGGCAATGGAGAGCTACAGCTGCCCGCCCGGGTCGGTCGTCATCTTCACCGAAAGCCTGGCTCACGCCTCCAACGACTGGACGAACCCGGACAACCCCAGGTGCGCCGTCTTCAACTGCTACAACTCGATCTGGGCTCAGTGGCACAAGCTGAGCCTGGAGCACGAGCAGATCGAGGCGATGCCCCCGAAGCGGCGCTCCCTGTTTAGGGGGACGTGGGCAATAGGTGGTCCGGCCGGGAACAGTGCGTACACGCTGGAGAATCGGGCGGTGTGACAGGGGGGCGGCGTAGCGGCCTGGGATGTTGAGACTGCAGTTCGGCTGCCGTGTGTGGTTCTGCTGGGCGAGAGTCGCCTGATCTCCGTCGGTTAATCGGGCTGCGAGCGGCCGTTCTTCAGTACCAGGATCCGGGGACCGAAGCGGAGCAACTTCGCGTAGAAAGCCTTCTGTGATCATGCCGGCGGGCAACTGTACCCATTGGCTGAGTGAGAGCGGCCGCACGTTGGCGGACGAGGCCCGGATTCGATTGTTGGCTGGGTTGACCGCGGTGACGTATCACGTGGGGTGTGACCTGGACGACCACGGACGTGAGTCGCCAGTGGCCTTGCAGGTTGCAGGCAGGCGAGCACGTAGCTCCGCGCAAGCTGCTGTTGCTGATATCGCATCATCGCCGCGTTTCCGCCTCCGTGACTCGACGTCCGCCAGCTCGCGCTCCAAAGCCTGTCACGCTTGCTGTCCGAATCTTGTTCCTGCCGCGGTGATTTCGTACTTTCATCGGCCTAGCGCGGAGCGCGTCTGGCAGGATCGACTATCCTCGCGTAGCCTGCCGCGCCTGGAACATCCACAATCCGACGGGCGCTTGACGTTTCGATGACATCGGTTTTCCCCAGGTCCTTTTGCCAGATGACGACAGGGATACTCCTGCTCGTCCTGACTACCCTCGCTCTCAACCCGCGCGCCGCTTCGGGTGTGACCATCTACCGCATCGGTCAGCCGTTTTCCGAGGCGGAAAGGGACAGCCTCGAGGGGATCGGCATCGAGCTCAGGCAACTCGACTGGTCGGTCTCGATTCTGGAGGACGCCCTCGATCCGGACTCGCTGCAGGTTGGTATTCTGCAGCCCCATTTCATCGGAGGAGCCGACGATATTGCCGCATCGATAAAGGACAGAGGCGGCTGGGTGGTCGCGCAGAAGGAGGCTGGCAGAGGTAGCTTCGATATAACGCTCGCAGAGCGACTGGTCGATGGGGATCCGGGTACGGGATACACGTGGAGGGCCGTAGATCAGGCGTACCTCGACTATCGCGCCTCCTGTTGCAACGATCCGTTTGCCGCGTTGCATGTGAACTTCGACCTGGGCGGGCGATTCTTCATCAGGGAGGTGAGACTCCGGACTCTGCCGGACAGCACCGGCCACTTTCTGGAGCAATTCATCATTGGTGCCAGTGACGAGGTGCGGCAATGTTGTAACTGGACCGGGAATCTCTCGCCTGTCGCGGAGGTGGAAGACAATACCGAACACGACATCATTTTGAAGCTCGATCCTCCGGTGACGGCCAACTTCATGCAGTTGCTGATCCTGCGGCAGACGCCCAAGGAGGTCGGGGTGGCCGCTTTCGAGCTGTACGGAGGGGGGTACGTAAAGCAGGCCTCGTACGAATCCGATGTCATCGAACTGGACGACATCGCCAGTCTGGGCGAGATCCACTGGTCTGGACGGCAGGATCCCCACGCTCGGGTCGCCATCCGGACCCGGGCAGGCGCCGACCCGCACCCGGTCATCTTCTGGGAGACACGCCACGAGCAGCAGGACGTCGTCAGCTATCTGCAGGGGGGTGGCGACCTGAGTATGGCAGATTACAAGGACCGTTACGACCGTCTGAAAGATTACAATAAACCGGAAAACGAGCCGGACAGGGCGACTCTCGACACCGAGCACTGGAGCTTCTATTCGCGTCCATATGGCTTCGGGAATCCGGGGGTCCCTATCGTGTCCCCCGGTCCTCGAAAGTTCGTCCAGATCAGGGTGGATTTCGCCTCAAATACCGTCGCCGACGGGGGAAGGCTGGACTACGTAGAGTTCAAGGCGTCGGTACCGCCGCTGGTCCGCCGCCTGGTAGGGGAGATTCACCCGAACGAGACTCGGGTGGGAGAAGCGTCGCAGTTTACCTATTACCTCAGTCCGACGATCCGGTCAGGCGAGAGAAGCTTTGACGGGGTGGAGATCGCGACGCCTTCAGGGGTGGTGTCGGTCGATTCCCTGCGCATAGCCGGCGTCGATCAGGAGGACTTCTCGTCGATTATCCACGAAGATGGTCTGGGGTTCGAGGTTCTGCTTCCAAGTCGGCTGGATTCGACGCTAACCGGTGCGCTGGTAGAGGTGGTGTTCACCGCTCCGGTATTGAGAGAGGTGGGCACCGAGTTCGCAGGCAGAGTGTTCGACACGGCCAGGCCCTACGAGGTGCGGCAGCGGGTTGTTCCGGGCAATGCCAACGATGAGATCGAAAGTGATCGTCTATCGGTTACAACAGCTCTGAGCAAATCGCTGGTGTTCTCACCTCAGGTATCGCCGAATCCGTTTACGCCGAACGCCGACGGGGTGAATGAGGCGGCGAGAATTTCGTACAAGCTACTACGGCTGACCTCAGCAGTGCCGGTTTCGCTCGAGATCTACGATCTGTCGGGCAGGCTGTTGAGACGGGTGTATGAGGGAGAGGATCCGGCAGGCGAGTACAGCCACCCCTGGGACGGCCGGGATGACTCCGACGAGCTGGTGCCGCCCGGGCTGTACCTGTACCGGCTCGTGGTAGAGGTGCAGTCAGGTAAGGAGACCAGCAGCGGCGTTATTGCAGTGGCCTATTGAGATTCATCCCTTCTGAACATCGAGTCGACGTCGGTTTCCCCGGCAGCACTCTCTTCTCACCATGACCAGCACCGAAATTCGCACTGTCGCTGGCCGCGCGGCATTCGCCGTCTGCTCCCTGATAGGTACCCAGGGGCTCGTCAGCCAGGAGTCCGACGACCTTGTTTCACGGAGTGAACACCACTACAGACTCGGTCTGCGCTGTGCCCAGAGCGGCGACTTCCGCTGCGCCGAGGACAGGTACAGGAAGGCCGTCGAGCTGGACACCTCCCACGTCCTGGCTCTCGACGGCCTCGGATTCATCCACGCTCTGCACAAGCGATTCCCCGAGGCAGAGGCGGCATTTGAGAGAGCACTGGAGTTCGATCCCGACTACGCGCCGGCCCTCTACAAGCTGGGTAAGATCCACCTGATCCGGCAGGATCGGGTTAGAGCGAAACATGCCTACGAGAGGGTGATCGCAATCGAGCCGGCGTACATCCCCGCTCACCACGGGCTCGGCATGATCTACTCTCAGGAGGGCAGGCCGGTGGAGGCGACGGAACAGTTCAAGACCGTACTCCGGCTCAAGCCCGACTACGGCCCCTCTAGCTATCGACTCGGAGCCATCTACCTCCGGCAACAGAGATACGCGGAAGCGATTGAGCTGCTGCAACAGGCTGCAAAGCGGCTCGAGAACGAGCCGTCGGCCCACGAGATCCTGGGCGATGCGTACATGGCCATCGGCAGGCTGGACGAAGCGGCGGAGGCCTATGCCGCGGCCCTACGGCTCGACCCCCGTCGTGCGGATGTGTACGACAAGCTGGGGCTCGTCTACACAGAGCAGTCACACGCGCTCCTGGGAGCGGCAATGGCGGACCAGGACAAGCTCGCCGCCGCCTTGGACGAGCATCGCAAGGCGGTTGAGCTGGCCCCCGACAACGGCTGGTTCCAGCACAATCTCGGCATCGCCTACGAGCGGCAGCGCAACTACGACGAAGCGGCGGCGCAGTACCGGAAGACCCTGAAGGTGGATCCCGGCCTCGCGCACACGCGCTACCGCCTCGGCCTGATCTACTCCAGGAACAGAAGGTACGAGGAGGCCATCGACCAGTACAGCCAGGCCATCGAGCGTGAACCGGACAACTCGCTCTTCCACTACGCCCTGGGAGCTGTGTATGCCCGGACGGGGAGGACCGAAGAGGCGATCGCGGAGTATCTCAAGGCCATCGACCTCGACTACTTCAACACCGAAGCGCATTTCGGTCTCGCCAACGCCTATCTCAAGCAAGGGAACCGGGAAGAGGGCGCGAGGGAGATGCAGGTGTTCCGGGAGCAGCGCGAAGGCAATATCGCCGAGCTCGAGCGCAGCGTCGCCCTGGTTCCCGACAACCCGCGGTTCCACTTCCAACTCGCCGTACAGTATTCCAGGCAGGGACGTGACATCAGCGCCATCAATGAGTACAAGCTTGCCATCGCTCTCGACCCCGCCAATGCCGAATACCATCGCCGCCTCGGTGATGCCTACCTGAAGACGGGCAGGTACCCCGAAGGGGAGAAGCAGTACGAGATCTCGCGCGGACTGGAGCCAGCGCAAGAGAGCGATCCATGAGCTGGTGCTGGAGGCTCATACTCATCTCGATTTTCCTCAGTGCCCCCATGCAGGCCGGCGCCGACGGGCCCGCCCCCGTGCAGTTTACAGATGTCGAGGCGGAGGTCGGCATCACCTTGATGAACGTCTCCGGTGACGGCGAGCAGCAATACGTGATCGACGCCTTCATGGGAGGTTCGGCCTTCTTCGACTACGACCGGGACGGCGACCTGGACCTGTACGTGCTGAACGGGTCGAAAGTGGGAGGATTCCCGGGCCAGGATCATCCGCGCAATGCCCTCTACCGAAACGAGGGCGCCACGTTCTCGGACGCCACAGACGAATCGGGGCTCGGGGACACCGGCTGGGGAATGGGCTGCGCCGTCGCCGACTACGACAACGACGGGGATGCGGACGTCTACGTGACCAACTACGGCGGCAACGCGCTGTACGAAAACCGGGGAGATGGGGTCTTTGCCGATGTCGCGCCGCGGGCAAGAGTCGTCGGCGTCGAAACATTCAGCACCGGTTGCGCCTTCTTCGACGCCGACCGCGATGGTGATCTCGACCTGTACGTGGCGAATTACGTCGATTTCGACCACTTCATGGAGACCACTCCGGACAAGAGGCACGTGTGGCGCGGATTGGCCGTCCATTTCGGACCGCAGGGAATGGTGGGGGCGGCGGACGAATTCTACCGAAACGAGGGAGATGGCGTTTTCTCCGAGGCGACTGCCGCAGCCGGCTTCGAGCAGCCCGACCGGCTTTACGGACTCGGTGTCGTCGCGGGAGATTACGACCTTGACGGCGACGCGGACGTGTACGTGGGCAATGATACCGGGCCCAACTATCTCTTCGAGAACTCGGGCGACGGGACCTTCACCGACGTCGCCTGGATGAAGGGGGCGGCATACGGCGAGGGAGGCACGCAACAGGCATCGATGGGCGTCGCCTACGGCGACTACGACAACGACATGTATCCCGACATCCTGGTCACCAATTTCTGGGAAGACACCAACACCCTGTATCGTAACGACGGCGGTGAGTTCTTCTCGGATCTCACGTACGACGCGGGCGTGGGTCTGGAGAGCTTCCAGTTCCTCGCCTGGGGCACCGAGTTTTTCGACTACGACAACGACGGCGATAAGGATCTGTTCGTCGCCAACGGCCACGTCTATCCGCAGATCGACAGGGCGAACTTGGGCGTCAGCTACGCCCAGACCAACCAGCTGTTCGAGAACAGGGGGGATGGCACCTTTGCAGAAGTGTCTTCGACCGCGGGCTCGGGACTGCTGATCGAGAAGGTGAGCAGAGGCGCCTCTTTCGGGGATTACGACGGGGACGGCGACCTCGACATATTCGTCCTGGAGCTCAACGATCTCCCGACGCTGCTGCGCAACGACGGTGGCGATCGAAACAACTACCTGATCGTCCGCACGGAAGGGACCAAGAGCAACAGGGACGGCATCGGGGCTAGGGTGAAGCTGCGATGCGGGGACGTGACCCAGGTCAACGAAGTGCGGAGCGGCTCGAGCTACCTATCGCAGAACGATCTGAGGCTCCACTTCGGCCTGGGAGAGTGCAAGACGGTGGAACGGTTGGAGGTGTTCTGGCCAAGCGGTCTGGTCGAGAGCTTCGAGAATCTGCCTACCAACAGGGTCCTGGTGTTGCGCGAGGGAAGGGGAATCGTCCCCACCTCCCGGTAAACGCCGCCTCTGAACTCCCCCCGACGTTCCTGGTCATTCGGTCGGCACCTTCCCTATGGGACATCCCGAGGAGAGAGAAATGAGCGCGTTAAGACGGGTCGGTCTGCTGTGGATCTTGGCGGCGCTGACTCCGATCTCTGTGGTCGCGACTCGTGCGACGGCCGAGGCGTCGGAGACGGGGGCGTTCGCCGACGTGCCGTTCCAGTCCGGTGAAGCGCCTTCGGTCAGAGAGGATGATCTCGACGGCGATGGGCAGCTCGAGGTGATTCTCGAGAACGCCCACGTCAGGATGATTTTCGCGCCGGCGATGGGGGGCGTGTGCCGAAGCCTGCGGCTGAAGTCCTCGGGCGCCGAGCTGGTTCATGCGCAACAGAGCGGCTATGGCCTCCTGCGAGACCAGTTGTGGTGGCCGCGCTACAGTTTTGCGGACCGGTATTACTTCCACCGGAGCGAGCAGACCCGCGACGCGGCGTCCGTCGAGATGTGGACGACAGGGGTAGGGGGCATGATGAGCTTCACGGAGATCCGCAAGCGCATAACGATCAGACGTGACAGCGAGACGATCGACGTCCAATACCGGCTGACCAACGAGCCCTCGTCGCAGACCGACTACGACTACGGCTTCTGGTCGCACAACTGGCTGGGCGTGCCGGGGCGCCTCAACACGTATTTCTTCCCCACCACCCAGGGCGTGCGCTCATTTACCCTCGACCCATCGCGTGCCGAGACGAGCAGCGAAAACTGGTACCGCAACCCCGCCCGCGGGTGGACTGCCGTCCTCTCGGACCTGGGAACAGGGTTGGCCGTTGAGGTACCCTACCGCTACCTGAACCGATTCTACCACCGGCACGATGCCGGGTCGCCGGCGGCGACGCACGAGTGGTGGCTCAACCTCATCGAGGTTGAGGCCGGCGAGGAACTTCAGGCCGATTTCACCTTTACTGCGTTCGACGGGTTGAGTCGGGTGGACGGCGTGGTCGGGGGCGTTGTGGGGGAGATCGACAGCGAGGTCCAGGACAACAGGATAGAGGTCGTGGCGCGCCTGGTGACGCCGCACGGGCGGTCGGAAGCGGCGGCAGAGCTGCGCCTGCTGTCGCCCGGAGGCAGCGGTGAGGTGCTGGCCAGCGCGGCGCTCGAGCCGGGAGCGACCGTCGAGCTGAAAGCGCGCGCCGAGGGGCTGCAGCCGGGGGTCCACCGGGCAAGCGTGAGCCTCGTGCGTGGGGCAACCGCTCTGGGCAGCTTTGAACGGGCCATCCCCGTGGGCGGTGTCCCGTTAGTGGATCAGCTCGAGCCCGAGGGCGAGCGCGTCGGGCGGGCCGAGCCGGAGGATCCACGCCTGCATTACTGGAGGGAGCGGCCTGGGCACGAGATCAGCACGGCGGTCGTCACGCCCCACGTCCCGTGGGCGCGGCCCTACGCCGGCGGCAAGATCCGCGCCCTCGTACTCCTCGACGACATGAACAGCCGCGAAGCAGTCGAGCTGGCTCAGCGACTCGACCTCGAGCTCGACTACGTGAAGTTCCGCACTTCCCTGGAGGAGCGGTTCCAGTACCAGGGTGACCGCAGCATCCAGACCCTCGAGGCCGCCCAGCGCAAGCTGGCGGAGAAGTTGCGCACCCGCTACGACGTCATCGTTGTCGCGGGGTTCAAGTGGGACTTCCACTTCACCGCCGAGCTTCGCGCCGCGCTGCTCGAGCAGGTCCGCCGGGGAACGGGCCTCGTCCTCATTCAGCCCGACGGATTCGACGAGGCGGCGGCGCGCGAAATCCCGGCCGCAGGCGTCGCCAAGAAGGGCAAGGCGGCGCGCCACATGAGCGGTTGGTTCCGTAACCAGACGACGGTGGGCCCACGCCTCGGCAGCGTCATGAGCGCCTGGCATCGGTGGGCGCAGGCTGGCGAGCATCCGCTCGCCACCGGTCTGGACTGGGACCGGTTCCCCACGACCCGTCGTCACGAGTTCGACATGCCCCCGCAGGGCGAGGTGATCGCCACGATAGGCGACGACGAGGCCCCGCTCCTGATCCTGGGCACTGTGGGCGAGGGGCGCGTCGTCTGCGGAACGTGGGACACGCTGACCCACGACATGACCTATAGAGGCTTCAGCGCCCTGACCCCGGTCCTCAGCCATCGCGGAGCCTGGCTGCGCCCCGAATTCGCCGCGCTGCCGAGGGGCTACCACGAGTGGTGGTTCGCGCTGTTGACGCGGCTGACCGCGTGGGCGGCCGGCCGTGATACCGGTGTGAGCATCACGGCTGCGCCACCCGTCGCAGGGCAGCGGGGCAACCCTAACGAGGTGAGCCTGACGGTTCGCAGCCAGCGCGTGCTGTCTGATGCGTATGTCGAGACCCATTGGTTCAGCGGGATCGGCGAGCCATACGCACTGACGAAAACGCCCGCGGTGCTGGGGCGGGGCGAGACCACCCTCGCACTGCCCGTGCCGACGCAGACACCGGCACACGCGAACACAGCTTGCTTCATCGTACGCGATGCCGCAGGCGCCTCGCTCGCATGGGGTTTCACGAGCGTTGACCTGGCCGCGCCGACGTGGCTCACACAGCTGCATCTCGAGCCCGACACCTTGCTGCCGGAGGGCGGCGTCTGGCAGGAGGACGGCGCGGTCGAGACCCGCGCCTTCAGGCCGTCGCAGCCTCTGCGCGCTGCCGTCCGGCTTGCCATGCCAGCGCCTCAGGCGCTCGAGGTACTTTTCACCTTCACCGACAGCCACGGACGGATTCTGGCCCGCTCGCGAGCGGACGTGGTCGCCGGCGCAACGCAAGCCGATGCCGTGCTGGAGCCCCAGGTCCTGGTACATCAGGGGATCGAGGTGACGGCGAAGCTGGCGGATGCAGAGCGCGTCTGGGACGTCCGGCGTGCGCGGGCGGTCGCCTATCGTCCCCGGGTGTGGAACCGGTTCTGGTTCACATCGTGGGGCGGTCAGTATCTGTGGCGGACGAAATACCTGTTCGACTTCAACAGTCGCCTGGTCCGCGACTGGGGGCTCGACGTGTCCCTGTGGGGGGGCGTGCAGCTCCACACGGGCAAGGTCAGAGAAAACGCCTTCTGGGGCATCAATCATTCATGGCTCAACCTGCTGATAGAGAACATGCCCGCCGGCGTGCCGGACTTCAAAGACTACGATTTAGCCACCAAGGCGGAGCAATACGCCAAGACCGGTGAGAAGCGGTTCCTCGTCCGCACGCCGTCGCTCGCGGACCCGGATTGGCGTGCCGCGGTGCGCGAGAGGCTCGTGGAGGTTGTTGGGAGCACCATGCCGCCCGGCACCTACGACTACAGCCTGGGCGACGAAATGTCGCTCAGCCACTACACGCGGTTCCACGACTTCGATTGGTCCGAGCACAGTCTGGCCGACTTTCGCCTCTGGCTCAAGGAGCGGCGTGCCGACCTCACAGCCCTCAACACCGCCTGGGGCACGGCCTACGAGCGCTGGGACGATGTCGTGCCCCTGACTCGTGAAGAGGCCCTGGAGGCGGAGAACCCGGCCCCGTGGTTCGAGTTCAGAGCCTACATGAACCACCAGGTGGCCGACTTCTTCTCGTTCGTCCAGCAGACCATTCGCAGCGTCGACCCCCATGCTCGCGTGGGGCTGTCGGGCACGCAAGCCCCCGAGGCCGCCAATGGGATGGAGTGGTGGAAGCTGGCGACGGCGATGAGCTATTACCACAGCTACAACACCGGTTGGTCGAGCGAGATGCGGCGTTCATTCCAGCGTTACGGTGGGGCCGACCAATCGCCCTACCACAGCGGCTACGAGGCCGTGAACCCGCTCGCGGAGTATCGCATGTGGTGGTGTCTGTTCCACGACACGCGCGGCATCTCGGCCTGGCGCACGAACCTGTTCTTCTACGGGGATTTCACGCAAACCGCCTCGGGCCGTGACACGGGCGCCCACCTGCGCGAGTTCCGTCGAGGTATCTGGCGTCTGCTGCGCGGCGCCACGAGACAGCATGATGGGGTTGCCATCTACTACTCGATGCCTTCGATCATCGCCGGCGCGCTGGGCGGGGAGGAAAATGGGATCAACTGGGCCCGCGACGCCTGGGGCAAACTCATCGAGGCCAGCGGCCTCCAGTACGAATTCGTTGCCCACGAGCAGATCGCCGATGGTCTGCTCGGCCGCGGCGAGTTCAAGGTCGTCATTCTGCCCTACACGTTGGCGCTCTCGCGGGCAGAGGCAAAGGCCTTGCGGGCGTTCGTGGACGCGGGCGGGTCACTCATCGCCACGCGGCCCGTCGGGGTTCGCGACGACCTCGGCCGCCCGCAGCGGCCGGGCCTGCTCGACGATCTCTTCGAGACCGGCCTCGGGGGTGAGCCCCGTGCGGTCGAGCCACACGTGACACTCGTGGCCCCTGTAGGCGGGCTGAACGCAGGGACGGAGGTGCGCCTGCCCGTCGCCGCCACCGACGTTGTCCTCTCCGGCGCTCAGGCCTACGCCAGGGGCAGCGACGGGGCCGTTCCAGCGCTCACGACCGCGGCGAACGGGCGTGCCCATCTCCTCAACCTCGATCTGACCCGCTTGCGACGCGCCCAGCGCGGAATCGACCCGGCGGGCGACAGCGAAGCGCGTTACCACTCGCCGACCGCGCGCCAGATGCGCGCCATTGTCCTCACCCTGCTCGGCCAGGCCGGAGTCCGGCCGACGTACCCCCTGAGGCTGGCGAGCGGCAGGGGGCCCCGGGTCGAGACGATCCGCTACGTGCTAGATGGCGTGGAGCTGCTCTGCCTGCTAAACGCGGACGAGAAGTCCGATGTGGCGGCCATCGACCTGGGGGAGAGACGCCACGTCTACGATGTCCGCGCGGAAGCTTTCCTCGGAGAGTTCGAGACTCTGAAGGTGCCGCTGGATCCGATGGGCGCGCGAGTGTTCTGTCTCGCGCCAGAGCCACTGCCCGCGCCGATCCTCCGCGCGCCCGGGGCCGCCGCTCGCGAAGTCGCGGGAGGCGCGGGGACGCTCGAATTCACTGTCGGACGGGCCGGCCCCGCCCCGGCTCGACAGCTCGTCCGCATCACCGTGGCCGACGGCAATGGGCGAAACCGGGAGGAGTTGATGCAGACCGTGTGGGTTAACGGTGAGCCGGGCGGCGCTTTCGTTCCGCTGGCGCTCAACGACCCAGCCGGCGCGTGGACCATCACGGCGACGGACGTGATGAGCGGTCAGCGCGCTGCGGCCAAGGTGGTTGTGCGCTGAAGCCTGTCCTCGTCGATGGATACCTCGGAGGCGTAGCGGCTGCGCAGTTCCTCCATGAACTCGTTGAACACGTCCCGGCGTGTCTTGCGTCTGAGCTCAGACCGGGTCCGAGCCTCGGCCTCGTCGAAGGTCTCGCGCTTGCGCTCTCGGGACAGCACCTTGAAGATGGAGTAGCCCTCCTGCACCTTGACCGGTCCGGTTAGCGCTCCGATTTCGGCCTCGACCGCCGCCTCGACGAAACCGCCGAACTGAGGCGATTCGTGCCGGTGCACGTGAAATCGGCCCTCGTCATCACGCACCTCCGCCGACCGGATAGAATGCCTCTTCGCCAGGTCGCCTAACGCGGCGCCGTCCTTGATCAGCCCCACCAGCCGAAGCGCTTCTTCCTCCGTTTCAACGAGGATCTCCTGCACTTGGGTTTGCTCGGGATGCAGAAACCGATCAGCGTTGATCTCGTAATACTGGCGCACGTCGTGTTCGGTGATTTTCGCTCTCTCCCTCAAGACGGAGGATCTGAGAGCTTCGGCCAATGTCTGCTTCGCCTTCTCCTCGAGCCATTGAACCGTCGCTTCTTCGCGATCGATGCCCTCGCGCACAGCCGCCTCCTGAATCATCCTGTCCGGAATGATGTGCTGCTCGGCAAAGGCGATCACCTGCTCGGTATCGCGGAGCGATTCCAAGACGTTGCCCTTGCGGCGTTTGGCAGCGATGATCAGGTCGGCAGCCAAGATCTCTCCGCCGTCGTAACGGAAGATGACGATCGCGGTTGGGTCGCGGCCGACGCTCTCCGCGCTGGTGCGCAACGCCTCGACGGCGGCGGCGATGCCGTCCGGAACCGGCTCGAGGCTGTATTGATCGGCTAGTTCAGCCACCAGTTCGGCCTTGGCGATAAGGCGCTTCTCCCGCACGAGTTTCTCAGCGATCTGTCCCAGCTGACGCGGATTGGTCTGTGCTTCCCTCTCATCGAGAATCTTGAAGACGACGTAGCGGCCACCGACCTTGACCGGATCCGACAACGAGCCTACCGCGAGCTCGAACAGCTCCTCGGCGAGGAAGGGAAGTAGCTGGCCCCTGGTGGTGTACCGGCCTGTGTCCCCGCCGCGGCCAGCGGTCTCCTCATTCATCGACAGCTTCCTGGCGACGTCCGCGAAGCGCGCCCCCGCCTCGATCTCCCGGACCGCCTCCTCCGCCGTTTCGAGGTCGGCGACCGCGATGTCGCCCAGCCTGATGGCACGGTCGAACCCCTTGCGGTCTATGAATTCTTCCAGTTCGCCCTCTTGCACCGTCGTGTCGATGGATCTTCCCTCGAACTCGCTGACGAGCTTCGCCTTCCTGATCCGGTCCATCCTGGCCAGGTAGACGGAACTCCGGTCGATGCCCCGGCTTCGGGCTTCTAACAGCATCAGCTCGAAGTCGATGATGGTCTGAAGATGGTCTATCGGAGGCTGCTCCCGGGCGTCCGCGTCCCCGGCGTGCTGCAGCTTGTCGATGAAATCCTGCAGGTCCTGGGCTGTGATCGCCCGGTCGCCGACGCGGGCGATCGAATCATCCTCGAGCGCGCAGCCGGCGACAGTCAGCAGCAGAGCCAGCAGTGAGACGCCTGGTCTAGTTACCATACCACGTGATGCTCCCATCATTCCAGACCGGCGTACATCGTGGCGAAGGCCACTCTGCCCGTCTCGGTCTCGTCATCTATCGATCTCCTGGTGAATCTCACACCCATCTTCGTCGCCAGACGGTAACCGAGGTAGTCGGTGTCATTAGAGAACTGGAGCGCTGTGACGATCTCGGTGAAGTCGTCGAGCAGGCCCTCCTTGACCGCGGTCTCCGACTTGCGCAGCTGGTTGAAGATCGAGTACTCGACGCCGGCCTGGACGGATGAAGAGGCGAGCAGCGGCCAACGCGCCAGCAGGGAGAGCTGAACCGTGTCTTCCCTGCGTTTGGGAGCGAATCTGCCCGGCGGAGACTCGAGCCTGAGCTCGTTCTTTATCCGGGGCATGAGATCAACGTGGGCTACCTTGCACTCGAGGTCCGCCTTGTTGATGAGACCGAAGAAGGTGTGGGTCTCCCGTAAATCGGCTTGCTCCTTGTTCTGGTGCCAGCGGTCGTATTTGAGCTTGCTGACGAAGTTCAGCCCCTCGATCGCCGTGTACTTGAAGCTCATAAACGTGGAGTTTATCCACGTGTCCTGAGCCGCCAGAGGATCGCCGGTCGGCACGTTCCGCCTCTCGGTCTCCTTCCACTGTCGGAGCTCGTTCGGAATGTTGTCCTTGGCGATCTTGATATTCTCGAACACCTTCAGCTGCCCGAGACCCGGGTAGTCCTGCTGCAGGGTGAAGAGCATGTAGTGGGTCTCGTTGTTCCCCTTGCCGGCGATCAGTCTCTCGTCCGTTCTTCCGACGGTGAGCTTGACGCCGGGAAGCAGGTTGACGCCGCCGTAGATGTTGTATCCCTCGTGGTCCCTGGGATAGGGGAAATCCGGTTCATCGTCGTTTTCGAACCGATCCACCCAGCGGTTGTTGTTCATGTCGATGCCGAACAGGTATTCCGGCCTGTCCGTTCCGTATCGCAAAAAGGGCTCTTCGTAGTCCGGGACGCGACTGGGAAGATCCTCGCTGTCGTTCTGGTTGAAGTCGGATATGAAGTCGAGGTTTTCGTCGTACCCGGGGAATACCTCGATGTCCGATTTCTGGTTTATCCTCTGCCAGTCGGGAAACCTGTCCTGGTCGTCGTTGTCGTCGACGAGCTCGTAGTAAAACCTGCTCTTGTCCGCGTAGTCTATGTTGGTCTCGCCCCTGGCCATGATGGCGGTGGTGTTGTAGTTGTGAGCCATGCTGAAAGCTTCGCCGAACAAGAAGAACGGATAGGCGATCCTCGACAGATTCACCATCCAGCCGTCGGCTTCGTCGGAGCCCCCCAGGTGTTTGGTCCGCGCCCTGTTGGGGTACTTCCTGTAACTTACGCTGCGATCCCATTCTGCGTACAGGTCGAATCCCCAGAGGCGGGTTGCTTCCAGCGTGAACCCGAAGATCTCGGTGGCCGTCGGCAGCCCATACGGTATCCTCAGCACGGTCAGGTTGGAGCCATCCTGGACGTTGCCATCGGCCCTGGCCGCGAGCAGGTAGACGTTGGCCAGGTTCCTGTCGAACTGGCGGTCCGACGTCGTCTCGATCATGTAGTCATTGGCCACCACCAGCTCGATGATCGCCCTTCTTATCTCTGACGGGTCCGGGCCGGTGTACGTCCCGGCATTGAGGTCATAGACCAGCTCCATCTGCTCAGAGCCGTTCGCCTCCCAGAACCCGAGTCTCTGGAAGCCGCCCTGGGGTGCGGGAGTCAGTCCGACTTCACTGGCCCGGACAGTCTTTTTCTCGAAACTTACATTCCCCGCTTCATCGATCGTCTCGACCTCGGCCTCTATGATCAGGTCCCACGCGAACAGCGTGGCGCCCCCTTCGTTGTCCCCGGGTGAATCGTCCGAGAGTCGCACGAAAAGCCGGGTGACGTTGTCCGCGTTCTGACTGGAGGCGATCGAACCGCTTCGCGGGCTGCCTTCGAAGGCATCGAGGAGCTGATTGGAGTTGTGGGCGTTGACATAATTCCCGCCGACCTTGACGTAGTCTCCAACCTGAGCCGTCGCACGTCCGCCGGTAAGGGTCGTCGAGCTCGTCACCTGGAAGATGGGGCTTCGCCGTGCGGTGGGGTTACCCGGGGAGCTGATCCGCGAGAGGATAGCCGTGACCTCGTACTTGTCGGACTGAACGTCCACCTGAATGCCGTCGAACGCCGGCTTGGAGAAGGTCATCGGGGTCAGCGTCGACCTGATCTCGTCGCCCACCGTGACAGCCAGGTGGTGCTGTCCCTTCTGATCGGAGGCCACGACCACATTGGCGAACCAGCCGGAGAACTTGTCGGTCTTGAACAGGTTGCTTCCCCCCTGCTGGGGCTGGGTCTGGCTCCAGTCGTAGACCAGCCATCCTCTGGTGATGAGCGAGCCGTAGATGTCGTAGAAGTAGTCTCCCTGGCTGTCGGGGCTTACATATCTCTGATAGGGAGATCTCGCGTAGTTGGTGTATTCCCACTGTTTCCACCGGTACTCGTGGAACAGCTCCTGCGGCACGTACCACTTCCTGACCGCGGGGTCCAGAGCGTCGAACAGGACGCCGGGGCCGGTCGGCTCGAACGTGAGCTCGCCGGCTCGCCGGAGGCCCTTAATCCGCTCGTGCTCGAACCTCTGCGCATCGGCCGGCGTGAAGCCCAACGCCAGTGCCAGGACGACGGCGGCGATGGCCAGGGGCCACGACACGCGTACCAATGTCCGAACTGTGTGACCGGTCATCATTGCGTTCTACCCCCCTGCCTTCGAGTGATTCGGAAACGATCAGTAGACGACGGGCACGATCGCCGTCCGGCTCTCCGTCCCGATGTCCGCATCGATCTGCACACGCACGACATACAGCCCCGGTGGCAGCTTCCGTCCGTCGTCGTCGGTTCCGTCCCAGAGTCTTGCGAAACTGCGGCTGGCATCGCTGCCGGAGTAGACCATTTTCAGAGGCCTCCCTGCCAGGTCGTAGACGACCACCGTTATGGGCGCGAAGCTTGTCAGATTGGCGATGCCGTAAGTGATCTCGGCCACGTCGTTGACGCCGTCGCCGTTGGGCGTGAAAGGCGCTGGGTTGACATCGAGTCCGTGGATGATGCGGTCGCCACCGACGGCGGTTGTGACCGACAGGTCATCGCCCGCGGCCGCCGGGTCGGCTCCCACGTCTCCGGCGTTCAGCATCAGCGGCAGGCGCTCCGGTCTCTGACTGTCGAAGCCCCTGCCGACGAAAAGGGTGTGGTAGTTCAACAGGGAGCTCACGAACACGACGCGCAGCAGCCGGTCGTTGCCGCTGACACTTGGGAAGCTGATGCGGACGCCGGCGATGTCGCCGCGGTCGTCTACGATGGTCTCCTGGGCCCAGTCCAACACCTCGGTCCCGTCGATCTGGACGGATCGAACAGACTGAATATGTGCGGGCGTCTCGATGTCGAGCCGATCGAAGCCGGTGCTGTTGTAGCTGCGCACCCAGTAGGTCAGCTCGGTCGCCGGTCCGACGACGGCTTCCTGGGGCCACACCTCCCCGACGACGGAATCGGCCAGCGCCGGCGAGACCTCCACGGCGATGGAATCGAGGACAGCCGCTGAGCGGATGTCCTCGCTTTGAAACAGAACGCGAAACTGCCAGTAGCGGCGGGGAGCGGGCGATTCGATCTGGGCCGGCACTCCGGCCCGATACGGGGCAGACCAGCGACTCCATCCCTGGCCGTCACTCGGGTCCGGTGTGCGGCCGCTCCGGGTCGACACTGTCGCAGATACCTTGACAGGCTCACCTATCGTCTCCATTGCCCACGTGATGTCGCCGAAGACTGCGGGACCGCGTTCGTCTAATACCCTCGAGGTGTACGCAGCAGCACGGGCGAATCCTTCGCCGAAGATCTGAAACTCGTCGATCTCCCATTCGCCTCGAATGAGCTGTCTCACCTCGATGAAACGGACGACCTGCAGTGGCACGAGCAGGTCGACGACTGGGTCTCGATTGCGCTCGATTCTCCTGAAGACGCGGAAATCGGGAAATCCGTTCAAGGTCGTCTGTTCCTCGCTGCCGTCGTTCAGCGCAACCTCGTAGCCCTTCAGAAAGAAATCCTCGAACCCTTCGCGAGGAGCAAATCGAATCCTGTTGATTCCGAAGCGCTCGCCCAGATCGATCCTGAACCTGACCCCCGTGGTCCTCGGGAGCTTGACCTCGAAGGCGGTGTCGCCGCTGCCGTCCACCATCTTGTTGAGCAAGCCATCCAACGAGCTCGGCGTGACCTGGAGCTCTATGTGCGCATTGGGGGATGTTATCACACCGCCCTGTTCGATCAACCGCAGCGCGATATTGTCTTCCGGATCGTTTAGCAGAGGGTGGATGGAACCGGGTGTGGCTTCAAAATCGATGGCCTTTATCTCGGAAAAGGAGCGATCCCAGGCACGAGAGCCCGGACCGCCTCCGAAGACGATCGTCTCGCCGTAGCCAGTCGTTGCAAGGGTGAGAAAGGCTGCGGATAAAATGGGCAAGGCCGCTGCAATGCGACGTGATGTCCCGATGATCATCAGTAGACGACGTGTACCAATCGATGAACCGACGTGTTGTTGTCGGACCTTGAGTCCACATCCACGTCGATGCGCATAAGGTAGATCCCAGGTGGCACTCTCCTTCCCGACTGATCCACGCCTGGCCACGCCACGGTATGGCGTCCCGACGAGGTCTCCTGAGCTAGCTGTGTCACCAGCCGGCCGCTCAGATCGTAGATCTCTATCGCCACCGGCACGGGTGCCGTCAACCGCAGCAGCGAAAAACTGACCTGGAGCTCGTCGTTGACACCGTCACCGTTGGGTGTGAACGCGCTGTTGACTTGCAGATCGCCCAGCAACTCGCCCTGCTCCAGCGCCAACACCACAGTCGTCTCGCTGTCGATGATCCCGTTGGCGTTGCCATCATCCACCCGCTGCCATGAGTTTTCGAACCGCGAGTGTCCCATGGAGGCGATGAAAAAGGTGTTGTAGACGAACACGGTTGCCTCGAACTGAAGCTCTACCAGCGCCGATCCACGCGTCGTTGTCTTGATCGGGGCTGGCAGACGAACCCACAGCGAATCCGTCTCCATCACCACCTCAAGATCCTCACTCTGTGGCGTATACGTCACGGTTTCCTGGCCTGTCACGTCTACGTTAACTCGACTGAGCTTCATGTCGACGCCGTCGGGCGCATCGATGAGGATCTCGTCGAACCCTCTGCTCTCGGGCTGGAAGGTGGAGCGGACGAAATACGAAAACTGCTGCACCGAGCCGATCTCCTCCAGGCGCGGGGGCAGCACCTCGCCCACGGCTGCATGGGCAACCGGCCTCACGAAGGTCAGCGCCACCGAACGTAGTGTGGCCGCCGCCGTGGGAGCGTCAGTCAGGAAGATTGCCCTGACGGCGACGTATCTCCGCGGACTGGGAGAGGTGATTTTCTCACCTGAATCGAAATACGGCTGACTCCAGCCACTCCAGTCACTGCCCGGGGTCGTCTCGGTGATCACCGGACCCACGGCGTTTTCCCCGAAGAACTTCTTCTCGTCCTCCCACTTCTTGCGCGCCTCCTCTTTGGTGCCCGGGAACTCGGATCCGTTCTTTTTTAGGTAGCGGGTTACGCTCTCGACCGTATCGCCCGTGCGGGTCTGCAGAATGAGATCCGTCCCGGGCGGCTCGTCGGCCTCCCACTCGATGGCGGCGAGGTTCTGAGAAGTTCGCGCCACCTCTATGAACGGGGCCTCTCCTGCGAACTCGGACGAGATCTGCGCTTTTGCGAGGTACCCTTCACCGAACAGCTGGACCTCCGACACGCCGTGGCTCCCTTGCCCCGCCTCGTATGTTTCGTGGTCGTGGAGCAGGTAGGTGAAGGCCATATGCTCGGTCTTCGTCAGGGGGAAGTCGAAGCCGTGGAAAGTCTGCTGCCGCGTGACGTCGCTGATCGCCCCTACTGTCCTCCACGCCAGTTCGCCGCCGGCATTGGTGGAACCGTCCGAAAGCTGGATGCGGTAGGTTCTGAACGGAGGTGGGTTCGACGCGGCCTGGAGTATTCTGATGTGGTCCAGGAAGTAGGAGCCTCCGAGATCTATGAACAGGGAGCGCTCTGCATCCCGTGGATCCGTAATCGCCAACCTGTCGGGATCGAAGCTCCCGAGAGCAGACCAGGACAGCACCTGCCCGTAGAGGTCTCCATCTACCACGGCACCCGCCCTGTTGAGGTTCTCCCCGGTGGTCACCCTGCCGCCCCGATCCAATACGCCCGCGCCGATGTTGTCGCCGATGGTCCAGACCTCCACCTCTGCCAGCCGGGGCATCTCGCGGCGGTAATAGACGACCGGCCCCTGCCTCTCCGTGCCCGCTAGGGCGTCCCAATCCTCTTTCCCATCCAGCAACCTGACCCTCCCCGATACCTCTCGCCGGAAGAAGTCTATTTCTCCCTGCACGTCGGCTGGGAGACTGTCGTATTCGGACTGGGAGACCTGCCTGCCCCTGCTGAAGTCGCTGTCCGTGATGCCCACTCCGACGTAGCGAATGACGTCGCCAGTGAAGTCGCCCCGCGCATCGGGCCACTGCGTCGGCAACTGCTTGGTCAGATCGATCTCGACAATCCGCTGGCTCTTGTTCGGCTTGTCTGTGGTGAAGCGCGTCCGGAAAAGAAACTGACTACCTACAGGGGCCTTCTGTCCATTCGCAGTGGTTATCCTGAATTGCAGAAAGGGGTCTCCCAGATCTTCACCGACGAACTTGAGAACGATCCTGGTGGCAGATACCGTCCGCCCCAGATCGATCTGCAGCCACCAGTCCTGCAACAGGTCGGACAGGTCCGGCTCCCAGTAGGTACCCATCCTGCCGTCCATCACGTTGACGGCGCTCGAGGGATTGGATCCGGCATTCAATATGCCGCCGCCGAATTCGGCGGCATTGTGGACGGCATTGATACCTGGAACGACGATTTCCTCGCCGTCTATCTCCAGTCTCGTGTGCTTGCGGATGAAGGCGGGCCTCACCCCCTCATCGCCGATCTGGATCGTGTTGGCGGCAGCGTTCCAGAATTCCCAATGCTCTCTGGAATCGACGACCACCCTGCCTGGCGTCAGCGAATACCCCGCCTGTCCCCAGCACGGATTTGTGGCCGACAACATCAGCGCCGAACAGGTTGTTAGCAAAGATGCCGGTGAGCGCACTCTCCTGCCTTGCCCAAAGAAAAAGGGGGGGCGAAGATCGTCGATCTCGCCCCCCCAACAACGATAGAGTCGGCTCCTTAAAAGCCGATCTTCCTCCTAGTTGGAGAAACCCGCTTTGATGCGACCCCAACTATCGTTCTCAACAGCGGTGGCGCCGCCAGACATCCAGTTACTCGCGTCATACCCGAGTAGCACGTGATCTCTCAGGGCGTCCGCGTTAAAGTACACGTTGACGTCGCCAGTGTGGATCCAGTAGCCATTGTACGAATCGCCCGGGCCGTTGTCATCGTCCTGAATCACGATGCCGAGGCCGATGACCTCGCCTTCAGCCAGGGTGTGGACATCCACATCGGCACTCTCCGGACTGGTCGAATCGCCAGGCAGGTAGTCGAAGGTGGTGAAATAGCTCTCCTGAGAGAGGGTGGCGGCGCCGCCGGACTCGCCGTCGACATTATATCTGATGCCAGTGTAAGGCTCCACGGCAGCCCACACTCCGCCGCCCCACAACCACAGGGGACCGTCGGGGTTGTAGAGCTGCTGCTGCCAGTCCTGTGCATGGGCCCCAAAATCCCTCTCCTCAAGATCTCCCCCGTAGAAGCCGCCGCCGCTGTGGTCCGCATCGATCACCAGCTCGAGCAAATCGTTGGTGCCTTCCTCCTCGCCGAACCAGAGGTTGTCGAACCTTTCCTCCATGATGTAAAGGAAGTTGGTCTCTGGGCTCCAACCGACGATGATGCGCTCAGCGAGATTACCTGCATCCGGATCACCCTGGGTACCGGTGATGGACTCGACGAGGTCATCATGAGTAACCCAGAACACGGACGGCACGTTGTCCCACTCGGCGAGATTACCGTCCACCTCTACGTTTGCGACGTCACTCTCGCTGATGGGCACCTGCACCGCCGCAAAATTCTTGTCCGATGGCACATGGGCTGCACTCGGAGTGGAGGTGGAGAGGACTAGACCCAGAACTGCAGCTACGATGATGATTCTCTTCATTATCTGTTCTCCTTCCTTAAAAGGTGTTGAAAGATGACTGTACATTGTAATGAAAACTGCTGCTGCCGCAAGTGGCTTTACTTTGGGGGAATGCCGGACTTTGCTCGAGGACCTCCTTTCGACGCGCTATTCGCACAGCAGGTGCGCCACAACCGGCCCCCGTCGGACACCTCCGTTAGTTGCTGAAAATAAATAGTTTACCCGTTTGTCGCCTGTTCATCAACATAAGATGAAACGGAGCGGCATATACTGCCGCTCAGCGGTAAAGTATAGGGAAAAGTGTCGGAAAATCCAAGGAAAATCCACCTGCAATCCAGGGGAAATCCACCTTCTGGATAGAAAAATCCTGCCACCCGAATTGAGGAACAGGTGCGGCACTACGTTGGCGTCGGACATCAAGACCATGATGTTGCCTCATTCGTAGCCGTCGAAGTCGGTCGCCTCGACTGCCGCTGCCCCGGGTAGTGGCAGCAGGATGTACTCCAGAAACCCATTGTTCGCCCCGGCTTCGAAACATGAGGAACTTCGTTTTCCCCCGCCGTAATCTCCGATCGGCCCGGTATGCGCGGTCCTCCCCGCGAACTCGATGTTGACTGGACTGATCTCCGGCTCCAAACGCATCTGTGCCCGCTGGGTCTGTCCGTTGTGATCGAGCATGGCCATCTGCCTCGCCCCATCGCCGATGTAGACTTACCTGCAGGGCTCACGGATGTGGACCATCGTAGTGAGCGGACGTCTGACCGGAAAGTCGGATTCGACGATATTTAAATCGAACTGTGCGCAGCCTCCAGTTCAGTGACGTTTTTTCCTGTTGCGGCAGCGGAAAATCCGGCGCATTGGCGACGTAGTAGCGCTGCAGTGCCAGCCATTCGTTCGGGGGGAGAGTGGACTCGCCGGAAGTAAGGATTCGCGCTTCAGAAATCCATACACCGTCTTCGCAGCCGGTACCACGTTTGGCAGGTGCGACCGCAAGTAGTTGATGTCCGTCATGCCCAGACGAACCCCCATGTCCGCGAGCCTGGTCTCCGAGCTGCACAGCTACAGGCTCAGTTTGTTGCCGTTCGTAGTCTCCCGTATGTTGCTCGCAGGGGTGGCTCTCAGGACTACCGACGACGGCGCCAATGCCTGTGGACTCCACTATGGGTAGCTTTTCCTCGAGGTGTTCGTAATGCAGGAACAAACGGGACAGACCACAGGGTGGTCTCGAAAAACTACCCTGTTGGTGAATGCCCTTCTTGCTCTCGTATCCCTTCTGCTGTTTGCAGGACTCGAGCTCTATTTGCGGCATACTCACTACGGGCTCGATGACAGGCTGTTCATCCCAGTGCGGCATGCTACAGATACTTCGTTTACCTACCAGTTAAATCAGGAGTTGCACCGAAAGTATTACTTCAATGATCCCATTCTCGAGCATCTAGTGCCGAGAATAGGCATGAAGTACCAGAAATCCGAAAGGGACTTTCGCGTTTTTTGTCTTGGGGGATCGACGACAGGAGGGCCGTTTCCAAAGCTGCTTCACGAGTTGTTGGTACGTTCTGAAGTCGGTAGAGCGGTGGAAGTGGTCAACTTGGGGATAATCACCTTCAACAGCTACCAGGTCCTCGACATAGCGAGGAAGCTTCCGCAGTACGATCCCGATCTCCTGATCGTTTACATGGGACACAACGAGATCTACGGACCGCTAGGCGTGGCCTCGAACGTGGCATTGGGCACGTCTCGCGAAGTGATCAACCTCGTTCTGCATCTGCGCGACATCAAGGTGTTCCAGCTGGCAAACAGCTTCTACTCGAGATTGAGAGCACCTTCTGATCGAAGTGGAAAGAGAGGTTCGCCATACGAGATGATGGTGAACAGCACTCTTGCCCCTCATCATCCTTCACGGAAGCAGGCCGTCGGCAATTTCAAGGGAAATCTCCAGGAGATCATCGAGATTGCAGAGCGTCATGGAATTCCTGTGATCTTGGGGACGGTCGTTTCCAACCTTCGAGATTGGCGCCCGTTTGATTCAGCGCTGCCACCGGATTCGCTCGATGTTGCCCAATGGCAACATTTATTGGATGTCGGTGAGCGTGCGTTGGAGCTGAATCATCTGGATGAGGCCGAACGGAGTTACCAGACGGCACTGCGGCTTTTCCCGGATCATGCCCAGACTCATTTCGATCTGGGGCATGTCTACCTCGCCCTAGGGCAACGAGACAGAGCTGAACTGTCCTTCACGAGAGCACGAGACCTGGATGTCCTGCCGATCAGAGCTCCTTCAGGGGTCAACGAGGCCATAAGGAGTGTCGCGGGGGAAACGGGTACCATACTGGTGGACTTTGAGGCCGTATTTCAGAACTATGATCCTGAGAGTGTGGTTGGAAAACCCGTGATCTACGAACACCTGCATCCCACTATTCTGGGCGATTATCTGATCGCGAGCCGCCTGACCGACGTCATTCTCAATGAGGGATTCCTGGCGGCGAACGAGGGGTTGAGTTTTGAGGATCCGTCGCTCAAAAGGGAACTGGGAATAAGCGAAGATAGAGTTGATGTCCGTCGACTCAGGCATATGATGAGGGTCTGGCCGTTCAACATAAACAACGAAGGCTATTCTTTTCCCTGATGCAGTTCCCCGGCGTCTTAATGGGGAGCCATGCAGATGCGACATGAATACAGGTTCGCATCCTCGATCTCAAAGCGCAGTTGTACGGTTCGACCCTTGAGGCCGCTCAGGTCGCTGTGACCGTCCCAATCCACGATGGCGTCCATCTCGTCGCCGACGAATGGCGTGCACTCTGCGGTTGAGAGCCCGGGGATGGTCTCTCCGTGTTCATTTTCGATCTGCACCGTGACGCTCCCGTGGCCGTCGTCCCCGGATCCAGGTGCCGGAGAGGCGGTGGCGGCGTTGATCAGCAGGCGGTTGCCGCTCCAGGTGAACGGTCGAGTGAGGACCGATCCTGGACTGGTTGCGTCGAGAGAGCAGATGCCGTCACGCCGCAAGGTGGCCAGGCCGATGCGTCCTTCTTGGTCCACGGCTAGGGTGTTGTGCGGCACGGAGAGGCCGCAGTAGTAGAACAAGAGCTGGCCGTCTTTCTCCACCGGCACCGACGACGGATAAATCTGGACCGAATCGAATGCGCCGCCGTGGTACTCGTTGGTCGGGACCAGGTGCATGAACAGCTTGCGGCCGGCGGTGCGGTCCCAGCTCAGCCCGTCGCGACTGGACACCACCTGCACGTCTACCGTCCCAGGATAGGTGTGGTAGACCCAGAGAAGGCCCAGGTACTGGCTGCCATAGGGAAAGGCCGACAGCCCGTAAAACTGGGTGTCGGGCGGATCGAGCTCGTCGGGGGCCAGGATGCGCCGGGAGGGACTCCAGTGCAGGAAGTCCTCGCTTTCCATGCGGGAGATCATGCGGATGGGCCGGGAAGGCGTCCGCGTCTTGTGGTATAGCCAGTACTGACCCGACACCGGATCGCGCATAAGGCTGCAGGTGTCGCCGGTCATCCGGCGGGGGATGATCGGGCCCTCGCCGAGCGGGTCCCACTGCTCGCCGTCAGGGGAGACGGCCGCATAGATTCCCGATCCGTCCTCCGGCCACCAGAGCAGCTTGTAACGCCTGCCGCTGTCGACGTCAGCGGCATCCTTCAGCACGCAATGGGTCCAGGATACGTCCCGGAGCTGGATGTTGTTCGCCGTCGAGCCCTCGAACTCGACGAGGCCCAGTTCCGGCTTCTCCCAGCGGACGCCGTCGGTGGAGGTCGCGTAACAGAGGTTGTGGCCGGCGTCCGGCTTTTCCCGGCTCGGCTGGGCGTTGTACCACATCTGGAAGCGCTCGTTCTGCTCGTCGTAGACGACGGTACCCGGCTGCAGGACCACGTATCCCTCCCAAGGCCGGTCCGCTTCGAGCAGCGGGTTTGCCTTGTGCTTGACCGGGTGATGCAGCGACTGCCAGACGTTGTCGGTCTCCGCCAGCATCGTGTCGTCTAAGAACAGCAGGACGTCCAGTTCGGGGGCGCCGTTCATCGAGGCCCCCGGACGAATCCGAACCGCAGGCTGTAGAGATCGGCGTCGCTGAGGGTGAAACGCAGGCGCAGCGGTTTGCCGGCGAGGTGTCTGAGGTCGGCCGCCCCCTTCCAGCTGACCCGCAGGTCGAGGAAATCGCCGTAAATCTCGTCGCAGTCGCTCAGGCCGTATCCCTTGAGCACTTTGCCGTCGGCATCCTGGATCTCGACCCGCGCGGAACCCCCGACGGAGGTGCTCACGTTCAGGTTCAGGGCCTCGCCTTCGAAAGTGAAGGGGTGGGTGACTAGCTCGCCCCCCTTGCGGGGCGCGTTGGCGGCGACGAAACCGTCCAGCCGCAGCGTGTAGCGGCGCAGTTGGGCGGTGGTGTCGTAGAAGCCCTCGGAACTGAAAATGGACAGCTCCTTCGGCGCCGTCGGCAGGTCGTTCTCGGTCTCGAGGATACCCTTGGCGGTCATGTTGTTGCGGTTCTCCCAGCGGCAGCGCTGCAGCCCGGGACGCATGAAGGCCTCTTCCCAGCGCTTGAAGTGCAGGCCGTCGCGGCTGGTCATGAACAGGCCGTCCGACATACCTCCTGCCGTGCAGCCGACCAGACTGCGCTCGGGTACGAACCGCTTGGGGAAGCCCATGTAGATATGCGGCGCCCGGTAGTAGGGGTTGACCGCGTTGGTGTAGAGGTGTTCGAGGGGCGCGTCGCCGTAGTCGAGCAACTGCTGCTTGGTCCAGCGGCGGTAGTCCTTCGAGGTGCAGGTCATGATCTGGCGATAGCGCACGCCGTCGGGATAGATAGAGTCCCGGTGGAACTCCACGTAACAGTCGCGCGCCGGATCCCAGAACGAGACGTTCTGCGAGTCGAACACGTTCACGCCCGTAGTGTGGTCCATCACCGGCTTGTCGGAGATCAGGTCCCAGTGCACGCCATCAGGTGACTTGAAGGCGACGAGCGCCTGCTCCTCCTGACTGCCCGCGTGAGGGCTGCCCAGGGCCTTGTACTCCTCGCCCTTGCGGCAGGCCGGGTTGGTGTCGCGGAAGGGGGTGAAGTTGAGGGAGCCCGGGCCATCCCAGATGATGTTGTTCCGTTTCGAGCCCATGAAGCTGACCAGGCCAAGCTCCGGGCGGTACCACTCCTTGCCGTCGCGGCTCTCGGCGTAACAGACGACGGGCCTGCCGCGCGTTGCCCACTGGTGGTACATGGAGCCCCGGTAGTACATGCGGAACAGGCTGCCGTCCTGGAAGACGGTGTGGTAGCCGCTGGTATTGCCTTCCCAGGGGGCGTCGTGCACGATCGCCTCGTTGCGCGGCACCGGCTTCTGCAGGCGGAGCTCGATGCCGTGCATCCGGTCGATCAGGTAGTCGTCGACGAACAGCTCGCGCCGGTTGCCCAGTTCAATGACGCTCCGCGGGGCGGCCGTGGTCCGGACGCTGCCGGATGTCTTTGCTTTCTTCTTCGGGGCCGCTTTCGCGGTCTTCCTCTTTGCCATGGTGACTTGCCCCTTCAGTTAGTTGTAGTCGCGGTTGAAGCGCCAACCGCAGCCCGAAGCCGCCATTGGCCCCGGGTTTAACGTAGCTTGTGCCGCTCTCGAGGCAACAGCCCCTGACTGGGTTGTCTGCTGAGTTGGTCGGAGCGCCGATGGCCTTCCCAAACTGCTTGCTATACCTGGGTCAGGAAGCTGCCGGTGTGGCCGGTGATGTAGTCGATGACGAGGAAAATCCCGGCGCCGACGATCTCGCCCAGGATGAGGCCCAGGAATAAGGGGCGCAGGCCGCGATACAGCCGAACACCGCCGTAACGCAGGATCACCAGCTTGAGGAACCAGGCCACGAGGGCGCTGCAGAAGATGTGGCCCGTTTTCCAATTGGCAGCGATGGTGAACCCGAGCGGGTTGAGGGGCCACCAGACGAACTGGTGGCGGGCCCACATCAGTGCCGACATCACCGCTGCGCCGATGCCCATGAACTGCCAGGCGTCCCAGCGCGGACCCTCCGGCTGGGCGATGATGCGCGGGGTCATGTCCATCGGCCCGAAGTGAGTCGACTGCCAGGAGAAGAACAGGGAGTTGAGGTTGATGCCGCCGTAATGGTAGGCCATGGCCATCGTGACGTAGGAAGAGCCGGCGAGGCTGACTAGGATCGCGATGGCGATGGCCCAGAACAGGCGGCGTTTCTGGCCGCGGATCATCTCGCCCATCTTCAGGCCGTTGGCGACCGAGGACATCACGAAGGAGCGGATCTCGGAATGCCAGCCGTAGGAGAAGCCCAACGCAACCAGGCCCTGGGTGGGGATAGCCGAAGTCCCGACCATGGTGATGGCGAAGGTCGAGCTCATCAGGGGCGGGCGCATGGCCGGGATGCCGCCTTCGGCGACCACCCGGGTCAGCGACAGGAACAGGACCATTGCCCCGAAGAGAAACACCAGCGCCACCCAGAAAGGCAGGCCGCTCGCCGACAGCCAGATGGCGACGGTGAGTAGGCCGCCGATCAGCCCGAAGAAGGCCTGCCGGTAGGAGAGGATCTCGCCGCTGTCGTCGACCCGCAGTCCCCCGCCAACGGCGTTCGACACCACCTGGCGCAGGTGCCGGCGCGCCACCCACAGGCCGATGAGGACGAAGGCGATCATTGCCCCGAGACCCTGGTGGGCGAGAAAGGGGTCTTCGGAGTAAAAGTCGATCCGCTGGGTGCTCTGAATGCCGAGCTCGTTGAAGATGCCCCGCTGCAGCCGGGCGAGGAGGTAGAAGAACCAGATCGAGGCGGAGATATCGAGGTTGACGAAGTAGAAGAAGCCGATCCAGGGCGGGCTGAAGTAGAAGCTGATCCAGGTGTTGCCGAACAGGGGAAGGCCGACGCCGCGCTCGAAGCCGGGAAACCATGGATAGTAGGAATGCAGGCCATTGATGCTCAGCAGCAGGAAGGAGATGGCGAAACCCAGCCACATGACCTTGTTGGTGAAGAACGACCGGCCGACGGTGCCCCCACCCTCCCGCTGCATCATTTCCATAGGCACCTGCACGAGCGCGTAGCTGAGCTTCTCGTGGTCGATCCACTGCCGGCGCAGGATGACCATCGCGCAGATCATGGCGAAGGCGAGGGCGAGGAAGAAACCGAACCATAGGCTGAGGGGGCCGACCCATGCTTCCCAGGGGATCGGCATGCCTTCGGGCAGCCCTTCGAAAAAGTAGCGGGCGACGTTCTCGCCACGCGGAATCATCCACTCGGGAATGTGCTGATTGTAGTAGAGGTCCCAGTTGTTCTCGGGCGAGGCGTAATAGGTCGACCCGAGAAGGCAGGGGATCATGAACTGGGTGAACCCCATGCCGGGGATACAGCAGGCCACCACCAGCATGATGTAGATGGTGATCAGCTCGGAGCGGGTCAGGGAGAGCCAGCGGTGAATCAGGCCGAGGGTACCGCTGACCAGGACGAGGAAGAAGAAGAAGAAGAGGGCGGCGGGGGTGCTGAAGTTCAGGGTCAGATAGGAACCCTGGATGGCGTTCGTGGCGTAGGTGTCGCAGATGTTGAGCACCAGGGCCAGCACTGCCCCGATGAGGATGCCCCGGAATGGGACATCCAGGAGGTCTCTCTCGTTCTGCAGGTCGCCGGCGAGAGGCGCGTTGTTGTAATCTGCTGCTCGCTGCCGCCTCATCCTCGGGCCCCAGGCGGATCAAGGGTGTGGTTCCACAGTGCCTTTCCGAGAACGCACTGGGCACCGCCGGTGATTCTGTTCGGGTATGTAAGGGGCCCTCGACAATAATCCATCGCCGAGAAGCTAGGCGACCCTCGGGTTCTGGCAATGCCGGTGTAGCGCCACCTTCCACGAGGACACGCCGGCAGAACTGGACAGTTCGACGGCCGGGTTTCGTCTCCTTATCTTGCGGTACCACAGCGGTTACCAATCTCACTCAATACCTGTAAGGCGTGTTCCGATGGCTCGAGTTATATCACACCGCACAGTCGTAAGGGACGGCTGGCACAACATGGGCTGCGACCTATGCTTCTGGAAGGACCAGTTCTGGCTGGTTCACGCGCGCATCTCGGCGCATGCGGCGCCGGATGGCATCGTTGTCCTCCACCGGTCGGCGGACCTGGAACGCTGGGACCAGGTCGCCGTCTTCAAGACGCCCAATGACGCGAGAGACGCAAAACTAGTAGCAACCAACGACGAGCTCTTCGTATACGGCGCCGACAGCCACTTCGAGATGGAGGGTAGTCGAGAGCGGGAAGTGGTTTACCACTACGCCTGGTCTTCGGAGGACGGCTACAAGTGGTCGGACTCTGCGCAGGTGTACGATCGCAACTACTGGCTGTGGCGCGTGCGAGCCCACGACGGGGTCTTCTACTGCGCCGAGAAGGGGGGCGAACTGTTGTCGAGCCCTGATGGCCGAAACTGGACGTTCTTCTCCCGAATTCCCGACGATGAGGGCATGAGCCGGCAGGAATTCGACGAACTGCGCAAGGTCGAACACCGCATGACGCCGAATTTCAACGAGGCGGCCGTCATCATCCGCCCCGACGGCGAGATGTGGTGTGTTTCGCGGACCAAGCGGGAACCCGGTCAGCATTCGTACCTCTACATCTCCAAGCCTCCGTACGAGGAGTGGTCGCGCGTGGATCTCGAAACAATGATTCACTGTCCGGCCCTGTGCGAGTTCGGCGGGAAGGTGTTCGTGGCCGGGCGCCGCGATCCGACCGCACCCTGGATTCCGCAGCACACACCGGCTGGCAACACGGCGATCTGGGAGCTCGATCGGGATGGATTGACCCCGGTGATAGCACTGCCCAGCGAGGGTGACGCGGCCTACCCGGGCCTCGTGGCACTAGAGGAAGGCCGGCTGATCATCGGGTACTACTCGCAGCACGCCTACCTGAGCGGTGTGGTGGACGTAGAGAGAAAGCGTCGCCACTACATGGTGCGGTGGGGGGAGCTGAATCGAGCCGCGCCGCCGCCGGACTATCCCCGCGAACTGGCGCACCACAAGACCGGGCCGGCCGACGTGTTCGTGGCCGAGATCGACCTGGCGGCCGAAGACGACGACCGCTCGTTCTGAAGGCCGCCCTGGGCCGCGCCGTCGGGAAGCGGAAGGCGGGGACCGGCGAGCCGGAGCTGGGTGCGTATTTCACGGACGGGGCAGGAGATCGGCCGGGTGCCGTGTACACGAAGTGGATAGACGAGTTCGAGCAAACTGCGAACGCCGTCGGCATGGGCACGTGGTCGGAGCAGGCCCAACCCCCGTCACACCGTCGTGCGGATGGGCTGGTGCAGTTCTGGCGGGAGCTGCTCAGTACCTCCCAGGCGGATGTGGTGGGGGCCGAAATCGAGGGCAGTTGGCTGTTCCGGACCGATCCGGAGGAAGCGGGGCTTTCCGAGAGCTGGTGGGCCGCCGACTACGACGATGCAGGATGGGAGGAGATCGGCCTCGAGGGGGGCTGGAATGGCCAGGGGCATCCCCGGTATACCGGGTTCGGCTGGTACCGCAAGACCTTCTCGGTGCCGGACAGCCTGGTCGGGGCCGAGCCGCTGAAGCTGTTGTTCGGCGCCGTGGACGAGGACGGAGAGATCTGGCTCAACGGCGAGAAAATGATGGACCACACCTGTGCGGCTACCGGGCTGACCCCGGGAGAAATCTGGATCACCCCCTTTGTGGTCGATCCCGGTCCCGTCCTCAAGCGCGACGGTGAGAACCTGCTGGCCCTCAGGGTCTACAACCGGTTGGCGATGGGGGGCGCATCTGGAAGCCGGTCTATCTCCTCGCCGGGGAAGAGGAGGGCAGCCTGCACCTGATGCTCGACGCCCTGGGCGGGAAGCTGCAGAGGGGCAACGAATAGGCAAGTGCCCGAAACCTCTGCTTCCCAAGCCGGTTCAGCTCCTCAGATCGGCTCCTGCCCGACGGCCGGGCATCCGGATCGACCGCTCATGGAGAGCTCGGGTTCGGGGCTTTGCGTCGGATCATGAGCCGGCGGTGGCAATCCATTTCCGGAACCTGTCGTCGTCGACGTTGCGCCCGCTGACGACGATAACGACATCACCCTGCTCATCGTCCACCTTCACGGCGCCGGCCAGCGCCGCCGCCACGGCGATCGCGCCCGAGGGCTCGGTGCGCAGGCCGTGGCGCTCGTAGAGCCAGCGCATGGCGGCCTGCGTATCGGCATCCGGCACGGCCACGGCTGCTGGCACCAGCGCCCGCAGGATCGGCCAGTTGTGCTCGCCGACGTCGTAGGAAAGCAGCCCGTCGCAGATGCCCTCCGGCTTCTCGATCGCGGTCCGCCTGCCGGCGGCCAGTGATCGACAGTAGTCGTCGGCACCCGCAGGCTCGACGCCGATTATAGCGGCTTTGGGGAAGCCGTCGGCGATGGCCAGCGCGTGTCCGGCCATCAGGCCGCCACCGCTTACCTGGCAGATGAAGTGGGAGACCTGGCGCTCCCACCGGCTGAGCTCCTCGACGATCTCCATGCCACCCACGCCGTTGCCGGCGATCACATGCGGGTCGTCGTACGGCGAGGCCTGCACGGCTCCTTCGGTCTCGGCGATCTCTCGCGTCAGCTCGTCGCGCCGTCCGGTCAGATGGTCAGTGGCGATGTCGTAGGTGAGAATCTCGGCGCCGAAGGAGCGCGTCAGATCGAACTTGACCTTTGGCGCGGTTTCCGGCATGACGATGATGACACGCTTGCCGTGACGCATACCGGCGAAGGAGATTCCCGAGGCGAAGTTGCCCGACGAGTGCGCGGCGACAGGGCGATCGCCGATCTGCTCCAGGTTGTTGGCCATCCAGTTCAGCGCGCCGAGGAGCTTGAACGAGCCGACCGGCGTCCAGCCGTAGTCCTTGAGCCATACCCGGCGATCCGCAGCCAGGCCAAGCTCCCGTTCCAGGGCGTACGAGCGCATCAGCGGCGCCGGCGAAACGTGCGGGCGAATCACAGCTTCCGCTTGGCGCACATCGGCGATCGTGGCTATCCGAATCGACATGTCAGCAGCTCCATCTCATTCACCGTCCTTCTTCAGATGCCGGTCCAGCCAGGCGATTGCTTCCGCCTGGATTTCGGCGTCGTAACAGTGTGGCTTGGGCGGGTAATAGTGGTTGAAGCGCGCGGGACAGCCGGCCCACTCGAAACCGAGCTGGATCTGGCGCGCCGCGTCGAGCTGTCCCTCCGGCGGAAAGAGGTCGTCGTGCTGCGTGCTGACGACCATGCTTGCGTTGGGCGCAGACATGATGGTCAGGTCCGGGACGTCGAGGCGGTCCCAGACGCCGGGCAGGAGGCAGAACGTGCCGATGCAGCCTTCCACGTTGTAGGCCTGCTGGTAGTCGCCCGTGGTCATCCAGCCGACACTGACGGAAGCCTTGACCCGGCGGTCGAGAGCGGCGAGGAAGTTGGTGCGCCAGCCCCCACCCGACAGGCCGGTGCAACCGATGCGGTTGGGATCGACCTCGGGGCGACTGATCAGGTAGTCGACACAGCGGCTGTCATCGTGGTAGTTGATTCCAGCCCAGGTGGTTCCGGCCCAGCCCAGCTGGCGGACTCCGAGGTAGAGTTGCGCCCGCACCAGCTCCTCGACCTTTTGGTACTCGTCGCCGGACAGGTCGAACGGGTCGTATGTGGCCGGGATCCCGTTCAGGTCGCGGGGGGCCCGATCGCCGAAATGATGCGCGTCGATGACGACGACCGCGTAGCCGGCGCGGGCGAGTTCCTCGGCCAGGTAGCGCCCGCTGTAGTAGGTGTCGCGGTGCTCGGCGAGGACGGGGTGGTCGCGGCGGGCGTTGACGATGCGCTCCCTACCGAACAGCATGGGGCCGCCCCAGGCGTGGAATACGACCAGGCCGGGCAGCGGCTCGCGGGCATGGGCCGGCCTCAGGAAATAGCCGTTGACGCGAATCCATGGCGTCGTGCTGAAGGCCACGGTCTCGACCACCAGGCCGTCCCGTTCCGTGGTCTCATGGATCTCGGTGGAGAGGTCGAGCGGGCCCGGATCGTAGTACATGCCGTCGTGCAGGCAGCGGTGGGCTTCCCGCCGCCATGTCTCGAAGTCGCCGGCGGGATGCGACTGGCGCCAGCGCTCGGCGTTGAGGTCGACCGGCCGGTGGGCGCGGATGGAGCGAATGGTCTGTTCGAGGCTGCCGTAGTGACAGCGAGGTGGTCGTTCAGTCGCCAGCTCTCTCATCTCGTTTCCGTTCGGATTCAGCCGTCCAGCGTTCATTCCTTACCTTTGGGAGCAGTCCCACCGCCACCGAATGATCAGGCAAGTCATGGCAGCTAAGGTATCGGAGAGATCTTTATTCGTCAGCGGTGAGAACGGCTACCACACTCTGCGCATCCCCGCGCTCGTCGTGTCAAATAAAGGGACTCTGCTCGCCATCTGCGAAGGACGAAGGAACAGCTTCCACGACGATGGCGATATCGATCTCGTGGTCAAGCGCAGCTTCGACCACGGGCAGTCCTGGGGAGAAATGCAGCTGATCTGGCATGGTGACGAGGAGACCGCAGGCAATCCCTGTCCGGTCGTGGACAGGGATACCGGCACCATCTGGCTGCCCTTCTGCCGCAACAGCGAGCGGGTCTTTCTGACTAGCAGCAGGGACGACGGCGCCACCTGGTCGACGCCGGAGGAGATCACCGCGTCCGTGATGCCCCCCTCCTGGAACTGGTACGCCACCGGTCCCGGACACGGCATTCAGCTGGAGAGCGGGCGGCTGCTGATCCCGTGCGATCATCGCGAGCCGGACATGCCCAACCGCACCAGCAGGTCTCACGTCATCTGCAGCGACGACCACGGTGCCACCTGGAAGCTCGGCGGCATCCTGGATCTGGATACGAATGAATGCGAAGCCGTCGAGTGTCCGGCGGAAGGCACCGTGTACATGAGCATGAGAAGCTTTCACGGGAGGAAGCGGCGCGCCTGCGCCCGCAGCGCGGATGGCGGTGATACGTGGTCCGGGGTGGAGCTGGACGAGGCGCTGGGCGAGCCGGTCTGCCAGGCCAGCATAGTGCGCTTCAGCGACGGGGTGCGGCACGACCGGAGCCGCGTGTTATTCTCCAACCCCGCCAGCGAGAGCAGGGAGCGTATGACGGTCCGCGTCAGCTATGACGAGTGCCGGAACTGGACCGCCGGCAAGGTGCTCCACGAGGGGCCGTCCGCCTATTCCAGCCTGTGTGTCGCTCCCGACATGACCATCTGCTGCCTGTACGAGCGCGGGGTGGAGGGGCCGTTCGAAGAGCTCTGCCTCGCCCGGTTCGGGATCGCGTGGCTCGCGGATGGCGAGGATTGTCTGGAAGTGTAGTTTCGGATTAAGCAAGAAACGTAGACTTGGGCGCAGGACCTGGAAGCAGCGGCCAACGGCAGCAGGGTCAGAAGGAGCAGGAGTGAAGATTGGATTCGTCGGCATCGGCAACATGGGTCGATGCATGGCCGGGCACCTGATCGACGGCGGCCACGAGGGGAGTGTATGCGACCTCGACGAGACCGCAGCATCGGAGCAGTTCTCCCGCGGCGCCAGCTGGGCCGCCGACCCTGCCGCGATCGCCGCGGGCAGCGAGATTGTCTTCACATCGCTTCCCATGCCGGAGGACGTCGAGGCGGTTGCCCTCGGCCCCCACGGGGTCATCGACGCGGCGGCGCCCGGATCGATCCTGTGTGGCGTGAGCACGACCGATCCCGACAC
>CAYWBJ010000085.1:0-3578 GCA_964456165.1 uncultured Gemmatimonadaceae bacterium | reverse complement strand
CGCCTCCACCACGAACCCGCAGCGCTCGAGCAGGTACTCCATCTCCCAGCGATGGGAGTGGCGCAGGGTGAGGCGACGGGAGGAACGGGAGCACACCGCGCCATCGGGTTCCAGCTCCTCGAACACGAGCTCCTGTTCGAGTAGCTTCAGCTGCTGGTCGTAGTCGCGGTCGTACACACCACCACCCGCCGACCTCTCTCCGTATGAATGAAGTCCGTATCCTTCCTCAGCCCGGAGCACCAGCCCTCTCCGACCAGCAACTGGTGCGGGTCGAAAGTATCGAAGATCAGCAGTCCGTCGCGGGTGAGATGTTCGTGGATGCATTGCAGCGCCATCTCCTGGTCGGCGACGGCATACAGGTGCTGAAAGGTGCGGTAGGGTATCGCTATCAGAGCGAACTGCCGGGTAAGACAGAAGTCGGTGAGATCACCGCACACAAAGGAGACCCTCTCACCCACCTCGGACGTGGCCTTGCGGCGCGCCAACTCGAGCAGATCGCGCGACTTGTCGAGGCCGACCACGTCGACTCCGGAGCGGGCGATCGGCAGGGTGACCCTGCCGCTGCCGCAGCCCAGCTCGAGCACGGGCGAGCCGCTCCGGACTGCCTCCTCGGTGTAGAAGCCCACGTCTCCGTCCACTCCTACGAAGTAGGCGTCGTAGAAGTCGGCGCCGTAGACCTCCATCGGCTTCAGGCCAACAGGTCCCGGATGACCGCCTTCTCTTCCTGCAGCTCGGCCGTGGTCGCGGCGATCTTCTCGCGCGCAAAATCACTGTGCTTAAGCCCCTGGACGATCTCATACCCCCCCGCTCCATCGCTGCGCAGCGGAAAGGAAAATTGCAGGCCCTCCTCGACTCCATAACTGCCGTCACTCGGCACGCCGCCGGAGAACCAGTCCCCCTCTGCCGTCTTCGACTCCATGCTCATGACGTGGTCGATGGCGGCGTTGGCGGCCGATGCAGCGGAGGAAAGGCCGCGTGCGGCGATGACTTTGGCGCCCCGCTGCTGCACAGTCTCGATAAACTCGCCCTGCAGCCAGGCAACGTGGCCGATGACATCGGAAGCCGGCTTGCCCTGGATGCGGGCGTTCTCCGCGTCCGGGTACTGGGTGGCGCTGTGGTTGCCCCATATGGTCATGTTGGTGACGTCGGCGACGCGGGCGCCCGCCTTCTGCGCCAGCTGCGCCTTGGCCCGGTTCTCGTCGAGCCGGGTCATGCTGTTGAAGCGCTCCAGCGGGATGCCGGCCTTGTTGCCGTGGTGCATGGCAATGAGGGCATTGGTGTTGGCTGGATTGCCGACAACAAGCACGCGGACGTCGGCGGCGGCCCGCGCCAGGGCCTGCCCCTGGCCGACGAAGATCGGGCCATTCTCGCGGATCAGATCGCCGCGCTCCATCCCCTTGCCGCGGGGCTTGGAGCCGATCAGCAGGGCCCAGTTAGCGCCATCGAAGGCCCGTTCAGCGCTATCGGTGGCGACAATTTCGTCCACCAGGGGAAAGGCGCAGTCGTCCAGCTCCATGACGACGCCATCGAGGGCACCCAGTGCCGGGGTAATCTCAAGCAGTTGGATGGACACCCTGGTCTCCTTGCCGAAGACCTCGCCCGCCGCGATGCGGGGCAGGATCGCGTAGCCGATCTGGCCGGCCGCGCCGGTGATTGCGACCGTCACACTCCTTGCCATGAGGAACTCCTTTTGCCGAAGATTTGGTTGGAGGTCAGGAAGCCTTGGAATGTGCGACAATTCCGCCCCTCCGGCAAGCGCCGGAGAGCTGCTCAGGGCTCCGGATCGGGCAGTGCCCGGTAAGGCGGTACATCCTGTCTCCTGCCGATGTAGTCCACGACGTACTCCTTCCAGGTAGCCCTCGTCCAGAAGGCGCTTGCCCGCATCAGGGCCTGGTTCGCCGGTCCAGGTTCGCCCGCGTCACGCAGCTCGAGGGCGCGGGCAAATTCGGCCCGCTCCCGCTGCACGAGTTCCAGTGCCGCGGGAGCGGCGAAGGCTCCGGAAGCTGCCCGATCGGGGAGCGAGCCGTCGATCTGGAAGGTTCCGTCGGTGACGTTGTCCAGATAGGAATCGAGAACCTCCCAGGGCGCATCCTCGAAATGAGCGAACTTCTCGGCGTCGTTGAAACGACGTCGCCCGTCGCGCTCGTCGAGGATCGCCGCAGCTCCCACCCGGTGGCCCAGGTCATAGGCGTCGGCGAGGATCCGGTCCCTGTCCATCCCGTGCGCGGCGACTCCACCCTGGTAGAGGGTAGAACGACAGAACGCCCACTTCGTCATTTCCTCGATTGCCTGGCGCTGGAAACCCTGGTTGGTGGCACAGGCCAGAGCACCGAACGGCAGTCCGTTGAGCCGGTCGCTGCAGAGGAAGTGGTAGAGCCGCTCCCAGAACATGTGGGCGAGCGCGGAAGGTCCCCACGTGTGCACGGGGGTGGCCAGCAGGAGGCCATGAGCCCGGGAGACCTTGTCGAAGAGCGTACCGGAGCCCTTGGATCCCATGTCCTCGGGTAGGATGCAGCCAACCCCCTGGTTGCGGGCGCACCAGAACGAGCTCAAGCACGGCTTGAAGTCGAACTTGGCCAGGCAGGCCGTTTCGGTGCAGACCTCGGCCCCGGCCTCCTCCCCCGCCTCGCGTGCTCCTCGACAGGCCTGCTCGAGAACGGTTGCGGTGAAACCAGCACGGCGGTTGGTGGCCAACGCGGCCAGCACGTACGCCATTAAGATGCGCTCCGATGTAGGGTATTTTCACCTCCCGCGTCGGCGCTAAGTTAGCGCCTGGATGGGACCGCAACCATCTATTGACAGTCCGGGAATTGCCGCTAATTTTCCCAAGCTTAATACCCGGCGAAGGGGGGATACTCAAGCGGTCAACGAGGGCAGACTGTAAATCTGTTGGCTTAGGCCTACGCAGGTTCGAATCCTGCTCCCCCCACCATAAAAAAACAATGGGTTACGAGTTTAGAGGACTCGTAACCCATTTCTTTATTTCGGGCTATATCCCCCAATCATCCCCAAAATGTTTGACCTCTCAAAGTTTTTTTCCGAGGCTCTCGGCTCAGGGATTACTGCGCTCTATCCCGAGTGAACTGCCCCCATCAATGCGTCCACATCCAGAGTCAGGACGTGACTGCGATGCGCGGTCCTGGCGCCGCTTCGAGCGCGGGTGGTTTATAGCCGAGCGCACTGTGTGGTCGGACCTGATTGTATTCCCGACGCCAGCCCTCCGTCAACACCTTTGCCTCCCGCAACGTCGTGAAAATCTCCCCGTTGAGTAGTTCATCTCTGAGCTTGCCGTTGAAGCTTTCGAGGTAACCGTTCTCCCAAGGACTGCCCGGTCCGATAAATAGCATTCCGACATCCACCCTTGAGAGCTAGTCCCGCACGGCTCGGGCCACGAACTCAGGTCCGTTATCCGATGGATGTGTTTCTGGATACCGTGGCTTAACATCAGGCCGGACTGGGCGCCGAGCTCGATGGGGAGGCCTTGCGAAAGTATTGCTCGTGAAGTGGAGCAAAAGAGGCTATCTGCTCACTCGTGTCCGCTCTTTTGGGTCCAGGACCGCTTCCCAGTGGCGCTGTAC
>CAYWBJ010000084.1:0-8707 GCA_964456165.1 uncultured Gemmatimonadaceae bacterium | reverse complement strand
GTCGATCAGACCGGCTGTCGGACTGTCGACCAGCCGCATCGGCTCCGACCCGGCAGCCCATGCCGCTACGGGCACGGACAGCAGGAGCAAACAGCTCAACGAAATATGGCAGTGCAATACTCTGGGCAGCATCACTTGTCTGTCCTTCCGGACGCACCGATTCCTACCGGTGCTTCTGGGTGGCCGCGGGGATGGGCCGGGTGGAAGGGAGAAGCACTGAGGAGACTCCAGATGACTACGGGGCCGCAGGAAGAGCGTCCTCGCGGTCCGGTTTGCCGTGGATGGTAATGCGCCGCACCTGATCCGCGACCCACGCCAGCTCGACCTCCACCCGCTGCGGGGGAAGCAGCGCGGCGGCGCGCTCCGCCCACTCTATGAGGCAGATACCGGCGCTCGAAAAGTATTCCTCGGCACCCAGATCCTCAAGCTCTTCTGGAGCCTGGATGCGATAAAGGTCGAAGTGGTAGATCGGCACGTCCGCCCGTCCTCGATACTCGTTGATCAGGATGAAGGTCGGGCTGTTCACCCAGTCCTGCACCCCCAACCCGCGGCAAATCCCCTGGATCAGACAGGTCTTGCCGGCTCCGAGATCGCCGTTAAGAGCGACCGTGTCGCCCGGTGCCAGCTCTCCCGCCAGGCGGACACCAAGCTCCTGAGTCGCGGCGGCCGAATGACAGAGGACCGACTCCCGCGGCTTCATCCGCTCAAGCGCCCTTAGGTTCCAGCACTGCCACCGGCAGGATCATCTCCTCCAGCGAGATGCCGCCGTGCTGGAAACTGTCCTTGTACTGTCGCTGGTACTCGTTGAAGTTGGTCGGATAGACGAAGTAGAAGTCCTCCTTGGCTACGATGAAGTTCGCCCCCATCCCCGCGCTGGGCAGCCCGTAGCGCCCCGGCTCCGAGATGAACAAGGCGTCCTTCCCCTCGACCCGCAGGTTCTTGCCGTTCTTGTAGCGCAGGTTGGTGGACGTCTCGCGGTCGCCGTGCACGACCGCCGCCCGCGTGCCGCGAATGGCGCCGTGGTCGGTCGTCAGAACCACCACCGCCTCGGTGCGGGCGACCTGTTGTAGCGTTTCAAACAGCGAGGAATGGGCGAACCAGGAGCTGACCAGCGACCGGAAGGCGGCCTCGTCCGGGGCGATCTCCTTGAGCAGCGCCGAATGGGAGCGGCCGTGAACCAGCAGATCGAGGAAGTTGTAGACGATGCTCACCAGCGGCACGTTGGCCAGGCTGGGCACCTTGCGCGTCAGGCTCTGCCCTTCGCCGGCGTTGATCACCTTCACGTAGTGTGAGCTGGTCTGGGGACTGAATCCCATCTCGGCCAGCTGCTCGTCGATGTAGCGGTGCTCGTTGCGATTGAGGCTGCTCTCATCCTGCGCGTTGGCCCAGACATTGCCGTACTTACGCTCGATTTCGCTGGGGAACAGCCCGCTGAAGATGGCGTTGCGCGAGTAGGGTGTCGCCGTCGGCAGGATCGAATAGTGGTAGTGGCGCTTGACGTCGAAGAACTCCGACAGCACCGGCTCCATGATCAGCCAGTGATCCAGGCGCAGGCAATCGACGACGATGAAGAAGACCTGTCGTCCCGCCTCCAGGTAGGGATAGACAAACTCCGGCACCACGTCCACCGACATCGGTGGGGAGTTGTCCTCGTTCTCGATCCATTCGGCGTAGTTGCGCTCTACGAAGCGACCGAACTCCTGGTTGCATTCCCGCTTTTGGTCGTCCACCATCCCGTGCAGGCTCTTGTCGCCCAGCCGCCGGATCTCAATGTCCCACTCGCACAGCAGTAGGTGCAGGTCGATCCAGGTCTTCCAGGTCACGCCGCCGGCCAGCCACTGCTGGATCTGCATCGCCTTCGAGACGTAGACCTGGCCGGCCTGGCTCTGCCGGATCTGGCGCGAGTCCAGAAGCTTCTTGCAGGCCATGAAGATCTGGCTCGGGTTGACCGGCTTGGTCAGGTAGTCGTCGATGCGCCTCCCGATGGCCTCGTCCATCAGGTGTTCCTCTTCGCTCTTGGTAATCATGATGATCGGGATGTTCGAGTTGAGCTGCTTGATCTGCTCCAGGGTCTGCAGACCGTCGAGTCCCGGCATCATCTCGTCGAGGAGGACGATGTCGAAATTCTCCTGCTGCACCATGGCAACCGCGTCCTCGCCGTTGTTTACCGGCGTCACCTCGAAGCCTTTGTCGTTGAGGAAGAGCTGGTGTGAGCGCAGAAGTTCGATTTCGTCGTCAGCCCACAGTATCTTGCGAGCATCTGTCTCCATTGGGTCTCCTCTGAACGTTATTCGGTCGGCAGAAGCACCTCGAACGTGGTCCCTTCACCGGACGCGCTCCGGGTAATGCTGATCCTGCCGTTGTGATATTCCTCTATAATCCGCTTGACGAAGGCCAGCCCCAGGCCCCAGCCCCGTTTCTTCGTGCTGAAACCGGGCTCGAAGACCTGGTCCACATGGTCCGGCTCGATCCCGCGGCCGTTGTCCTGGACGGTGATCTGAACCAGGTGCTTCTGCGGCACCGCCCCGACCCCGATGGCGATGCGGCCCGGCTTGTTGCCGATCGCATCGATGCCATTCTTGCACAGGTTCTCGAACGCCCAACTGAGCAGCTCCCGGTTGAGCGGTATCTCCGGCACCTCGCCGGCGCGGAAGGCGAACTCCACCTGCCCGAACTGAGGTCCCCTGCTGCGGAAGTAGCCGACGGTCTCGGCTAGCACACTGTTTATATCGGCCATTTCCAGTTCCGGCACCGACCCGATCTGGCTGAACCGCAGGGCTATCTGGTTGAGCCGCTGCAGATCCTGCTCCATTTCGCCGACCTTGGCTGCGATACCGCTCAGTCGCTCAGTCGCCTCGTCCCGGCCGACCGGCGCCTCCTTTTCCAGGTCGCTGCGGATCAGCTCGAGCCAGCCGGAGACCGAGGAGAGCGGCGTTCCCAGCTGATGGGCGGTCTCCTTGGCCATTCCCACCCAGATGGAACGCTGCTCGCTCCGGCGGATATTGCGAAAGCCCACGTAACCCACCAGCAGGAATAGTATCAGGATGCCCATCAGGGAGAAATTGGCCCAGGAGATGCGGCTGACGGTTCGGGAGTCGCCGTAATGGAGGTACTGGATCGTCTCCGATGGGACCTGAAACGTCAACGGCTCGTTC
Source organism: uncultured Gemmatimonadaceae bacterium (assembly GCA_964456165.1). Taxonomy (GTDB): domain Bacteria; phylum Latescibacterota; class UBA2968; order UBA8231; family UBA8231; genus CAYWBJ01. Next base: position 5,552 of record CAYWBJ010000084.1, on the reverse strand, counting down.
TCCACACCCATAGAGTGCACCGCGTTACGTATGCGCTGCAGAGATGTCTGGGTACGATCACCGAGCAGCGGCAGACTCCGCCCCCACCAACTGAGGATGTTCTCGCCCTTTCCGTCGGTGATCACAAAGTCTGTGTCGTTGTAGTGGAGCAGATTGTATGAACCGGCCGACACGGTGAAACGTCGCGGCGGGTTGGATCGGTCCATCGCGCCAACGGCGGCGCGCACACCGGCGACGGCGGCACTAGCGGTGTCGGGCGATGCCGGCAGGCCGGGACCGCCCCAGCCTACCACCGCACCACCGACACTGGTCAGCACCCAGCCCCGGCCGTCATAGTGCAGGAGGCCATCGGTCTCAGTCAGCGGATCAAAAGAGATCGGCTCGCGTTTTTGGTCCATCTTGGCCAGGATGCCACGCAGCTCGAGCAGCGACTCGGGAGAGCGATCGTCCGGCTCCGGCAGACCATGCCCCTCCCACAGTGTAATCTCTCCCTGGTGATCGGTGACGATTATTGGAAAGACATCCGGCTCGATGACCTCGTTGAAGATTACGCCCATCTGGTCGTTGGCCGCTTCCGACACACCGAAGGCGATGAGCTGGGCGTAGAGGTTGACCTGCTCATTCGCCTGCTCCTCGAAGTCGGCGATGACGCTCTCGTTGTACAGGAGGAAGACGAGGATGACCAGCACGCCGGCCACGAACAGGTAGGGACGGAAAGCCGCCGCCGCACCCAAGTGGGAAAGTCTTTGGTTCCACTGCTGGTGCCGCCGGACCTTGCCGCCGCCAGCCGACGCCGCGGCAGTCTCCGCCGCGGCAGTCTCCGCCGCGGCAGAAGCGACCGAGATCCCGGATCCCGCGCCGTCGGCGCGGCCCCGGCGGCGCGGACCGCGGCGGACTGGTGCCTGCTCCACGCCGTCGCTCTCAGCGCTGGATCCACCCGCCGGAGCGTCGGCGTCGCTGCTCGGATCGGAAATCTTTGGCAAACGAATCCACTTCACCTAAATTGACTATTAATTCAAAATTAACACTGAGTTGTGAATAACACAAAGACTCGCGTTTGCACTTTCGGTTCCGCTTTTGCGGCCGCGAATTGCCCCTCTGCGCGGGCACGGACGAGACGCCTGACGGTACTTTCACTCCTCGCGACCGCGCTCCTCGCGCTGCCAACCGGAGCCGGTGAGCGCGCACCGGGAAACGACGAAGACGACGGCGAGCGTTTTGGCGTGCGCTACGATCGCCTCGCCCTAGTCGGAGGTGGCGGTCTGGCCGCCCGCTACGTCGGCTTCAAGTACGTCGACCGGGCCTGGTACCAGGGCCAAAAGCTGGACCATATCCGCTGGGTCAACGACTGGTCGGGCGAAACCTATCTGAACATAGACAAGGCCGGCCACTTCTTCGGCGGGCTGTTCATGGCCCAGGGCATGATGCAAGCCTACGCTTGGACCGGGTTCACCCCGCCCACGGCCGCGGCCCTTGGCACCCTGACCAGCTGGGCCGCCCTGCTGGAGATCGAGATGCGCGACGCCCACTTCGATCAGTGGGGTTTCAGCATCCCCGATTTCGTCGCCAACTCGGTGGGCGCCGGCGTGCCGCTCATGCACACCCTCTTTCCGGCAACGCGGGTCGTCAACTTCAAGTTCAGCTACCACCCGTCCAGACTCTACCGCGACCGGGTGGATCGCCAGGCGGCCGGCAAACCCCACTACGACCACCTCATCGACGACTACGAGGGCATGACCTTCTGGATGACGCTGGCGGTCGACGACCTGCTGCGGGGTGAGATAGAGAGACGGTGGCCCGACCAGCTAGGCCTGGCCCTGGGCTACGGCGCCGTGGGACTGCACGGCGAGAACGCCAAGAGCACCGGTCCCGACCGCGGCTACCCGGAATTGCCGGACGCCCGTCCGGAGCTGTTTCTGGCGCTCGACTACGACACCCGGTATCTGCCCGGAGAGGGCCCGTTGTGGAGTCTGTTCAAGTCCCAGCTGCGCTGGATCCACCTGCCGGCACCGACCGTCCGCCTCTATCCCGAGCTGCGCTTCTACCTGCTGTACATGTAGTAAGCGGATCAGCCCAGCAGCGACAGCACCCGGTCGATGTCCAGGTCGGCCGCCACCGCGAAACTGGCGGCCGACTGCGTGAGAATCTGCGATCGGGTCAGCGTCGTAGTGGCACGCACCATATCGACGCCGCGAATCTCGACCTCCGACTCCCGCATACTCTCGATGATCTTTTCACCCGTGTCGATGCTGAACTCGAGCCGCTGCTGGAAGGCGGCAATCCGGTTGCGCTCCTCGATGACCAGGTCGTAGGCCTGGGTCAGCCGCTGCATCGCCTCCAATCCATCCCGCTGCGAGCGGATCGTGTGGCCCGTGATGTTCAGGTTCGGCCCGGAAGCGCGCATATCCCGGATTCGGAACCGGGAAACATCGTTGCTGGACTCCGCCAGACCTGACTGGATCGCGAAGACCTCGTCGTCATCGAGAAGCTTGATGCCGTTGAAGTTCGTGGTGTCGGCAACCCGGTCGATCTCCTCGCGCAATAACTGGAATTCGGCATCGAGATTCTTCCGGTCGTTGGAGGTGGAGTTGGCCGACGCGGCTTGGGCAGCCAGACTCCGCATCCGCAGCATCATGTCGTTGACGTGGTTCAGAGCGCCGTCGGCCGTCTGCAGCATGTGGATGCTCTGTTGGATGTTGCGATTACCCTCGCTCAGGGCACGCACTTCCGAGAACAGGGTGTCGGCCATCGCCAGGCTCGACGGATCGTCGCTGGAGCGGTTGACCCGGTTACCGGAAGCCAGCTGCTCGACTTGCCTCGCAGCCCGGTCGAAGTGGACCGACATGTTGCGGGTGATGCGGTGCAGGTTGCCGTTGTGCGTGATGCGGACAGGCATATAGAGACCTTGCCGACTGCGGGAGTAACGCTGGGCCGTCTGGGAGTCAGCAAAGACTATACCACGACGAGGCCCGGGTCAGTGGAAGGTCGGTGTGTGCCGGGAAACTCGGATCGGCGCGGTACCGGACCGCGCCTCTTTTTCCGCAGGATGGGAAGAAATGTACTGCGGGCGGCGGCTTCAGCCTTTGGCCACCTGGCGTTCGGCGGCTACCCGCTTGCCCGCCCCCTCCTTGCCGGCCGCTTCGCGACCGTTGGATCCGGAGTGGGTGGAGGCGGCGACGTCCTTCTCCTCCTCGACTTCCATTGAACTGCTGCCGTGGAACACGGCACCTTCGGACACGGACAACGTTTGGGCGTGGATGTCGCCGACGAAGCGGGCCTGGCTGTCGAGCCGCACCTTCTCGGCGCGGACGGTGCCGCGGACGACGCCGTTGATGTAGATATCCTTACCCACGAGCTGGGCATATGCCTCGCCGGACTGGCTTATCGTGAGCGCTCCGGAGCAGGTGAGCTCTCCTTTGAAGGTCCCGTCGACCCGGGCGCTGTTCTCCACCTGCATCGTCCCCTCGAACAACGTGCCCCGGCCAATGATCGTGTTAAGGGTCTGTCCGCCGCCGCTGAGGGCGTTACCGTTTTCTTTTTTCCCGAGCATTGCTGTGCGCCTTCTTAGCGGGGTTCCCGGGGGGCAGGACGCCGGCTGCCCCCACCCGGCTGCCCCCACGCGGGTTGGAGGAAGGGCAATATATGGCAGCGCTGCACGCGATGCAATTTAAAACAGCCTATTTCCATGACTTACATCAATTCTTGCGTTTCTTCTTCTTACCGCTCTTGCGGCCCGCCACCGCCTGTACCTCCTCCTGTTCCTGCAAGTGCTCGACGACCAGCATCGCTGCCTGACTCGTCGCCTCGGCGATGGTGTCGGCATCGACGACCGGAATCTCGTACTGGGCGCTCTGCTCCACCAAGTATTCCTGGATCTTCATGATCTCGTCGAGGTGGTGGATGTAGCGGTAGCTGGGTCGGGAAGGCTCCGTTGCCTCCCGCTTGGCGAAGCGTTCCCCGTACCTGCCCTGGTCTTCCAGCGCCAGGCACATCGGCACGATGAAAGCCACCTTGCGATAAGCCTTGAAGTCTATGTAGTCGGGCAACAGGTGCACGCCGTCGATTATGACGCTGGTTCCTTCCTCGATGCAGCGCGTGAGGATGGCGCCCACCCCCACGCTGACGACCTTGGCCTGCTCGCGGAAGGCCGCGATCACCGGATCCAGGTCGGTGGCACCATCGGTCTGCGCCATCTTCCACGCCGTGTAGGAGGAGGTATGGATGAACGGCATCAGCTCTGGAGCCAGCGTCAGTCGCATGATCTGGCGAATGTCATCCGTGGCGACAACGCGGGGGATGTCCAGGAGGCTGGCCAGACTCACCGCCAGTGATGTCTTGCCGACGCCGCTGGCGCCACCGATGAGGATGAATAGTGGCTTGTCGAGATCGCCCCACGCCCGCCACACGCGGTAGCGCTCGGCGTAGCTCTTGTCGTGATGTTCGGCCAGCACCTGGGCCGTGAGAGTCTGCAGCTGGGTGTGGGTGACGCAGGTCTGGCGTTGGTCTATCAACCTGGACTCGATCGCGCGGGCAGTCTCGAAGGCGGTGTCCCCGGGCAGTCCGGACGCCTGGATCGAGTGGGAGAGCACCTCCTTTGAGAACGGCCTGGTGCCTTCCTTGCCCTCGATGAAAATGCTGGTGGGAAGGCGCTCCCAGAAAACCAGGTCGCCGACCTCGAGATCGTCACCGTTCTCCTTCTCGATCAGCTGTCGGACGAGCCGGACTATCTCCTTGCGCTGCGTCTCCTTCTTGCCCAGCGCCTCGCGCACCTGGTTGGCAAGCGTCTCTGCCTCTTCGTAGGCGAACCCGCGCTGAATCAGGTACGAGATCAGCATGCCCCGGCGGAAGGGGATGCGGTTCTTGCCGTCGACGATCGTCGCCACGATGAATTTTCTGGTGGAGGTCTGGACGGGGCGGCCGAACCAATATAGCCCGCGGGAATCAGGGCCGGCAAGGCGCGGTCGCGGCACAGCAACGACTGCCACTGGTGCGCGGCGCGCACCGACCAACGCCCCGATAATTCGTTGACAATCATCCACCACGGGGTTAACTTGGAAAATACACCGAGGCGGTGTGGGGAGAGGACTGTGGGGAGACCTCAGTGAGAGGGGTTGCTCCGCGGTCCTATCTACCGCGTGTTTGCTCGGAATCGGCTGCAGTGTATCTTACTAAACTCAGACCGGTTCCGAGCTTTTTTATACCAAAAACCGAGGCTGCCCGTGTCCAATCCCCTCGTCGAGCTGCAGCATTTCGGTCAGAGCGTGTGGTACGACAACATCCGTCGCGGACTCATCATGTCCGGCGAGCTGAAGCGGCTCATCGAGGCAGACGGCATCCTGGGGTTGACCTCGAATCCGGCCATCTTCGAGAAAGCGATCTCCGGCTCCGAAGACTATGCCGGCGCCCTGCGCGCCCTGGCCGTTTCCGGTCGCAGCACCCTGGAGATCTACGAGCAGATCGCCGTCGAGGACATCCAGTGGGCTGCCGATCTACTGCTTCCGGTATACGAGGCATCGGCCGGCGGCGACGGCTTCGTGTCGCTGGAGGTGTCG
>CAYWBJ010000083.1:0-9065 GCA_964456165.1 uncultured Gemmatimonadaceae bacterium | reverse complement strand
ATACCCGCTCGGCGACATCCACGAACGCCCCGGTGAGCTGAAGCTGATCCAGTGCATGGGCGCCGGCACCGACGGCGTCCCCAAGGTCGAGCTGCACGAGCTCGGCATCCCGGTCGCCGGCAACGGCGGCGCCAATTCCATCGCGGTCGCTGAGTGGACGGTGATGCTCACCATCGCCGCCCTCCGGAAGCTCACCGGCCTGGGCGGCGACCTGCGGCAGGGGCGCTACAACCAGCCCATCTACCGCGACTGGGAGGAATACCCCGACCTGACGCGGAAGCGCGTGGGCCTGGTCGGCTTCGGCCGCATCGCCCAGGCGGTCGCCCGTCGCCTTGCCGGCTGGGAATGCGAGATCGTCTATTGCGACCAACGCGAAATCGACCCCGAGACGCAGTGCGCGTGCAACGCCGCGCCGGTGCCGCTCGACGAGCTGATGCGCACCAGCGACGTGGTGTCGGTGCACACGCCGTTGACCGCGAGGACCCGGGGCCTGATCGACGCCGATCGCATCGGCATGATGAAGGGGACCGCCATTCTGGTGAACACCTGCCGGGGCCCAGTGGTCGACGAGGCGGCGCTGACCGCGGCGCTGCAGAGCGGCGCCATCGCCGGCGCCGGCCTCGACGTGACCGCGGTGGAGCCGCTCCCGCCGGACAGTCCCCTGCTGACCATGGACAACGTCTTTCTCACGCCCCACATGGCCGGCATCTCGATCGAAGCCCGCCAGCGGGCCATCACCTTCGCCGCCGAGAACGCGAACCGGCTGGCCGCCGGCGACAAGCCGCTCGGCGTGGTCGACCCTTTCGAGTAGGTGCGCGTGACATTCCCGGACACCGCGTGAATCGTGCGGCCCGCGACACTTGGGGGCTGCCCCGGGGTCCCCCGAGGGCAGCCCCGACAATCTCCCATCGAGAAGTAGCTGATGAAGTTCAACGAGCTGCGCTGTCAGGATCCCAGGACGATGACCTACCTGGGCAGCCCCAGCCTCATCATCCTGCCCGGCGGCGGCATGCTGGCGTCCCACGACTACTTCGGTCCCGGCTGTCCGGGCAATTCACTCGGGCAAGGGAACCTGACCAGCCTCTATCGTTCCGACGACTCCGGGCTGACCTGGGCCAGCGTCGGCCACCTCAACGGCCTAATCTGGGGCAGCCTGTTCCTGCATGGGGATCACCTGTACATCATCGGCGTGTCCCGCGAGTTCGGCGACATCGTCATCCGCCGGAGCGAGGACGGCGGCTACACCTGGACCCGGCCCGCCGATGCGCGGTCCGGTCTCCTGTTCGAGGGGGGGGCGGCACAGGAGCTGCCCAACTACCACGGCAGCGCCATGCCCGTGCTGAACCATCGGGGCCGGCTGTACACCACCTTCGAGGATGCCCGCCGCCCGAACACCGTGATCCCGGGCAGCGGCGGCATCCGTGGCGTGACTGGCATTCAGGCCTTCGTGATTTCGGTCGCAGCCGACGCCGATCTTCTGGATGCGTCGAACTGGGTGATGAGCAACAAGCTCGACCTCAACGCAGATCATGCGCCGGAAGGATGGCCGGAGATGCTGGATCTGAACTGGCGGGAGGGCAGCCTGGCGGTAACGCCGGCCGGCGAGATCTGGAGCATGATGTGCGTGAAGGGAAGGCCGCAGGTCGAGAAGACGGCCATCGTCAAGGTCGACGCCGACGGCCGGCGGGTGTCGTTCGATCCATCCACCGGGTTGATCGATTTCCCCGGCGGGATGACGAAGTTCACGATTCGTCAGGAGGAGACGACCGGCATCTACTGGACCCTGACGAACCCGAACATGAACCCCGATTTCGTCAACCAGCGCAATGTCCTCGCCCTCTACAGCTCCGACGATCTGGAGTCGTGGAAACGCCGGGCGACGATCCTGGAAGACGACTCGGACCTGTCACCGGAGGAATCGGCAGAACGCACCGGATTCCAGTACGCCAGCTGGCAGTTCGATGGTGCCGATATCGTCTTCGCCCTGCGCACGGCCTATAATGGCGCCGCCAACTACCACGACTCCAACCGCATCACCTTCCACCGGATCAGGGACTTCCGCAGCCTGCAGAGCTGAAGCGGAGTTCCTGGTGGCACCCGAAGGATAACCCGGCGAGGCGACTACCAGCCCGCCGCTTTGTACACCGCCTGCAGGATCGCCAGGTTCTTCAGTTCGAGCTCGAACGGCATCGGCACCGGCCCCTTGCCCAGCAATGCCGCAATCATGGCCTGCCCGACGGCGTGCATGTCCCCTGGATGGCGCGACATGTTCACGCGGTAGGTCCGCTTCCGTGGTTTGCCCGTGCCGTCCTTGCCGGTGTAGAAGTACTCGATCTCGTTGTCCGCGCCGGTGTAGCTGAAGCGCAGGCCGCCCCTGGTGCCGTAGATACTGGTCTGGTGCGGCACCTCCTGGTGGGCGTTGCTGGCGCGCTCCCAGAAGTAGCGCAGGCCGTTCTGGAAGGTCATCAGGGCACCCCCGTGCTCCTCGACGGTGAATGTCTCCGTACCGGCCGGCACCCGGTCCAGGCCATTGATGCAGAATGCCTCGCAGCTCTTGAACTCCGGCTCGTCCAGAATACCCAGGTGGAAAGAGAGATCGTAGACGCCCCAGTCGTAGAGGGGACCACCCCCGGCGTTGTCCCGATCGAGAAACCACTTGGCGGCCGGATGGTACTCGATGCCCGGCCTTCCCTGGCGTCCCACACACCGGTGGTGTATGAAGTAGACCTCGCCGAGCTTGCCCGAGTCGATCAGCTTTTTGATGTACGGGAACTTGGGCTGCAGCCGCGCGTGCCGGCATGAGCAGCCGCTGGCCATCAGCTGCGGGTGTTTTGCTGCCTCTCGGACAAGTCGTCTGGCCTCGGCGACAGTACGCGCCAGGGGTTTCTCCACGATCAGGTGTTTGCCGGCCCGGAGCACGTCGATGCCGATGTCGGCGTGTGAGCCGGGCGGCGTGCAGACCACAACCGCGTCAACGTCGGAATCGGCAAGAATCTGCCGGTAATCCTGGGCCAGTACCGGAATCCCGTATTCGGCGCCCATGGCGTCGCGCGCCTTCCTGCTGATGTCGGCGAGCGCCCGCACCTCGGTGCGCCGGTCCTCGTGGAAATTCCGCATGTGGGCGTTGGCGATCATGCCGCCGCCAATGAAGCCTAGCTGCAGTTTCTTCGATCTTGCCACGGTTGCTCGCAGTTGTTTCAGGGCGCACGCACTGTCTCGTGGCCCTGCGGATCCCCCTGAATGTACGGAATCGGCCCCTCGCCGCAGGCCTGGTCAGAAGAGCTCTTTGTGCGCACAAGCGCACCTTACGGCGAGCAATCCATCTATCGGCTACACTCCCAGGCTCTCGTTGATCTCCTGTTGATAGGCGTTCGTCCGGTCCTCCAGGACCTCTCCCGCGGTCACCGCACGGCCAGCTGCCTGCGACTCCATCAGGGCATAGGAAAGCGCCACCGCCCGCGTCCCCGCCTGGCCGTCCACCTCCGCCGGCGACTTGCCGAGAATCGCATCGCCGAAGTCGGCGTATTCCACCGCCAGCAGCTTGCGGTCGGTCTCGTCGAAGGGGAAGTCGTACTCGAACAAACGCTTCCCGCCGAACAGCGCCGAGGTAACCTCGTCCAACTCGAAATCCGGCACGATGTCAAGCAGGCGCTCATCGTCGATCGCGTCGCCGTCGATGTGCAGACACAATCGCCTGCCGCTTCGATCTCCCGGCAGATCGATCGAGCCTTTGCTGCCGTAAATCGCCCGCTCCCAGATTCCGCGCCCGTGTCCGGCGCGGTCCAGCACGTACTGCCCGACAGCCCCGCTCGCGAACTGGATGGTCGCGTAGCCGGCGTCATCCGCTGTCGGCTCGAACTCCCCCGGCATCTCCTTCTGCCACTTCTCGTAGACGCCGCCGGGCGAAGTGACCTTCGCCGGGTCGACATCCCTGCCGGCATGCGGGTTGAAACGCACCTTCTCGTGCAGCCGCGTCTGGGCGTATAGACTGGTCGCCTCGCCCAGGTAGAACTCGAAGATGTCGGTGTAGTGGGTACCGACGTCGAGCATGACCCCTGAGTCGTTCTTCATGTGCCGCCAGACGCTGATCAGCATCTGATCGCCACCGCCGATCGAATGGTGGATCATCAAGCGCGGCGCACCTATGGCGCCGCTCTGCAACAGCGCCTTGCCCAGCCGGTTCATCGGATCGCGGCGGTAGTTCTCGGCCACCGAGAGAACGGTGCCGGCTGCCGCCGCGGCGTCCGTGATCAGCCGACAGGCCCGCACCGTCAGTCCCATCGGCTTCTCGACCATCGCGTGCCAGCCGCGGCCAAAGGCGCCACAGGCAATCGTGTGGTGGCTGCGCGGCGAGGTTGTCACGTCGAGGGCAACCGCGCCGGCGCTCGCGACCCCGTCCAGGTCGGCGACCACCGCCGGACGCGACCCCTGCAGCCGTTCCGCCTCTCCCGCCAGCGATACCGCGTTAGCCTCCACCGGATCGCACGCGGCAACCAGATCGAACGGTGAGAGGCCTGCCCGCTGGAGTTCGGCCAGCCCAAAGAGATGGCGGTGGCCCATGCCGCCACATCCAACGATGGCCAGGGGGATTCTGTCTGGCATAAGTCTTTACTCCACTAACGCGTTGCCGCTCTCGTCGGCCACCGCCTCGCCATCCACGTGGATAGCGTTGTTCTTGAGGATCGTGTGCCGCGCCCGCGGCGCCACGCGAATCCCGACCGGCCCGTCGTACACGTTGGAGCCCTCTACCAGGTTCCAGTCTTTGAACGGCGCGGTCTCCGGGACCCCCTCCATCCGCTCGTGGACCGCACCGATGTCGATGCCGGCGCGGTTGTTCGGGTCGCTGAAGAGCCAGGTCGGCTGGATGTGCAGCGTCGGACGATAGCGGAAATCCACCACCTCGGTGAAACGCACCGTGTTCGCGAACACCATCGAGCCGATCAGGCTGATGTTGCCGCGGCCGCTGATGTGCGAGCCGATAATCTCGTTGAATGCCACCGGTGCCGGTGACTCCGGCTTCCAGCCCCACAGGTAGAAGCCGGAACCGTCGCGCAGCACGTGCCCGTCCACCACGTGCCCGACATTGAAGCCCCAGAATCCCGACCAGTTGGCCGTGTGCTCCTCGGTGTTGTCGATCCACAAGTTCTCGACGAAGCCGCCGTTGACCATCAGGTAGGTGGACTCGTCCGGCACCACGTCCCACGGCGGGAAAACGGTGAGGGTGTTCGCGGTGCTCTCCGTGACCTGTCGGTACTGCCCGAACCCGCGACCGTCCAGCACCAGGACAAACGTGCCGGTCATGTCGGCCCAGAACGGCTCGCCGGACACCGCGATGCTTGCGGGCGTCGCGCCGACCGGATACCCCTGCCACCAGGCGTCTGGCCCCTCATACATCGTCTCCCCCTCGTTGTGCCGCCGGGGGATCACGTTGTACGACATGTTGCCTGCCACCATGTTGTGGTGAAAACTGGCCGCCGGAGGCTGCTGCCCTTCCTGCAGCTGGTGCTTGCCGTGGCTTACGCCGAGCTGGGCGACGAAGTTGCGGTCGCCGTCCCGCAGGATGTTGCGCTCGATGACGCTGTTGCGCATACCGCGCAGCATGATCAGGTTGCCGGCGCCGTTGGGAATGGCCCGCAATTCGTTGTCACCGATATAGGTGTAGCGGTTAGCGGTTGAGATCACCTCGACGCCGCCCCGTCCCTCCAGCCGGTTATCCCTGATCGTCAGCCCGTATGTGTCGCCGGCGACGCGGATTGGCACCTCCGGCACCCAGCCGGCAGCACGGTGCGTGGTGCGGATGACACAGCGCTCGATCGCGATTTCCTCGGCCACGCCCGGACAGCGCGCCACCAGAACACCCGAAGCTGCCCCCGGTCCCGACCGCAAAGTGAGGTCCGACAAGCTGCTGCGGCTGCGCAGCCAGATCATCGGGGAGGCATTCTGGTCCTGCAGGTGGGGCAACCAGTCTCGGGAGAATCCCTCCAGCTCGGGGCCAGCAGGAAAACCCGGGGCCATCGGCCGCTCGTCGATAACCTCGATAATCGAGTTTCCGGCGCCCATGCCGCGGATACTGACGCCCTCGGAGACCTCCAGCATGGACGTGATGGGATAGCGGCCCGGAGGCAGCAGCAGCACACCGTTTGCCTGCTCCGCCGCCTGCCGCAGGGCGCGAGCGAGGGCGGCGGTGTCGTCATCGAGGCCGTTCCCCTTCGCCCCCGCGTCGCGGGCATCGACCACGTGGAGCGCCCGCTTCGCATCTTCGACCACCTCGAGGTCCAGCGGCCTGCTCCAGCCGGCGGGTCCGCCCGACCCATTGTGCACATAGACCCGATAGCGGCCCGCGGCAATATCGACCGGCAGCTCGAAGGTGCGCTCGTAGAGCGGATGGCGGCCTGTGGCGGACGCGCCCGCCTGCACGATCTCCCCGCGCTTCGAGACGAGCGCCACCAAGGCAGAGCCACCGCTCAGATCGCGGCCGAAGAGACGAACCCGGTCGCCCGCTCGAGCCCGTTCCGGAAACACCCACCACGGACGCGCCGATCGCAACAACTGCGGCGGCGAGAAGCCATCGGCATTCTCGACCCAGCAGACCTCGGGTCCGAGGGTGGCATCGTAATAGCCGCTGGCGTTGTAGGTCGTATGGAACTCGACCGCCATCGCGAAACCGCGGGGGGCGGTTTCCAGGATGCGCCGACGCGTTGCCTCTTTCGGCGGGGTAGCCGGCAGCGCGGTCCTCCCTGGGTGATCGCGACCGGCCGCTACCATCTCCCTGAGCACCGCTAGCGGATCCACCGCCACCGCCGGTGTCCACGCGTGAACCGCGACGCTCGCCGCATCGAACCCGGTACCGAAGATGAGCTTGGTGTTGCCGCCCTGGATGCGGCTAACCTCGGGCGGGGCCGACCAACCCTGGGTGACTGCGCAGGAAAGCAGGATAATGATGGTCACCAGGGATGGCGGCCCCTTTCTGTTCATCAATCTCTCCGTAGGCTGTGTCGCTGGTGCGGCATCAGCTGGCAATCGCCGGCTCGATCCCCCGTCCGAGCTCCTTCACCCACCCCTCGATGCAGAACTCCAGCCACTGGCGCCCTTCCTCCGCGTCGGCCTGGTCGGCATCCTCGAGCCAGCTCGGCAGCCTGTCCAGCGTCCCGAGCGCCTCCATCCGCACCGTCTCCGGCAGCGATGCCATGATCAGCTGCGTCTCGCCCTTGCCGGCGTGCCCCACCGGCACGTGTCCCTCCGTCGGCCCGGGGTACTCCGAGAACGAATCCAGGTAGGCGATCCGAATCCAGCCGAAGATGTTGGGGTTCGGCAGCTCATCGCTTGGTCCTCTCCCCCAGCCCGCTCCCCATTCTTTCACCGTCTCCCGAATCACCTCGCCAGCTGCCCGTTTCAGGCAGAGCACCTCGAGCCCATCGGGTCCCTGATGATGTTGCAGGATATAGATGCGACGGAAGCCCATCGCCGCGATCCGGCGGAGCGACTCGCGGGCGTACTGGAAGAAGGCTTCCGGCTCGAAATCCGCCTCCCCTTCCTCCGGACCTGCCGCCCAGTCCAGCGTCGGCGCGAACTGCAGCGGCGGCGCCATCACGCACTCCACCCGCTTTTCCGCCGCCACGCAGATGCTGTTGGCGATCAGGAAGTCGGTGCCGATCGGCAGGTGGGGACCGTGGTATTCGACGCAGCCGGCCGGCATCAGTATCGGCACGTTGCGCGCCACGGCATCCTGCACCTGCTCGGGTCGCATGTGAATCAGGTACATGTTGAAATCCTCCTCAGGAGAATAGTATTGGTCTAGCTGGCCGGCGCCAGCTCCCGCACCCACCCGTCGACGCAGAATTCCAGCCACTGCCGGCCCACCTGAGCGTCAGCCTCGTGGGCGTTCTCCAGCCAGCTGGGCAGCGTTTCCAACCTGCCTAGCAGCTCCATTCTCACCGTCTCGGGCAGCACAGCCATGATCAGCATGGTCTCACCCTTGCTGCCATGTCCGGTCTGCATGCTTCCTGGATACGGCCCGGGATACTCGGAAAATGAGTCCAGGTAGGCTAAGCGAATCCAGTTGAAGATGTCCGGGTTCGGCAGCTGGTCCGTAGGCCCTCTCCCCCAGCCTGCCCCCCACTCGTGCACTGTCTCGCGCACGACTTCCATCGCCGCGCGCTTCAGGCACAGCACTTCCAGTCCATCCGCACCCTGGTGGTGCTGCAGGATGTAGATGCGCCGGAAGCCCAGCGCCGCGATCCGCCGCAGGGCCTCTCTGGCATACTGGAAGAAAGGCTCCGGGGCGAAATCTGCCTCACCCTCTTCCGGCCCTGCCGCCCAGTCGAGCGTCGGCGCGAACTGCAGCGGCGGCGCCATCACGCACGCCACCCGCGTCTCCACCTCGACGCAGATGCTCTCGGCGATCAGAAAGTCGGTTCCTATCGGCAGGTGGGGACCATGGTATTCGATACAACCGGCCGGCATCAGCACCGGCACGTTGCGCGCCACCGCATCCTGCACCTGCTCGGGCCGCATGTGGATCAGGTAGATGGCGGATTCTCCTGCAGGTCCGACTCGCGCAGCAGCAGCTCGAGGGGCATGACGATCCTGCGGCGATCGAGCGTGAGTCGAGCGAGCAGCTCGTCCGACGGCCGGTACCCGTGCCGGAAGTTCCCCCACGACGGCCCGTAGCGGAAAACGATGATGCGACGTTCGCCTTCGCTGGCGCGCCTGGCCGAGCCGTGCGCCAGGCCGTCGACGAAAACGCGGGCGTCGCCAGCACGCATCTGCAGCTCGACCGCCCCCTCGAGCCCCGCGGCCTGGTGGCCCTTTGTTCTCGTGTTGTGCACGGCCGCGTCCGGGTGCTCGAAGTTCGACTTGTGGCTTCCCGGAATGACGACAGTCCCGCCGTCGCCCGGCTCGATGTCGGTCAGGGCCATCAGTACGTTGACCTGGCCGCACATGAAGCGGCCGCCATGGTAGCGGTACTGGTTGCGGTGGATCGGAGGATAGCCGCCGGAGTGCAGTCCGATCGCCTCTCCCGGCTGGCGGAAGTTGGCGAAACACTCGTCGATGAAGAGCGGGCC
>CAYWBJ010000082.1:0-2785 GCA_964456165.1 uncultured Gemmatimonadaceae bacterium | reverse complement strand
CACCGGCGAACGGCAGCGGGAGGGCCGCTTCTACGCCGAAGGAGACAAATACGTCGAGGTGCGGCCGCAGACCCTGGACCCCGAGCTGGTCGGCAGCGACAGCGGGCGGGTCGAGCGCCTGGGGGCCGCCTACGTGAGCATTCCACCGCGGTGGCGCACGGGGGGACTGATTCTCGAGACCGAGATGACCCGCGGCAGCTGGACGCGGCAGCTGGTTCTCGTGCAGGGCGACAGCATCGAGGTGCGCTCGCCGCTGCAGCCGACCGAGCGGGTGGCGGCCTGGGACCAGTACGACGAGGTCGTGCTGATCCTGGTGCGCACCGATCTTGACGGGTTCAGCTTCGACTTTGTGGTCAACGCGGAGTACGACCCGGACCTCACCGACGCGGTGACGCCGATGGCTTTCCTGCTGCGGCAGAATTACCCCAACCCGTTTCTGCCCGGCCGGCACGGACTGACCAGGATCTCGTTTGATCTGATGGTGCCGGCGCAGGCTGTTCGGTTGGCGGTATACAGCCTGGACGGTCAGCTGGTATGGCAGCGGGGCCCCGATAGCGCCAGCGCGCGCACCCATACCTGGGAATGGAACGGACGCAACCAGGCGGGGAAGCTGGTCGGCCCGGGGACCTACTACTACCTGCTCGGGACCGAAGATCGGGAGGCTGTCCGGAGCCTTTCCGTCGTTCGTTAGCGGAGGTTGCGGTTGCGTACCCCGACGGCGCTGTTCCTCTCCAGTCTGTTGCTGCACCCCGCCACGGTCGGCTCCGAGGAGATCCCGGTCGACGTGTTTCCCGGCGTTTCTCTAAGCGAGCCGCTCGAAGACCGCTATCGAACCGGCGACGCGGTCCCGTTCGCCGGCAGGGTGGAGGATGCGGCCATGGCAGATGGGCAGATCCTCTTCAACTTCGAGCCGGATGACGGCGGCGACGCAGTCGCGGTATTCATCGACCTGGACGGTACCGATTTCCGCGGCTACCAGGTATTTGGTCATGACCAGCCGGGCAGCTACGCCCTGCAGGTTTTTCTGGGTGGTGCGGACGCAACAAGCCTGAGCTTCGTCGGCCAGTACGACGGTGTCCAGATCGCCCAGGGCAGCGGCCTGATCCGCCTGCCGGGCGATTTTTTCCGGGGCCTCGAGCTCGCCGAATCCATGCCGACGACATTGGCTACTGGTACGGCGGTCTCAGTGGCCGGGCAGGTGGCGGCGGCGTTCTCCGACGGTCACCTTCTCTTTCGCTTCACGCCGGCCGGCGGCGGGGAGGCAGTGCGCCTGGACCTCCCCCTGCGGGGTGACATGTTCTCGGTACCGCTCCTGTTCTTCCACGACCAGCACGGTGCCTACGAGCTTGAAGTCTTCGTCGGCCGGGCCGGCGCCTCCTCCCTCGACTTTGCTGGACGCTTTCCGGTGGTCGTCGAGCCGGGCGACGGCACCGTCCAGATCCCGCGCCGGTACTTTGCGGGGCTGATTCTGGACCAGCCGTTGCCGGGCACCGTCCCTGTCGAGGTGCCCGTGGCGTTCAGCGGCATCGTCGAGGATCACGTCCGCACCTTCCGGATCGAGCTCGAATCGGCGGCCGGACTGCGGCTGGTACGCGTTGGCATCGACGCGGGGCGCTTCGACCTGCCACTGCGCCTGCTCCCGGGCGAGGCGGGACCGGTGATGTTGAGCGTGGTGGTGGAACAGACGGATGGGCAGTTCAGCGGCGGCCGTACCTTTCCGTTCCTGGGAGTCCCGGCTGCCGACCTGCCCCGTCTCGAGCTGGGGGCGCTGGCCCTCACCATGTTGCCGGACGGCGAAGCCTCCGTGCCGGTGGCCAACGTAGGCGGCGCGGCGCTGCACTTCCTGGATTGGCAGGTCGACGGCCCCTTCGCACTGATCGGCGTGCCGGAGGCGCTGGAACCGGGCGGGCGCGGCCAGGTATCGCTGAGTTATGCGGGTGCGGGAGGCGACCATGGCACACTGACCCTAGTCAGCGACGATCCATTTGCCCCGCGGCAGACGGTCGGCCTGCGCGGCCTGGGCAGTGGCGTGGTCACCACTCTCCGACACGTCGTCGTCGGAGCTGCCGGTAATCGCACGCTCGACCTCGATCTCAAGCGTCGGGACCAGCTTCTGGTGCTCTACTCGGCGCCGCGCTACCCCGAGACGGGTGCGATGTACAGCTATGCCGTCGGCGCCGGTGTGGTCGCGGTTGCCGGCAAGGCCGCGCCAGGGATCGTGGGCGAGGCGACCGAACGGGACCGCAATGAATTGCTGTTGCGCCGGCGCGAGCGGGAGTTAGCCGCCCGCTGGCGCGCCTTCTCCAATGGCCGCAACGGCAAGGCTGCGGCCGCCACCTCGCCCGGGACCGCCACCGCCGTCGAGGTGGGCGATAGCCGCACGCTGGTGTTTCCGGGCCTCGGCGACGCTTCGGCACAGCAGGTCACCGCCACGGTCGTGGCGGTGAACGACCGGTCTGTTGCCTGGCTCCAGGACGGTTTGCGGGCAGCCGAAGAGAACGTCGACGAGGTCGATATTGGGGCCATCATCGACCGGTTCTCGGAAAGCGACTTCGGGCTCACCGTCGATGCTTTCGGCGCGCCTTCGGATTTGGACGGTGATGGGAAAGTGGCGGTTCTGTGCACCCACCTGGTGGACGACGTCGGTGGGTTTGGGGGGTGTTACTCCGCATCGTCGGTTCTACCGGAGGAGGCAGGTGGCGATGGGAACTTGAACGACATGATGTACATCTCGCCGACGCAGCGCCCCCAGATCTACCGTTCCCTGCTGGTGCACGAGTTCCAG
>CAYWBJ010000081.1:0-16511 GCA_964456165.1 uncultured Gemmatimonadaceae bacterium | reverse complement strand
CCAAGGAATTCCTTTTCGAAGACCAGTCCTATGCGGTCGCCCCGGCGCGGGTGCTTGTGGAAATCGATGACGGCGCCAAAGATCCCATCGGCGACCAGCTCCGTGAGCTGATCCCGTTCGCCGGCCGCAAGGATGGCGTTCGACAAGTCGGTTTCGATCGTCGTCCAGAGGGCAAACTGCTGCGTTCGCGTCTGCAGCGTCAGACGCTGCGCCACCAGCACGTCGTCACGTCGCTCGACGAAGATCGGTGCCTCGGGCCGCTGTCGTTGGGTATAGTGGAAGTAGGTCACGATGCCGGCGGTGTCGAGGGCGGCGGTGAAGATGTCCTTCGGCTGACTCTGACGGGCGTCGAAGACCGGCCCCAGCGCGTTGACCAACTCCAGGATCTGGCGCTCTGCGATGTCGCGCTCCACCAGGGCCAGGTAGATGGAATCGTCCCGCCCGAGGGTATCGGTAATCACTGTCGTGCCGTAGGCGGCAGCCGGCGCCGGTTGGTCTTCGGATATCGGTCCGACGAAGTCGAATCGCACCTCCCGCCGGTCCGCCGCAGTTCCTGAGGCGGCCACCGGGGCTGTGGGAAGCGGCGCAGCGGCGGTGGGACTGTTACGGCCGATCGCAGGATTGTTGCTCGCGACCGCGCGATGGTCGACAGCGACCGTGCGACTGTTCGTGATCGGCACGACCGCGGCGGCGGGTGAAGGGTCGGCAAGGCTGCGGCGCTGGAGGATCTCGAGGCGGAGACCGACCAGGAGTAGTAGGCAGGCCGAGCCGGCCCAGAGCCATGATGTTCCAGGAAGGCGTTTCACGAGCAGATTGGGTAGGCGGCCTGCAGCCGCGGCGGCGTGTTACCGTTTTTGCGACAAAGAACAGCGTTGCCGCTTTTGCCACAAGATGTTTATTATTATACACCTACGAACTTTTTTCGTCAAGCAGGACGAACGTCCACGCGGGCAGCGCTGCCACCCCAGCGCCGTCCGCTCGGACCTCTCCTGCCCCAGGTGATGGAACGGCAACTGCCCGATACTTCTACTGTGACTACAGCGATTCGGTCTGGAGGCCGGCAGCCGGACTTGAGGGGACTCACGCCCGATGAGCTCGCTGGGCTCGTCGGCGAGCTGGGTGAAGCGCGCTACCGGGCCGACCAGCTCGTGGGCTGGCTCTACGGCAAGGGAGTGCCGGGGCTGGCCGAAATGACCAACCTGCCGAAGCGGCTCCGCGACTGCCTGTCCCGTGTCGCATCCTTGACCCGCCTGCGTCAGGTTACGCAGCAGGAGTCGGGCAATGGTCAGGCGGTCAAGTTTCTCTTCGAGCTGCCTCAGGGTGAGCGGATTGAGGCAGTTCTGATTATCGAGGGTCGGCGCCGCACCGCCTGCCTTTCCTCCCAAGTGGGCTGTGCCTTGGACTGCAAGTTCTGTGCTACCGGCAGGATGGGATTCATCCGCAACCTCACGGCGGCCCAGATCGTCGATCAGCTCCTGCAGATCGGCCAGTTCCTCGCCGAGCGGGATGAGCGCCTCACCAACGTTGTGATGATGGGCATGGGCGAGCCGCTGCTGAATCTCGCTAACGTGACCCGTGCCATCACGCTGTTCGGACTTCCGGAGGGTCCTGCCATCGGCGGCCGCCGCATCACTATTTCGACTGCCGGCCACGTGCCGGGAATACGCCGGCTGGCGGTCGGAGACCTCAACGTGGGTCTGGCGATTTCCCTCAACGCTACAACCGACGCGCTCCGCCGGGAGATCATGCCGATCAACAGTTTGTATCCGATCGAAGACCTGCTGGGGGCCGCCGAGGCGTTCTACGAGAAGAGGGGGCGGCGCGTGACCTTCGAATACGTGCTTATGGCCGGCTTCAACGACGGCGACGACGACGCCCGGCGGCTGGCGGAGGTGAGCCGGCGATTACCGTGTAAAGTCAATCTGATTCCGTACAACGAGCTCGGCGAGGGGACGCCGTACCGCCGTCCTCCAGCGCGGGCCGTGGCCAGGTTCCGGCGGCTGGTCGAGGCGGGCACGGCGGCTGCCGTGACCGTGCGCGACAGCCGCGGGCGCGACATCGATGCCGCCTGCGGACAGCTGTTCCAGGAGGTGACCGACGGACTCCCCGGTGGCGGGGCAGGAAAGCGCATTGGCGCCTGAGCAGGATCCGAAGAGGTCCGTCGGCGCCGGTGCCCGTGAGTGAGCCGAGTTGACGTTCAGGGGACACGTCGTAGGAGGAGCCGTGGCCGGCGTTGCCACCGCGGCGCTGGCGGTGCGGTGGGGGTTTCTCGAAGGCGGGGATGCGGCCGGCTGGCTGCGAACCATCGGAATTACCCTGTTCTTCTCACTATATCCGGACCTGGACACGGCCGCGGTGCCGCAGCGCTGGTTCTACCGGGTGGTGTTCGGGATCCTGCTCTATCTCAGCTGGTGTGGGGAATACCGGCAGGCGGCCGTGCTGGCCATCGTCGCTATCCTGCCCCTGCTCGACCACCACAGGGGATGGACGCACTGGCGTGTCAGTCCCCTGCTCGTGGTCGTGCTACCCGCGTTCGGGCTGGCGTACTGGGGACGTTCCGGTGTCGACGAGGGGAGGGGCAGTGATGCGGCCGCGGTGGCTATGGAAGTGATGAGCGGGCACGGGCTGGAGATCGTTGCCGCTCTGGTCGGGTGGTACATCCACCTGCTGATGGACGGGCGGTTCAAACTGTTCCCGAGCGGTCGCGATTACTTCTAAGCCCGCTCAGTGAGCGGGCGGGTCTACTGCCTCTTCTTCTGCGGCGGGAGATCCCTTCTTCTTTCCCACGAACTGCTTGACCTTGGCCAGCGCTTCCGGCATGAGGCCGACCAGTTGGCCCAGGCCGGCTTCCTTCTCGTGCAGGGGCAGGATCTGGGCCCTGCCATCGCCGTCGATGACGACGAAGGCGATGGGCTCCACCGTGGCGCCACCGCCGGTCCCGCTCTGCCCCTTCCCTTCCTGGCCGCCGCCGGCTCCGAAGCCGAAGGAGATCTTCGAAACCGGTATCAGAGTCACATCACCCACGGGTACCGGGTCGCCGACGACCGTCTCGGTCTTCACCAAGTGGTGAAGCTCGCCGAGCACTCTCTCGATCAAGCCCTCTACGTAGGAAGCCATTGCCGCTCTTTCATGGAGTCGCGGTTATCTCCCGGTTGCGCGCCGAGAACCAATGCAGTAGCCAGCGCACCCCGATTCGACCGGCCAACAGAACTGTCAGACCCAGTAGGAGACCGAGGTGGAGCCGGAACCTCAGATCCAATATACCGCTGACCTCCGGACCGGTAAAGTTGGGTGCGATCCGCAACCTGATCCGCCGGCCGAGGAGGGCACCGAGAGTGCTTGCGTAGCCATACAGCCGCCCCGTCTGGGCCGGATCGGACAGACCAATCCGGGCACGAAGCTCGAGTTTCAGCCCGCCGACGATGCGGCGCAGGCTGCATAAATAGGACCAGCCTGGCTTTGCGAGAGTGTAGACGCCCCAGCGGAGTTTCTGAATTAAGGGCGTAACGCATGGTTTCTCTTCAGTTTTCTCCGCATCCATAGGGACGTCGTTCGCCGGGGGCGGTTCGCTCGCTGGCTGGCGGTCTGCTTTACGGCTGCCAATCGGAAAGGTCAGGAAGCCGATGGAGCGGCCCCCGAAGCAGGGGGATAGATACTGGCGGCTGGCCTCGACACGCAGCTGCAGGCCGCCCAGCCCGGCAAAAAAGCCGGACCTGACGGTGAGACTGGTGGTGCCACCAGCCGATGGTCTACTTGCGCGCAGCACGATCTGCACCGGCAGCAGGAGAAAGAGAACGAGGAAGGCGGCGAGCGCCAGGAGGATGTCGATCAGGTTGGGCAATGCGGTGTCGAGCGGCCAAGTCATTGGTATTACTAACCTATTCCGCGCTCCCGTGGAGTGTCAAGGGAATTGCGCGTAATCCTCATTGTTTGCTGGTATTTACGTGGCCGAATCGGCTTGACACCCGGCTACTTATACATTAAGGTAGATTATGCGCAAAAGCAGGTAAGAAAAGCAGTTCTGGCCGAATTAGACTACCCCTTCAGACCCCTTTCAGCATAATCGGTTCATGACCGGTATCAAAGGCGTTCTCCGCGGTGCACTGGTCGCCGTCCTTGCTTGGCCTCCGGCTGTAACGGCGAAGTCCACGTTCTCAGCGCGATTCTCGGTTGATGTTGTTGCCGGGCCCGGAATCGAACAGACGTTGCCGCTATACGTCCACTACTTCCCTGGAGATGGCGAAGCCGTTCTGCGGGTCCGCTTCGATGTCGAGGCGGCGGCGGCAACGCTTCTGGCCGCGACTTCTTCCCTCGGCAAGGTTGAGTCGTTAACCCCTTCGTTTATAATCGATTACAATGAACGTCCAATCGGCGGCGAAAAGGTCGACACGGTGATGGTGTCGCTGTCGTCACGGAACGGAGAGGAGATGATCTGGCGCGGTGCCATTCACACCACCGACCAGCCGGAAGGCGTGCCGGCACACGCCGGTCAAGCGGTGCTCGGCGTGACTCAGCCGCTTGAGGTGCATGTCGAGCTGGAGGAGAAGCGGCTGTTTCCCGGCCAGGAGACCGCCGTGGCGGTTGTGGTCAGCAATGTCGATCGGGGGGACCGGGGCCTCACGTCTATAGAGTGGGATTGGCCATCTGGTCTGGAGATCGACGGTGATCCGCTGAAACGCTGGTCTCCACCGTTGGCGCCGGGCGCTACCGACACCCTCACCTGGCAGGTGAGGCTCGACGAAGGAGTTTCCTCCGGACCTGCTGTCACCGGTCGGGCGGGCGGGATAGGCGTCACCGGCTCGCCGGTTGGGCCGCTGGCGTTCGAGCCGGCTACATTGCCGCGGCTCGGGACGAAAATGGAGGTTGCTTTCATGGAGTTGGGCAAGCCGGGGGAGGTGGAGTTCATCTGGCGTAATGACAGCTCCAAGTCGCTCTCGCTGAACAGGCTGGAACTGCAGATCCCGGACGCATTTACCGATGTACACATCGTCGACGGGCCGGCCGGTGTTGAGCTCGTAGCCGACGACAGCGGCCGCAGGATTGTGCTGCCAGACGTAGAGTCGATGAAACCTGAAGGCTCCCTGTCCCTCCGCTTGCGGGGGCGGCCGACTTTGCCTGGTCGCTTCACCTGGCCCTCCACTGTGGTGCCTGTGGACCACTTCTGGG
Source organism: uncultured Gemmatimonadaceae bacterium (assembly GCA_964456165.1). Classification (GTDB taxonomy): domain Bacteria; phylum Latescibacterota; class UBA2968; order UBA8231; family UBA8231; genus CAYWBJ01. The sequence goes on along the minus strand of CAYWBJ010000081.1, from coordinate 11,345 downwards.
AGGTGAGCTTGCCAACTCCCGCCGTTGTGCCGGTGGCGCTGCCGGCAGGCGACTCGGGTTCGACGGCCGACGTTCGGGGTTACGCGACCGACCTCGAGGTGCTTGGGATGGCGTTGGGGGCTTCGCTGGACAAACAGCTGACCTCCCTCTCGATGCCGTTCGGTACGGTGCTCCACCTCCGTCCCGACGACAAGGAGGAGCAGAACTGGATCGTCGAAGACGCGCTGACCAGAGCTCTCATGAGCAGGGGATACGACATCTCGCTGGTCGAGCCGGATGCCGAGGAGGGTGGGGAGAATTCAACAGCCGTCGGTGTCCTAACTTACCGGCTGGTCGATTCCCGGGTGGTATATTCGCCGCAGCGGGGTAAGCTGCTCCGCGTCACTTCCACCAAGACCCGGGAAGCCTTCGGCGATCTCTTCCTGTCGCTTGAGCTGGCGGGCAACGTCGTCTGGGCTAACCGCGTTCCGGCCTACGTGCGCGACGAGGTGCCAGGCGGAAAGATGGACGTGCTTGGAGGTTCTGACTTAATCGAGCGCACTGTCGTGCAGGCGGATAACAAGCTGCTGTCCCGCGTACTGTCCGTGAGTATTCTCGGCGGGCTTCTCTACATCTTCGTCGTGCCGTGATCGGCGTGCCGCGCGGGCGCGAAAGAGTGATACGCGCATGAAGTTCTTACTCGTGCCTCTTCTCATCGTCGGGATGTTCACCTCCTTTGCGGCGGCATTGCTGGCGATGTTATTTTGGATCGGTGCCGTCGACAGCATCGAGGATGTGCGTGACCTGCTGCTGAGGGCCACCGACACCAACCAGCTGCCCGCCGACTTCATTCTGCGCGAGGATAAGCTGGACAGCCTGTACCGCCAGGCCGAGGCTTATCAAGCCCGGTACGAAGAGCTGCAAAAGATACTGGCGAGCCGGGAGGACAGTCTGTTGACCGAAGCGCAGCGCGTCGCCGTCATGCGGGACAGTCTGATCGACCGGGAGGCCGCGGTTGGTCTCCTCGAAAAGAGCAAGGCCGACAGCCTGCACGCGGCGAATGTCGAGGGCCTCACCAAGTACTACGACGCGATGAAGCCGGCACTGGCGGCTGAGACGCTGCAGGACGACGAGCTGGCCCAGACGGATGTGGCCCTCATCCTGAGTAGGCTGCCACCGGCCAAGGCGGGCAAGATCATGGGGTTCATGGATCCAGCCTTTGCCGCCCAAATCACCAAGCTGATGATGGTACCGACCAAATAGAAACCGCACCGTTTCCCCGCCGAGATCTCACATCTCCTGGGTATACCTCACCATCTCTGTAGGCGCCGCCGGGTTCTTCGTCTGGATCATTATAGACTGGCTGAACGCTTCGGCCGGCCTTCAAGCCCAAGGCCGACCTGGCCTGACAGGAGATCCGAATGCGAGGCTCGCTATCGAAGCGGAGTAGTACGCCACCAAGGCCATCAAGGATGGCGTCGAAGTACTGCAGAATGAAATCGCCGAGCTTTAGAAGGAGATGGGCGAGTTGACGAAGAAGGTGGAGGAGTTCCGGCAGAAGTAAAAACGGCGTAAGCCGACCAAATTCAAGCTGGAGGAGTAGGCGGGACGCTATTTAGAACCGCTGGATCCTACCCTTCGACTGGCTCCCGCTGCCGCCGTGCACCGGGCACTGCGCCGGTTGCGCCCCCTCGACAATGAACATCTCGGCCCGGCGGCGCGGGCAGAATTTCGTCGCCAGCCTGTCCGACTCCTCGCACACGTCGCGGTTCATCACCAGATCCTCGGGAAAATCGAACTTCTCCTTCGCTTTGCTGCGATACGGCTCCACGGTCACGTAAACTTCCTTCATGAACTGGGCCCATAGTGGCAGCGCCGCTACCGCCCCGGACTGGCGCTCCCACAGGCTCAGGCTCTGGTCGTCCATGCCCACCCAGATACCCGCGACCAGGTGGGGCGTGAAGCCGATGAACCAGGCGTCGGCGTAAGCGTTGGGGGTCCCGGTCTTGCCTGCCGCGTCGACCATGAACCGGAACTTGCGGCGAATGCTCCTGCCGGTGCCGCCCGGCTCCTTGACGACACTCTGCAACATGTCGGTCATCAGCACCGCCACCGCGGGCCGGAGCGCTTCGTTACCAACGCGTTTCTGCTCGTGCACGGTGTTGCCGTCCTTATCGACGATGCGCTCGATCGCCACCGGCTGATAGTAGATCCCCTTATTGGGATAGACGGCGTAGGCGGCGACCAGGTCGATAAGATGCACGGCGCTGGTGCCCAGCCCGATGGCGGTGACGCGGGGGATGTGGGTGGTAATGCCCATGCTTTTGGCGTACTGCCGCACTCTGCTAGGCCTGATTTCCTGCGCCAGCTTGATGGCGATGGTGTTTCGGGATCGCTTCAGCGCCTCGCGCAGGGTCATCGGTCCCTGGAAGGTCTTGTCGTAATTCTCCGGATCCCAGATTTTCCCGTCCATCTCGGTAATCGTGATGGCGTTGTCGTCCATCACGTCGGTGGTGAAGCGGTTCAGGTCGATTGCGGCGGTGTACACGAACGGTTTGAAGCTCGACCCGGCAAGGCGTTTCGCCTGGGTCGCTCGGTTGAACACGCTTTCGGTGTAATCGCGGCCGCCGATCATCGCGAGGATATGCCCGGTGGTGGGATCGAGTGCGATGAATGCCGCCTGCACGTACGCCGAATCCGGCAACTCGGAGGTCGAGTCCTGTGCCGCCAGGTGTTTGTCCACCCGGTTCTGTACCTTGCCGATCTCGATCGCGAAGTGTTTCTCTGCGATCTGCTGCAGTCGGGAGTCGAGGGTGGTGTCCACGGTGAAACCATCCCGGTAGATATCGGAGCCGTATTCTCTGTAGAGCTCCTGGCGTACGTGTTCAATGAAGTAGGGAGCAAGCCCGTATGTGGCCGCCTGCTTGCCCTGGCGCGTCAGGATTGGCTCGTGCCGCAGCTTCTCGTACATCCGGCTGCTCAGCTTGCCGGCATCGACCATCGAAGCGAGCACGGTGTTGCGTCGGGTCAAGGCTTTGGTTGGATGCCTATACGGATTGTAGTCGTTGGGGGCCTTCAGGAGGCCGGCCAGCAAGGCGCATTCGGGCACGGCCAGATCGCGTACATCCTTGTCGAAGTAATATCGCGCCGCCGACTTGAGGCCGTAGCGGTCACGCCCGAAGAACACCGTATTTAGGTACATCGTGAGGATTTCCTGCTTGGTGTACAGGCGCTCGATGTTAACTGCGGTGATCTGCTCGCGGATCTTGCGGCCGAAGGTCTGCTTACGGCCTACCTTCTTGAACAGGTTGCGCGCTAGCTGCTGGGTCAGGGTGCTGGCGCCTTGGGCCGTCGGGTTCCACGACCTGATGTTGGCGGCGATGGCGCCGAAGATGCGATACAGGTCGATGCCCCAATGGACGAAGAACCGTCGATCCTCGATGGAGATCAACGCATCCATCATTGGCTGGGGGATCTCCTCGTAGGTGAGGATCTCCCGGTTCTCCTCGCGGAAATCCTGCAGGTGTTTGCCGTCGGCCGAGTAGACCTTGGTAATCCGCTTGGGCTGGAAGGTCTCGAGTTCGTCCAGGTTGGGCAGGTTGCCCTTGAAGATCGCGTAGACGGCGACGATGGAGAGCAGGTAGAATAGGGCGAAGCCGAGGATGTAGATCAGCGTTTTCCGCAGCATCTGGTTGGTATAGATTCAGAGTGAAGTCCGGCAACTGCCACCAATATACTGGTCGCCGTGAACAGGGTAAACGCAGAAGTCGGGACAGCGAGAGCGAAGGGGCATGGGAGACTGGGCGTTCGCTCTCGTCATATTCATCTTCACTCTGCTGTGGGTGCGGACTATCGCAAGACGCTGATGCGGATCGTGCCCCGTGTCAGGGAGGTGGCTAACCGCAATCAGGGATTCAGAGCCCAGATCGCCAATGCCAAAAGGGGGGCAGGATTTCATCGGATCACGGTTAAGGCGTTTTACATCGAAAAGTTCGAGGTGACCAACCTGGCAGCACAAGGACTTCGTCGACTCCACCGGCTACCGCGATCCGGTCCTCGGCCCGCTAATTCCTGCCACCGACCGCCTACATGCATTACATCACATCGGCTTCCGCTGCGCGATGGTCGACGATCAGAACCTGTGATCATACCCCGGCGACTGCCGGCTCCCTACTCGTAGTACCCCCTGATCCTGCGCGTGTTGTAGTTGAGAATGTACTCGGTGTGCGCCACGTCCTGCGGATAGTGCTCGCCGGCGGGGTAGGGATACGAAGACATGCCGTGGAATGGTAATGGCTCGACGGTGAGCGAATGGGCAGAGTGCAGGTCCATGTCCTTGCCGAAGCCGTCGGCGAAGAGCAGGAAGCTGCGCTCCCGGCCGGTGGGGAGCGGGGGCAGGGCGGCTGCCTCGAAGCGGACGGTCACCTCGTCGCCGTGGAACATGATCACGTAGCGGTCGTCCACCGACTCGAGCAGCTCTCCCACCGGGCCGAAGCGGGTGTAGGCGCCGGCATGCGTTCCCCAGTCTGCCTGGCGCTCCAGGTCGTCGTAGTCGTAGCGGAAGGCGAAGGTCCCCTTGATCGCGGTGTGCCTAGGATAACCGCGCCAGTGCAGGTCGGCGCCGGTGTTGCCGAGGCGGTGGACATCAAGCGGGCTCTCGACCTGATTGCCGACCTGGAACTGGTCCCAGTAGACCGCGGCGTTGGTCGTGATGCGCAGGCGGTTATCGCCGCCGGCGAAGAGCCCGGCCAGATTCAGCACCATCTTCTTGGGCAGGCCAGCCGGCGTTCCCATGTCGGCCATGGCGACCTGCCAGTTGCCCTCCGCATCGGGGACTTCGAGCCGGGGCGGCGAGAGCGACAACCCTGCCTGGGAGGCCGCCCAGTTCGAGGTCGAGTGGGCGTAGTCGACCCAGCCGTGGCCGACCAGTACAGGACGGGATTTCGGTTCTAACTCGCCTAGGTCCAGCACGATCTGATGCTCCTCCACGTAGCCGTGGATCGAGGTCTTGGCGAAGTGGTCGAACCATACGTCATCGACGTGGGCGAGGGTTGGCCGCAGGTCGTTACCGTCGTTATCGGTGGCTCCATGGAGTGGCCGGAGATTGGCCAGTGCGTAGAGCTCGAACTTGGGATAGGGTGGGGCCGACAGGAGGCGCTCGTTGGGCAGCACCGTTAGGCCGGGGTCGTGGTCGACCGCTACCAGTTCCACCTTGTCGAGGTAGATGATCTCCTCGAGTTGGTTGGCGATCTGCAGCACGTAGTCGCCGTCACGCGGGGCGATGGCGTCGAGCGGAACGTACTCGTCCGTGTCCGGAGTGTAATACTGGCCCTCGCCCACCAGGTAGCCGATGATGCCACCGCCGAGGATGTCGGTTTCGAAGCGGAAGCGCTTGCCGTCCCAGACGTAGAGGATGGGACAGGAAGTCCCCTTCCGATCCAGTTCTACGAGTGTCAGGGTGCGGTTGCCGCTGTTGGCCAGCTCGGTCTGGCGCACGCCGCCGGGCCACAACACGCGGATGAACTCCACCGAGTCTTCACGGGCCAGGCCGTAGTGCAGGGTTCGGATGGAGCCGCTGTTGCCGCGCACCTCCAGCTTTTGCTGCTGGCTCGAGGTCTTCACCTCGACTTTGGTGCCCACCGCGTCCAGGTTGCTGTTGAGTCCGGTGAGATCGATGGCCAGCCAGTTGCCGACATTCGAGTCGTTGAGCCACTCCCCTTTCTCGCTCCACAGGTCGAGGGCGCCGTCGCCGTTGAGGTCTGTGACCAGAAGCATCGCGATCCCATCGGTAGTCACCGGCTCCAGCGGCTCGAAGCGGCCGCGCGAATTGGCCAGCGACCCGATGCCGTTTTCGCCGTACACGGCCAGATCCCGGTCGCCGTCGTTGTCAAGGTCCGCCGTGGTCAGACTCGACCAGCGTCCCGGGGTTGCGTTGGATGCGGTCGGCTCGAACTGACGGCCACGGCCGTTGTGGTGGGTGGTCAGACCGCCGTCCGCCCCCAGGCTGACGACATCCATGTAGGAATCCCGGTCTAGGTCCTCGACGGCTATGTCCACCGCGTCGACACCGTCCAGTCCGACCGCTGCGGCCACATCGGTGAAGGTGCCATCCCTGTTGTTGGAGTAGAGGCGGGTCGAACTCTCACCCAGCAGCAGGACGTCGATGTCGCGGTCGTTGTCGAAATCGGTGAACATGGCTTGGCGCGCCGGGCCGGCGGCGGCGAAACCCGCCTTCCTGGTGATATCCTCGAACTGGCCCTGGCCATCGTTGCTCAGCAGACTCACGGAGCCACTGCCCAGCAGAAGCAGGTCCAGGTCCCCGTCGTGGTCGACATCGGCGAACACGCTCTCCGCTGCCGGTCCCAGGTCGATCGGCTGCGGCGACCAGGCGCCCTCGGCAGTCTGCTCGAGAAGCGTCGTCGTCGGCCCGGAGAGCACCAGGTCCTGATCGCCGTCGTTGTCCCAATCTCCGAAGTTCCCATCCTGCCAGTCGCCGGAGGCATCGATGGAGAGGGACTCGTCCGGCTGCGCCGAGAATCCACCGTCTTTCAGGCGGTAGACACCCGGTCGGTCGGTGGCGCTGACCAGCTCGGGTGACTGGTCGCCATCGAGGTCTACCAGGGTCGCGAAACGCGGCTGCGGGCCCTGCGACCGGGAGTGCTGAGAGGTTGAGAATTTCAGGGGGCCTGCGGTGTCGCTGGCTGCCGGGTCCGCCAGGCCAACGTCGGCGACCACCTCGGCGTACTTGCCCTGCCCCTGGTAGGAGGCACTGATTCCCTCGTGTCCTGCCTGGCTCAACTCATTGAACCGGGCGAGCACGTCCTGCCATTCTTCTTTGCGCCCTTCCCGGCGCAGCTGGTTGGCCAGTGCGTAGTGAGCGGAGACGTGGGTCGGGTTTAGGCGGATGGCTTCGCGGAACTCGGCCATCCCCTCATCGCCGCGATCGAGCTTCACCTTGACCTGTCCCAGGTAATAACGCAGCAGCGGGTCGTCTGGGTCGGACTGGAGCACCTGCTCGAACCCGCGCAGGGCCTTCTCGTGCTCCTGTCCCTGGGCGTTGTAGATCAGGCCCAGCGTGTAGTGGGCGTTGAGCTGACCGCCGTCGTGGCGCAGGGCCGTCTGAAGGCTGACGGCGGCGGAGTCATACTGGCCGAGGCTGAAGTAGGCGATACCCAGGTTGGTGAGGCCAATGGCGTAGTCTGGCGACAGCGCGATGGCTGCCTTGAACTCGGTACTGGCTCGGGCGTAGTTGTGCTGGTCCATATAGACGACGCCCTGGTTGTTGTGCCATCGCGCCCTGGGGGCGATCGTCGTCTCGTCCCCAGGACGGTCGCAACTGGAAATGAACGCGAGCACAGCCGCTGCGGCGGCGGCGGCGCGAAGACCGGCGCCGCCGCCCGTGGACTTGACGTTCTTGATGGGCATTCGTATCTTCAACTCCTTGTTTTCAGGCGGGAGTAGCTCAGTTGGTAGAGCCTCACGTTGCCAACGTGATTGTCGCGGGTTCGAGTCCCGTCTCCCGCTCCAAATGAACGCGGTGCGGCCGTATTTTAACTGAAAATGGCCAGCATTTCCGCTTTGGGAAGACCGATCGCCTCGCCGGCGGCCGGTCTTTTTTTGTCTGGTCCGGCCGCTGCGATCAGGCTTTCTTCTGCAGCCGGCTCTCGCGCAGCTGCAGGAGGGCGGGCAGGATCGACACGGACGTGACGAAGCAGCAGCCCAGGCCGATAAGCGAGACGATGCCGATCGACGACAGGGCCGGATGGTTAGCCGGCACCAGCCCGGCGAAACCGACCATCGTCGTCAGCGATGTGGCAACTAGAGCCATGCCGGTGGTACGCAGGACCAGGCGCATGGAGCCGGGGCCTGCCTCCCGGTAGCGGTGGAAGATGTGCACCCCGTTGTCGATGCCCATGCCGATAATGGTTGGGAAGGCGACCATGTTGTAGACGTTGACCTTGATGTCGAAGAGGTACATGAAGCCGACCACCCAGGTTAGGGCGGTCAGTAGCGGAGTGAGCACCAGCAAGGTGTCCATGACGCGGCGCAAGTCGATGAACAGCACGATGACGACGACGAGAAATGTCATGATCACCGCCTGCGTGCTGTCGCGCAGCATCAGTCGCAACATTTCGGCGAAGATGATATGGGCGCTGGAGGCGTAGTAGGTCGTTTCCTCAGTGGTTTCGATCACGCTCACTTCGTCAGCGAAGCGCATGGCGTTCTTGCCGTCCCGCAGCGGCACGCTGGCGTTGATTATCACGAAGGAGAGGATCTCCCCATCCTTGCTAGTGAACTTGTTGGTCTCGTCGCTCGGCAGGTCCTTGAGGGTGAGTTCCTGTGGTTCCAGCGACGGTCGCAGTGAGTCTACCTTGGCGCGCTGATCGGCCTCGAACAGCGTGAGGTTGGCGTCCAGCAGCTCGCGGATGCGAGTGACCAACACAATCTTCTCGCTCTGGTCGCTGGGCAGGGCCGAGTAGACGCTTTTCACCGATTTCACTGTCGAAGCCGTATCCTTCGCCGCCTTGTTGCGCTTGACTGCGGCTACGACCGACAGAGCCTCCTCGCGATTCTCTGTCAGCACTATCGCGGGGGAGCGCGTTTCCTTCAGTCTCGGTGGGAGGCTGGCCTTGGTTTTGGCCTCTTTGACCTTTGGTTTCAGTTGCTTGAAGTCGTACTCGAAACCGTCCTCCTGCATTGCGGGAATCGTCCACAGGGCATAGCCGGTCGCGACGACGCCGAGCACGATGGTGATGGCCGGCACCGGATACCGCCCGCGGCACAGTAGGTGCGAAGGTGCGTCGGTCAGATGCAGGCGCATGAGGCCGACCCGCTCCGCCAGGATGATGAAGGCGGGGCAGGTGACCAGCATGGCGATCAGGGAGAACAGGATGCCGACGCCAGAGATGAAGCCGAACTGTGAGAAGCCCTTGTAGTCGGTGAAGAGCAGGGCGAAGAAGGCCAGGGAGGTTGTTAAGGCGGTCGTCGACAGCGCGCTTCCGGTGTGGCAGACGGTCTCGGTCAGCGCCTGCTCCACATCCATGCCGCGGCGTCGCGCTTCGCGGTAGCGGGCGAAGATGTGGATGCCGAAGTCGATCCCCAGCCCGAACAGCACCGCGAACAGGCTGACGGTGATCTGGTTGAGATTGCCGATGGTCAGGTAGGTCAGGCCGAAGGTCCAGGAGATGGACATCATTAGGGGTACGATGATAATCAGCGGCGCGAGGATCTGACGGAAGTAGAGCGAGATCAGCAACAGCACGCCCAGGAAGGCGTACAGGGCGGTCGACTGTAGGTCGTTGCTGATAACACTGTACTGGTCGCGGAAGTTCTTGAAGGCGCCGCTGTTGAAGCATTCGATGCTCGGGTGGAATCGCTTAGGGTCGATGGTCTCGATCGTGCTGTTGACGCTGCGGATCAGGCGGTCGTTGAACTTCATGTCGCTGACGACCCCCTGGGGATAGACCCGGAGGACCACCCCGTTCCCCTGGGGTGTGACGTAGTAGTTCGCCTCCAGCTCGTTAGACGCTCCGGGATTGTGGTATTTGGCTTCGATGTCGGAGAAATCGAGCTCCGACTCCTCCTCGTCGTCGAAGGCGATGTACATCGGCGAGCGCTTGTACTTCTCATACTCGATGTGCTCGTCGAGGCGATTGTGAATCTCCTCCAGGTCCTCCAGATCCATGAATAACAGGCGGTTTTTTTTCTGGAACTTCGGATTCTTGCCCCGGCTGACGGAGCTGATCAGGGGGTTCTGCTCCAGCGAGTCGGCAAGCACGTGGAGGAACTCCACCGTGCGGTCGAGGTCCTTGCCGGTGATGATGACCATAAGAGGCCCGATGCCACCGACGCGTTCCTTGATGCGGTTGAGCTCCCGGACGCTTATGTAGTCCTGCGGTAGCAGATCGGCGTTGTCGGTGCTGATCCGCAGCTTCGAAACGAAGTAGCCGCCGAAGACGGACAGCACCAGCGACAGCAGGATGATGCCTACGTGGTAGTGGTAGATGTAGTAAACCAGCCTGTCGTAGTTGATGCGCATTGTCTGTGGTCGATAGCCGTTTAGTCGGTCGTTTCGGTTGGTCCGCCGACCAACTTGTCGAGCTGTCTCTGCAGCTGCTCGATCAGCGCCTCGTAGGACCGTTTCTTGATGTACCGGGCGTAACGCCGGCGGTTGCCGTCAGCGGTGCTGGCCCCATCCACGGCCAAGTCGTACACCAGCCAGGGACCGTCCGGCGGCCGGTGCAGGCGGTAGGCAATCTCGATTTGGTCGCCCTTGGCCAGGGGCACCGTCGCCGTGACAGTGGCGTTGTTGCCGTCGACGAGCTGGCCCTCGTAACGGGTGTCTCCGCGGCGGTAATAGCTGACGAATGTGTCCAGATTCTGCTCCTCCACCAGCCGGGTTGAGAGCCGTACGAAATTGGCGCGCTCCTCGGTCGTGCGTCCTTCCCAGTGGTTGCCCAGCGACAACCGGCTGAGCTTGTCGAAGTCGAAGGCCGAGAAGATATGGGCACGCATCTTCTCCCGATATTCCGGCGTCAGGGTGTCGGCCGCGGTCTGAGCCAGGATCTCCTGCGCGGCGCGGTCATGCGCCTGTAGGAACCCGGTGGGAGAAGCCGCTGCGGTAGACCCTGCCGCAACAGGTTGTTGCTGAGGCTTTCCGGCTTCGGTGCCCATGGCGATGGTCGCTGTCGAGAGCAGGGCAGCGGCGAGCAGATGACTCAGGGGTCTGTTCATTGCCGGACCCCTGACTGGCTGCCCGGCAGCTGGCTCAGCGTTGCGGAAGAGTTGGTGTCCACGGCCCTCTCCTCGAAGCGATCGCAGTAGTCCACCACCCGGCCGCCCTCGTAGGCCTCGCGTGACCAGACGCGGAAGTCGGCGTAGTAGGCCTCGGCGTAGGAGTCGGTGTTGTTGGCGTCGGTCAGGACGCCAACGCCTATCGTCCGACGTTTCGGCTTGCCGCCGCTGAAGACCTGGTGGTAGTCCTTGAGGAGGTCGACCTGTTCGAACGTCCACTTGCCGAGGTTGGCATCGCCGCTCTCGAGCACGAAGAACCAGGGCCGGAAGATCTTGTTGCGGCGCCCCACCGTGCCTTCGGATAGCGTTGAGCTCCAGACGTATTTGACCTGTTTGGGTACTCCCAGCCAGTTCTGCGAGAACATGACGTAGATACCCGCAGCGCTGTCGTTGAGCTTGTTTACCAGCTCGTTGCCGCCAGGCGGCAGGGTGTTGACTCGCCAGCACCAGGTCATGATCGGGAACTTGCGCGGGTTCCAGTGGACGAACTTGCCGATGATGACCGACTTGCCCGTGTCCTGTGCGGCAAGGTAGTGGTAGCCGTTAGCGACCTGGACCTTGTAGGGTCTCGG
>CAYWBJ010000080.1:0-7926 GCA_964456165.1 uncultured Gemmatimonadaceae bacterium | reverse complement strand
TTCGACACTTCCGTGCTACGCTACGAGACCGTCTTCAGCGGCCAGTTGCGCGACACAACACGCGAGGGATCGCTGCCGCAGGCGGTGGATAGCGGCGACGCCACCGGCGACCTGGCCGGTACCGACCTGAGCGTGCGGGTACCCCTGGGCGGCAGCGATCTGGTGCACGACGTTGTGGTGACGCCGGCTACTTTCAGCCCCAACGGCGACGGGGTAAACGACGAGACGACGATCACATACGACCTGCTGCACCTGACCGATCCGGTGCCGGTGACCTTGCGGATCTACGATCTGGGCGGGACCCAGGTCGCCGCCCTGCCGACCCGCCCCAGCAGCAGCGGACGATTTCTGCAGCCCTGGGACGGACGTACGGCGCAGGGCAAGCTGCTGCCGCCTGGCACCTACATCATCCAGGTGGAAGTAGATGCTGACACTGGTAATGAGACTCGCAGTAGCGTCATCGCCATCACCTACTGACCGGAGGCGATGGTCTCAGCGGGTTCAACGAGGGAGAGAATCGTGACACGACCGAACAAGCGCAGTCGTCGGCACCTCATCGTGACGCTGGGCATCCTGCTCCTCGGCGCCGCGACCGTAGCGCAGCTCGAGGCCCAACAGGCCAGCGACTACGGCAACCGCCTGGGTACCCAGCGGGGTGGCGCCAACTCCTACGAGCCCAAAGGCCCGGGCGTGCTCTTCAACGCCCTCGATCCTTCGGTGCGCCGGTGGTATATCCCGCAGGAGCTCTACGAGTTCTATGGCTGGAAGCAGTGGGAGTACACCAACTACGCCCGCGATCGTTATCAGCGGTACGTCTCCAGCGATATCGAAGGCGACTACTTCTACGACCTGTACGGCACTTTCGTCTCGCGCGGCTGGCTCATCTACGACTGGCGCCAGGAGCAGCCACAGCAGTTCGGCAGTTCGGTGTTCAAGACGACTCGCTTCCAGGGCTTCTTCAACAGCGTCGTCATCTCTTCCGATCAACTTGGACAGTCCCGGTTCGCTCTGACCATCGGCAGCCAGATCCGTACCACGCTGCCCCCAATGACCTTCTCCAAGCCCACCTTCGACGGCATCCAGGCCGACTTCCAGTCGGACAAGTACGACGTCACGCTGTTGATGTCGCGCATCAGCTCACCAGGCCTCGCCCGGTCGATCCCTGTCGAGACCACCAACAGCTCCAACCTGCTCGGCGGCTACGGCCGCGTCCAGATCGGCGACTTCGTCCGCGTCGGCGCGCTCTACATCAATGCCCACAACACCCAGACTCTGGCCGAAAGCCTCGAAGGCAACCCATTCACCGGCACGCTCACCGTCGGTCAGAATCTTGAACACATCAACCAGATCTTCATCCGCCTCAGCGACGACTCCCCCGAAGATCGCCGCGGTGGCGCCGCTCTGTTCTCCCTCGACATAATCATCAAGTCCGATGAAGAACGGGTGCGGCTGACCGACGAGGGCGAGCAGGTGGTCGAGCGGGTCAAGGAGACGGTGCGCGGCAGTACCATCGGCTTCGAGCCGGTCGTCGAGGGCGGTTTCCAGCGCCTCGGTTTCCTCGCCGCCGACGGCGAGGAGCGCATAGAGGTCACCTACGACTTCAGTTCCCCGTCCTACAACGGGCCGGATCCGTCGACGATCCGCGAGGTCGAGATCGAGATGGTGGTCGCCAACGACTATCACATCGAGATGAGCTCGGACCGACAGACCAACATCCCCGAGAACCAGCCCGTCTTCCTGACCATGAAACGGGCCGCCGGCAACGTCCAGGACGGCTCCAACCTGAAGCTGATCAAACTCGACTATGGTCTGCCCACCGCCAACGACATCTACGGCTTCACCTTCGAGGCACAGGACTTAAAGGGCTTCGATCTCTACGCTGAGTTCGACCGCAGCCGGCGCTACCGGAAGTATCCGAACCGGGTCTTCGCCACCCACAAAACCGCCTCGCAGCACGCCGACGCCTGGATGGTCAACCTGTCGAAGAAAGAATATCCGTGGTTCCTGTTCGCCGAAACCTACAGCATGGACCACGACTACAGCACCACCAGCCTGATTTCGACGGCTGCCGGCGACATCGACTACACCGACCCGGTCACCAACTATTCCGAATTCGTCGACGACAACGACGATCAGGACCGCGTCCCCGACTGGCAGCGCGTGAACCACTTCGGACCGGACCTGGAGATCTTTCCCGGCTGGGACGAAAATCTCGACTTCATCTCCGACTTCAACCAGAACGACAACCCATTCCGGCCCAACTTCCTGCCCGACTACGAGGAGCCCTTCCTGCGCTACAGTGTCGACCGCCCCGAGTTCCTCTTCGGCATGGACATGAACAACAACCTGTGGATCGACCGCTTCGAGAATGACGAAGACGCCGACTACCCGTACGACCGGGATCGCCGCGGCTACAACACCTACGTCGGGACCCACGTTCTTCCCGAGTTGCGGGTTACTGTCGGGCATAAGCAGGAGCGCTCGCTGGCTACCGACAAGGAAGAAACCAACACCTACGGTGTCGTGACCTGGGATCGCGACATCGCCGGCGTCGGTCGGGTGCGCCTGTTCGACATGCTCAAAAAGGTGGAGGACGAGCTCACCGACAATCTGGTGCAGTGGGTGCAGCCGACCGGATCGGCCGGCGCTCTGCGCCGCCTGGAAGACCCGCTCGCTGCCCGCGATACCTGGATCAACTCCGCGTTCGTCAGCTTTGAGTATACGGGCATGCCGAAGCTGCGGATCGAGAACAAGGTCAAGTACGACCTCTGGCATCAGAACGAGGACGTCGCCGACCTGCGCACGAACTATCGCTTCTTCGGCCTGATCAACAAAGCCGAGTACCGCTTCGACGTCGGCCGGGTAGCGCTGATTCCCAAGATCAAGAACGAGCACCGGCGCGAATCGCCGCTGGAGAGCATCGACCCGAAGAGGCGGGAAAATACCCTCCTCCTGTTCCTGATCGGAAAGACGCCGATCATGACCAACTCATCCCTGCAGGCTGGGTTGGAGTACAGCATCTTCAGCCAGCTCCGGCCAACCAGCAAGGCGGTGCTTTCCGGACTGCAAAAGGATACCCGACAGACGGTGGTGGCGCTCCAGTATTCCAACACCGGCGCCTACCTGGGCTACCGCTTGACGACGCAGCTGGGCTTCCGACTCAGCCGCACTAACCGCAAGGGGGAAGACCCCTTCACTGGCGTCACCCAGTTCGTCACCGTATACGCCGGACTGGAATAGCAGGAACCGCTACCGTGCTGCACCGTGTCTGATATGATACGAGAAAAAAGGACCGGGTCTGCTGCTGGCAGTCCCCAACCGACGCGGGTGAATTTGATGATGCGTTCGATCAGGATCGCGGCCTTTGCCGCTGTTGCGCTTGGCGCCCTCGCCCAGCAGACCTCGGGCCTTGAGGTCTACCGCTTCGGCGGCAGCAACTTGCCCCAACCCACAGACAACGACATCAATTTCCATCAGCTCGGCTGGTCGGATCTGGTGGAGTCCCGCTCGCTGGACGAGGATTCGCTGGCTGTTGGTATTCTTCGGCCGATCCAGCTCACCGACTCGCTCAACATCGCACTCTCGGCCGAAGCGCGGAATGCCGGCCCTTACGTGCGCGTGAGCGGCGTGGCGAGTTACGCCATCACCGACGCGGCACTGAACATGGTCGACACCGACAGGTCCACCTACTGGGAATGGGCTGAAGGCGTAAGGACCGAGACCATCAATTCCCGCCGCATCACCTTGGATTTGGGCGGTTTATTCTTCATCAATCGGGTGCGCTTTATCGTTGCCGAGGAGAACCGCTACCCGGACGAGCTCTTCGTAAACCTAGATCTCGGCGTGCAGAAGCTGGACAATGTCACGGGCTACGGCGCCGCCCAAGTCCAGGGCCGCGAGGTGGCCGAGGTCATCGAGAACACCGCCGACACGATCGACGTCAGCTTCCCTGCCGGCCTTGCCCGCAGTGTCGGCCTGCTCATGGTCCGCAAGAATCGACCGGCCGCCATCCGGGTCGGCGAGGTGGAGGTCTACGGTAAGGGTTTCACCGACAACGCCTCCTTTACCAGCTCCTTCATCGACCTGGGAGAGCCGGCGGTCTGGGGCGACATCCGTTGGGGCGGCAGCCAGGATCCCGGGGCCGACGTCTTCATCCAGACGCGCGCCGGCAACACCCTCGATCCAAACATCTACTGGCGGTTTACCGGCCGCGGCGAGGAGCAAAGCCGCTTCAACGAGAATGGCCAGCCACTCACTTTCAGCGCTTATCGTCTGCTCAAACCTGGCGAAGCCGGCGACATCACCCGCGATACAGAGAACTGGAGCTTCTGGTCCGCTCCCTACGATTTCGCTGACAGTTCAGGCACCGACATCCTGTCGCCTAGCCCCCACTCGGTCTTTCAGGTCAAGGTCGACTTCCTGCCTGACGGCGACAACGGCGGGGAGCTTGAATTCCTCGAGTTCTCCGCGACCGTTCCACCGCTGGCTGCCGAGGCCGTCGCCGAGGTTTGGCCGCAGGATGTCCCGCTCGGTGAGGTCTCCAGCTTCACCTATCTGATCCGGCCGACCATTCTCGGCGAGAATTCCGGCTTCGACCAAATAGAGGTGGAAACCCCATTCGGGGTCGTTAGCGTCGATTCGGTCAAGGCGACGGGACTGTCCGACTACCCTGGTGGCGAGACTACTGTCGAGATCGGGCCCGATTCCACCAGTTTCTCGGTGCAGCTGTCTCCACCCCGCGGTGTCGGTGATTCCGGCAGCGTCATCGAGGTTTTCTACCAGGCCCCCGTACTGCGCTACGGCACCGCCTTCCGCGGCTGGGTCCGAGACACGACGCGCCCAGCCGAGCTGCCCCAGCCCCTCAACCAGGGTAACGCCGCCGACGAGGTGCTCAGCGAGGCCCTCACAGTTCGGACCTTCCTCTCCAACAAGCTGCTGGCAAAACTGGACGTGGATCCCCCGATTTTCTCGCCCAACGGCGATGGCCGCAACGACGAGGTAACCTTCTCGTTCGATCTGCTGCAGGTGACCGAAGCCGTCCCCCTGCAGGTGGAGATGTTCGACGTGTCGGGGTGCCGGGTTGCCGTGGTCCATGACAGGGAGGAGAAAAGCGGCGAGATGGCATTCCGCTGGAACGGCCGCAACCTGTCGGAAGAGCTCGTGCCCCCCGGCATCTACGTCTACCGCGTCTCGGTCGAGGCCGAGAGCGGGGACGACCAGCACGTCGGTACTATCGGTGTGGTCTACTGAAACAGCCGATCCGAAATCTGGAACGAGAGATAACTGACATGCCCCGACTGAAAGCGATCCTCACCGCGGTAGGCCTGCTGCTGCTCGCCACGATGGCCGCCGCCCAGGGATACCGCATCGAATCAAACCGACTCGTGGTCGAAGAAGGCGACTGGAGTGGCTGGACGCTCCCGACCGGAACAGTAGACACCACCGGCGGCGTCCTCCGGCCGCGTCGCATCCGCGAGCGCTTCAACGCAGTCGAGGACGCCAGTAGCTTCGTCGACTCCGACGAGGTCTCCGGTGGTATACGCAGCGCCGGTTCCAACGAGGCCAACGCGATCGCCGTCATCGACGGCGATGAGACCACCTACTGGGAGCCAGACACCAGCCTGCCGCTCAGCAGCTGGTGGGTCGAGATTGATCTCGGCCGGGTCGTCTGGGCGGACCAGATCGTCGTCAAGTTCGCCGGCGCCGACCAGGGCGATCCCTTCCTCCAGTTCAACGTGCTGACAGCCAACGGCCTAGTCGCATTCTCGCAGAGCAAAACGCTACGCTACATCACGGCCGCCCGCACCGAGGGACTGAACAAGACCGAGCGGGTCTTTGAATTCGACCTGAAACCAAGCCAGGAAACGGCAGGCCTGTTTGCGGGAGACGTGTTTCGCTTCGTCCAGATCCTAGTCACCGCCAGCGATCTCGGACGGGGGCAGCTGGTCAGCGACGAGGGTGCATGGAGCGCCTTGCCGAAGGAGGATCGCGGCGATATCGTGCATTTCCTCCAGGAGTCTTCCGGCGTAATCCGTGAGATCGCGGCGGACCAGTACGACCTTTTAGAAACGGAGCGCCAGGGTCCAATTCAGTACTACCAGCGCGAACGGCCGCGCCTGGCCGAGGTCGAGGTCTGGACCCATGGTGACAACATCAGTCTGGGCTCCCTGGACCGGGGCGGCGATATCGGCAGCACCACCAACAACGGCACCGAGGGTTTCGCCGTCGACGGCGACTACCGCACCGTCTGGAACGAGCAGGTCGGCGTCAGCGGCGGCGTCACCGTCGATGTACCGTTCGACCGCGAGTTGGTCTTCGACCTGGGGGCTTGGTTCTGGATTAACCGCATGGCCTTCAGCTTTGACCGCGAGAACATCGCCCACGGCTTCACTGGGGCTTTTCCGAACTACGTCCTCGAGCTATCGGAAGGGCAGCGCAACCCGGACGGCAGCCTCGCTTACGTCTTCGTGGGCGAGCGGGAGACCAACGACAAGGATTTTGGACGTTTTGGCGGCCTCTTTCCCCACATATTCTACGAGCAGAACGAATTTCCGCTGACCAAGGCTAGGTTCTTCAAGGTAGACTACAAGGTACTCGAGATAGCACACAGCTGGGCCAACTCCGGCATTCGCGAACTACAGCTATACGGGCGGGGTTACCTGCCTGAGGTCACGATCCACTCACCGTTAATTGAACTCGACCGCACCCCGCAAATCCTCGCCAACATCGACTGGCAGGCAGAAACACCGTCAGGGACCCAGGTAAAGTTCCGTACCCGTACTGGCTACGAGCTGAAACAAGTCATTCACTACTACCGCTCCACCGGTCTGGAGGTGACAGAAGCCAAGTACCGCAAGCTCCTCAGTTTTCAGCGTGGCGATACCCTGGTGACGACAATTCCCGGCGAAGACTGGAGCAACTGGAGCAAGTACTACGCAGAGCCGGGTGGGGCCATCACGTCACCGAGCCCTCGCCGTTACCTGCTACTGGAGGCGTCGATCGTATCCGACGACCCAGATCAGTTCGCCCTGCTCCGCAACATGGAGATCTCATTGGATCAGCCACTCGCCAGCCAGGTGATCGGCGAGATCTCACCACGCGAAGTGACCAGCCGCGGCACCCTCGATACCCTCACCGTGTATCTAAAGCCCTCTTTTCCCCTAGGCAGCACCGGCTTCGACCAGTTGTTAATCGAGACGACGCCGGGTCTCGGTGCCGAGCTGATCGACGTCCAGGTCGGCACCGAGGACCAGCTCACGGCTGGGACCGCCCACCGGTTTGAGGCCAATGAGCTGCAGCTGATGCCCGGCAGCAATGACTCGCTCTGGGTGCAAATGCCCCGGCTGTTGAACTCGAACCAGGATCTGGTGGCGATGCGGTTCTCCGCCGCTCTCTACCTGGCCAGCAATACCTTTCAGGCTTCAGTGGCCAGAGGCACCGGTGACGAGCTGATCTGGCAGCGCGTGGATGCCGGCGAGGCCACCGACCTGGCAACCGGCAGCGGCCTGACCGTGTTCACCCCGTTCGGCGGCAGCGTCGTCGGCAACGTCGACGTGTTGTCCAACCCGTTCACACCTAACGGCGACGGCGTCAACGACGAGGTCGTGATGGTCTTCCCGGTGTTCAAGGTACAGGGCTCGAAGGATCTCATCATGGAGGTGTTCAGCCTTGATGGTCGTCTGGTGCGCCGCGTCGAGCAGATGGCCGCCTTCGCCGCCGGCGAGCAAAGAATCTCTTGGGACGGACGCAATGCCAGCGGCCACCTCGCACCTCCCGGTCTCTACGTCTGCCGCGTCGGCATCGAGGTCGACAAGGAGGGTAGTGAACCGATGGTAGCCAGGCTGGTGTCGAGCGTGTACTGAGGTCTTCCAGCGCCGAGTCGGGCGTCGTCCCCCAAGCACTACACCCTTTTCAGCGATCAGCCCT
>CAYWBJ010000079.1:0-2846 GCA_964456165.1 uncultured Gemmatimonadaceae bacterium | reverse complement strand
CGGGCTGCTGGCGCGGGAGGGCCTGGGTACGGCCGAATTCCACAGCCAGGCAGCACGCCGGGCGGGCCTCAGGCTGGACCCGATCTGGATCGCCCGCAGCCGGGTAGCGGTACTGCCCCAGATCAGTGAGCAGGTCGACCTTCTGCCGCGCCTTTGAGAGGAATGAAGATGAAAGGACCGGCCGGGACAACAACCCGACGGTCAGTCCACGAGGAGAATGAAGAAGCGGTGGGCCGACAGAAGCAGAGGAGGAGGGGAAGGAGTCATAAGCCGGTATCTGCTTCTATCGTTTCGATGCCACCGCACACCGTTAACCCAACACCGGCTGGACTTTCGCAAAATCAGTGAGTCAGGCAGTCGCGACGGGCTCCATCTCAGGATACTCGGCGACCAGTTTTTCGCAGTACCGACCGTGTTCATCCAGGTAGGCATTGAAGAAGCGGGTGACGAATTCCTGGCGGCAGATGCGCACGGGGTTGTCACAGGTCGCACCTTCAACATCGCTGTTTGCGACCGCGCGGCCGTGATACCTGTCAGGTGCAGTTCGTGTTTGCATGGGATGAATTCCGTTACTGTGGGTGTCTGTTACGGGTTGACAGTCTCGTTCCAGCACGTGCAGAACGATCGAAAAAACTCCGGTTCTTGGGCGTCATTTGTGTGCAGATTTCGTGCAATTGGTTCCGGCAGTGTGGCAGGAGACCGATAAAGCGGATAACCTCGACACTCCATCCAGGAGCCCTGCGGTCCAATGGACACCATACTGGTCGTCGACGACGATCCCCACATCCGCGAAGTCCTGCGCTTTGCGCTGGACAAGGCCGGTTACGCGACCGTCGAGGCCGGTGACGGCAGCGAAGCGATCACAAAGTTCCGACAGGCGACACCGGACCTGGTGGTGCTCGATGTGGTGATGCCGGAGATGGACGGCACGCAGGTCTGTCGCGAGATTCGCCAGGAATCCACGACGCCCATCATCTTCCTGTCCTCCCGTGACGAGGAAATCGACCGGGTCATCGGCCTGGAGCTCGGCGGCGACGACTACGTCACCAAGCCGTTCAGCCCGCGCGAGGTGGTGGCCCGCGTCGGGGCGATTCTGCGCCGCGCCAAACAGTCGGCTGCCGGAGCACCCGGCGAAGCAGCCCCGGCCGCCCTACAGCACGGGATGCTGTGGATCGACAGCGACGGCTTCAAGGCCTTCTGGGGCGAGCTGGAAATCACCCTGACGGTCACCGAGTTCAACATCCTCACCACGCTGGTACGCCGGCCCGGCAAGGTGTTCACCCGCGATGAACTGATGGAAGGAGCCTACGAGGACAGTCGCTATGTCAGCGACCGCACCATCGACAGTCACGTGCGCCGGATCCGGAAAAAATTCATGGCCCGGGGCGGCGACCCGATCGAGACCCGCCGGGGCGTCGGCTATATCCTGACTGCGTGCGCGTGATGCCGCGTTCGCTCGAGCGCTACCGTCCGCCGCTGCTGGTGCTGCTGCTGCTCGCCACCCTGGGCGTGCTGGCGCTGCCCATCACGGGCACCTACCTGCTGTTCCGGCTCTATGAAGACACCGCACTCGTTCGTGACACCGAGGGTCAACTCATTGTGCAAGGCACGCTGATTGCGGCACTTTACAAAAACGCGTTTGAACGTCACCGGCAGGGCCATGCCGAGACCGGCGACTATGGTCTGCCTGTGGCAGCGAAGTGGCAGCCGGTCGACGACGAGGGAGACGACGGCCCGCCCATCCGGCCCAGCCTCAGCCGGCTGAGAAACCCCGTACATCCCCCCGTCGCGGACAGCCAAGGAGGCGGGCCGCAGGGCGACGCCACCGCCGCGCAGATCGGGCAGGAGATCATGCCGCTTCTGGTCGATGCAAAGAAAAAGACCCGCACCGCCATCAAGGTCGTCGACTTCAACGGCACGGTAGTGGCGGACTCTGAAGGCACCCGAGGCGCATCGATCGCCGGACGAGACGACGTGGGCCGCGCACTGGCCGGTGAGCCCGTCAGCCTGCTGCGCGAACCCTCTGCCAGCCGACACGAGACGCAGGGAGAAAACAGCGTTACAAGTAATGCGGTCGACGTCTTCGTCAACATACCTATCGTAGCCGGCCAGCGGGTGCTGGGTGCCGTGGTGCTGACCCGAATGCCACCGCGCGGTATCGACGCACTGCGCAAGCTGCCCCGCCGGGTCATCGAGATCTCGACCGTGCTGCTGGTGCTCGTCGTCCTCTTCTCGGTTTTTACTGCGGTCAAGATCAACCGGCCGGTGCGGGCCATCATCGAACAGACCCGGCGCAAGATCCGCGACCAGAACGTCAGTTTCCGGCTGCTCGAGCGACCGGTCACCCGCGAGATTGCAAAACTCTCGAGCGCTGTTTCGACCCTGGTCGAGGAACTCGAGAAACGCGCCGACTACAGCCGCAACCTGGCCTCGCATGTTTCTCACGAGTTCAAGACCCCGTTGAGTTCCATCCGCGGGGCGACCGAACTGCTACGCGACCACACCGAAACGATGTCGCTGGAGGAAAGAAAGCGGTTCATCGCGATGATCGATTCCAATACCCGGCGCCTTGACCTGCTGGTTGAACGCCTACTCGAGCTCACCCAGGCCGCTCTTCTGAACGTCGAACACACCGCCCGCGCCGACCCGCTGGCGGTACTCCGGCTGATTCAGTCGCGTTACACCCCAAGCCGGGTGTCGCTCGAGTCAGGTGCGCTGCTGGATGACACCCGGATCGCCATGGCGGAGGAGTTTTTCGATTCGATCATTACCAGCCTGATCGACAACGCCCGTCAGCACGGCGGCAGTGACGTCCACGTCGTGGTCAAGGTCCATCCCGTGGACCC
>CAYWBJ010000078.1:0-14827 GCA_964456165.1 uncultured Gemmatimonadaceae bacterium | reverse complement strand
AATCTCTGGCTGCCGCCCGCCGGATCATCACGGAGGCCTACCACGGTAAGTTCAAGGAGGGAACAATCGCTGTCGAGCTCAGCCAGCTCCGCCAGTTCCCCGTGAGCGTCGTCGGGGCCGTGGAGGGTCCCGGCCTCTACGTGACCACCGGGGTGGTGCGGGTCGGGGAGCTGGTAAGGCAGGCTCGCCTGGCAGGGGCGTCTCGCCGCAACATCCGCCTCGTGAAAACCTATGCTCTGGATGCAACCGGCCGGGCCGCAGTCAACCGTTTCGTCGCCGGGGGCGCAATCGAAGGTATCGAGGAGCTGAGCTCGCGGGTCGATATGGGTCTGTTCGAGGCAACCGGGGACGGCAAATACAATCCCTTTGTCGAGTGGGGCGATCTCATTCTGGTTCCCAGGCAGGGAGGGCAGCTGCGCATCAGTGGGTCGATTCAGCGCCCCGGTACGTTCGAGTTCGTGCCCGGTGACCGGGCCAGCGATCTACTCACTCTCGGGTTGGGTACGACACCCGAACATGACCGCGAGCAGATTTTCCTCTACCGCTATCTGAAGAGCATGCTCTTCCTGGAGTCTCTCGACTTGGACATGGACGCCGTCCTGGCCGGATCCGACGGGGACCTGCTATTGCAGAATGGCGACTGGCTCGTTGTCCGCGCGCTGGAGGAATATCTCGAGCCGTCGACGGTAAGTATTAGCGGCCAGATCGCCTATCCCGGCCACTACGTGGTTGAGAGAGACAAGACCCGGCTACGGGATATCGTCGAGGCAGCGGGCGGATTTACCGATGAAGCGTCGATCGAGGGGGCTCGGCTCTACCGGGTCTCCTCCGATGAAGAGGTGAAGGACCCCGAATTCGAGCGCATCCGCAACGTCCCAGTCGGAGACCGTAACGAGGATGAGAATCAGTATTTCATGATGAAGAGCAGGGAGATAGTCGGCCAGATGGTAGTCGATTTCGTCCATCTCTTCGTCGAGGGGGACGAGAGCGAGAACGTCCTGTTGATGCCGGGGGACTTGATCCTGATTCCCGAGCAACCGGAGACGGTGAAGGTGAGCGGCCAGGCCGCGTTTCCGGGCGCCGTGGTGCACAACACTGCCTACGGTGTTGACGACTATATCACCCAGGCGGGTGGCTTCGGGTGGCGGGCGTCCAAGGACATCAGGGTGATCCGTGCCCGGACCGGTGAGATGAAGCGGGCTCGAGACGTGGCTCAGCTTGATCCAGGAGATCGCGTCTGGATCAAGGAAAAGCCGCGCCGCGACTACTGGGAGATCTTTACGCAGGCGATGACTGTGGTGGGCAACATGGCAGCTCTCATGGTCGTGGTATTGGCCATCTGAGTTCTCAATCCATAACGGCTGGAGACGGATGAGCGAACAGAACAGCAACATGCTCGACTACGCCTACGTGCTGATCAAATGGCGAAGGATGATCATCTGGTCAGTGGTTGTGGTGACTGTGATCACCGCCAGCATCAGCCTGATCCTGCCCAAGCAGTGGACCGCGCGCGGCGTGATGATGCCGCCGGAGGAGGATCTCGACCAGCTCAATCTCTCGGCGCTGCAAGCGGCGAGGATGCCGGCGAATCTCGCCAGCATGGTCGGTGCCTCAACTCCGGCCGACAACCTCAAGACCTACCTCGAGCTCAACCGCACTCTCGGTGCCATAGTCGATCGCTTTGATCTGATCGCCGAATACGAGGCGCCGCATCGCGAGCGGGCTATTGAGCTGCTGGGAGAAAATACCAACATCGAGCTCGAGCGTGAGGGGTCGGTGATCATCGAGATCGCCGGGTCCTCGCCGCAGCAAGCGGCTGATATGGTCAACACCATCATGGCCGAGGTCGATGGCTTCAACCGCCAGCTCAAGAGCAAGCAGGCGACCAAGCTGCGGGAGTTCCTCGAGCGGCGGTTGCAGGTGCGCCGGGATGAGTTGCGGAAGGCCCGCACGGTACTGCTCGAGTTCGAGCGCGCCAACGGCCTGGTGAACCTGGCAACTCAGACCCAGGCCATCGTCGACGTCGCCAAGAGCCTGGTCGGCCGGCTGTCGATGGTCGAAGTCGAGCTCGACGTGCTTGACCACTGGGTGCAGCCGGACAACGAGCAGCGCCTGGAGCTGGAGCTAAGGCGGCAGGCGTTGCGCGAACAGCTACAGCAGCTGGCGGTGGGCGCGGGGAAGGAGGCGCCGATGCTGGGGCCATCGCTGCAGACGGTGCCCCAGCTCGGGTTCCGCTACGCCGAGCTGACGCTTGACCTGCAGATCCGCCAGGAGGTTGCCCTCTTCCTAGGCACCAAGCTCGAGGAGGCCCGCTATCGCGAGCACTTGAACACTCCGACGCTGCACATCCTCGACCAGGCAGTCCCGCCGGAGACGCGCAGTGCCCCCCGTCGCACGCTGATGACCGTGATCGCCTTGGCGCTGAGCCTGGTGCTGAGCACTATCCTCGCGTTTACCTTCGAATCATGGATCCGGCTCGGCGAGGAAAACGCCGATCGGCTGGATGCGATAAGGCGGGTCTGGCGCTCCTGAGCGCCGGATAGACTGGTAGACGTCGGTGGCGCCGCGGCTGCCGCTTCTGCTCATCGTCGCGATCATCCTGTTCGGCGCCCTGGCCGATATGAACGCGGCGGCGATCATGGACGACGCCTACATGTTCGTCCGCTATGCCGACCACATCGCGGCATTCGGCACGCCGTCCTGGAATCCGGGTGGGGAGGCGACTTACGGCGTCACATCCCTTCTGCATCTGCTCCTGGTCTTCGGCTGGCGGCTGCTGCTCGACAACCCGGCCGTGGCCGTCGGTATGGCAAGCGCGACGGCCGGAATCCTCTTCCTGGTGCTGCTGGCCTGGCTGCTGCATCGGCACGTGGCCCTCTGGCCCTCCGGCCTGCCGGCCTGGATTATCGCCTACGGCTCGCTGGCCCTGGCGATCGATTCCTTCGGCGTCCACTTCAGCACTGGTATGGACACGGCAACCGCCTGGGCCTACCTGACCGGCTACATGGTCGTCTGGGGCTGGTACGTCCGCCATCCCTCTGGCTGGAGCATCGCCGGGACCGGAATGCTGGGTGGTGCCGCCTTCGCCGCTCGACCGGATCTGCTGCTGTTCTCCTGCGGCCTGCCGCTTGCCCGCCTAGTCCTGGGTCCCGAAAGGAGTGACCGACGCAGCGGCGCGGGCGTGCTCCTTCTTACCGGGCTGGCCGCAGCATCCCTGGCGCTGGGCGCCGGGGTGGTGGCTGGTTCGCCCCTGCCGCTGGCGTTCTTCGGCAAGAGCTTGCGCTTATACGGCGAAAGCTTCTACGCGCAGTATCGCCTAGTCGGCATCGATCAGAGCCTCTCGTTCGTAGCTTCCTTTTGGTACCTCTGGCTCCTGCCGCTCGCAGACTGGCTGCTGCAGCGCCGGGATGGGCAGCGGCGGCCCGATCCTACCGAAGCAGGACTCTTCGCTGCCGCGGTTTTATTCGTGGCATACTACGCCCTGTTCGCAACCCAGGTCATGCCGTACCAACAGCGTTTCCTTTACCCTGTGCTGCCCGCCCTGCTCTTCGTCGGTGCGCGTGCGAGTGTGCGCCTTTGGGCTCGCCTCCCGGAGGGGTTGGGCAGCGCTCATCGCGACGCCGTGCAAAGGGGCATCGCAATGGCGGTCCTCGTCGGCGCGCTGTTTCCCGCCGCCGTTGACGTGGCGCGCAGCTTCAGTTCCAGGCAGGTTCGCGGCGAACTATTCGACTACGACCTGTTCGCCAGCTACCAGCGCCGGTATACCGGCTACTGGCACCGCCTCGATGCGGTGACAAGGCTACCCGACGACGTGGTCGTCGCCACGACCGAAGTGGGGTTGCCGGCCGCCATGAATCCGGGCAAGACCATAATCGATCTCACCGGGCTCAACGACACGATGATTGCCCACCGAGGTTTCTCCGCCGATTACGTCCTTAACACCCTGGCACCCGACCTGATCTACTTGCCCCACCTGCACTACACCCGGATGCGGAGGGAACTGATGGGCCATCCTACCTTCGGAAAGTATGAGCATCGCGGCGGGGCTCTCCTGGGGACAGAGATGGGCATCGCCGTGCGGAGGGACAGCCGGCACTACGCCGCTCTGGTCAAGGCTCTGCTGGCGCAACCCGACTGAGAGAGGCGGCGCCTCAGGGGGATTTCTGTGGCCGTATCGGGGCTGGTGCCGATATGATTAAGGAAGACCGACCCCAACCCGCAGCCGGGAGTTGGCCAGAAAACTGGTTGAAGCCTCCTGCACCCCTCACAGATGAATTTCAAGCAGAAGAGCAGACTACCCGAGCATCTGGAGGATGGCAACGGACTACCCCGGAGCCACCAGGAGCGGATCATCTGGATCAGGCACCGGGTCGAGGAGGGGTATTACGAATCGGAGAGCGTCATCAGGGCCGTGGCCGATGCTTTCCTGGATCCCTCCGACTGCCGGCGTGCCGGTGAGCAGGCGGTGTCGGTGAGCAGGGCAGGGGGGAGTTGAGGAACACCTGAAAGGAAGATATAGCGCAATGGGCCGTCCTCCGCG
Source organism: uncultured Gemmatimonadaceae bacterium (assembly GCA_964456165.1). Lineage (GTDB taxonomy): Bacteria > Latescibacterota > UBA2968 > UBA8231 > UBA8231 > CAYWBJ01. Next base: position 10,287 of record CAYWBJ010000078.1, on the reverse strand, counting down.
GACGGCCCATTTTTATTTTGCGCGCCGGGTCACGGGTAGGAAGATGAACGGGTGTGGTCCTTAGACGGCGGATGGATTGAAACGGAAGAACTCACACGATAGGATCTATCTTTATGAACCCTTGGAGGCCGCAGAAAGCCCAGCCCGAGGCTGATGTCTTCTGCGGCTGCCAGGTGCAGGTCTGAGCATCGTATTTCGGGATTGGTAAACCAACGATCCCCAATATCCTCAATTGTCGTATTACGGACCTTTCGCAGTCCTCCTTTAAGCGACACCAATCCGTCCAGCCCAGCCCTCCGCCAGCGACACCCAGACTCCGCATACCGCCTGAGGCGATAGCTATCAGCCCCCTGCTCGTAAAGCCGAGGGAATTTCTCAGCGAAGCGGCGTTTACCCTCGGCAGGAGTCCACAGCCGGCGCCATAATCACAAAGTCATCCATATAGGTCAGGTAGAACAAGCCGTATCGCGGCCAGAGCCGGTTCATCGCCTCATCCAACGGCATCAACATCACCGCTGACTACAGCGGTGAGAGGCTGCCGCCGGCCGTCTCACCGCGTCCGCTATGTTTACGATCCGGTAGGCGCAGGTAGTCGGCGACCACCGGATCGCTCGCCGCAGACGCCCCCGTGGACCTTTAGGTGGACGCGGGAGCGGTACAGTGAGCGGTGTAACTCGCGGTGGAGGTTACAGCGCGTCTAGTGGAGCAACCGATGAGCCGGCGGACGCCAGGACGCTAATAGGCGGCCTAGGCCCGGGCACTGGAGCTCGCAACCTCTTCCATAGCATCCGTAAAGGTCGCCACGGAGTGTTCGGTCCCGTTCCCATTCACTAACGCGAGCGTCTCTTCACGTAACAAGTAGACCAAGGGCCAAAATCGAGCGCGTCGTTGAAGTTCATTGATTAATTAGGATCCGTTTTCCTGTTGCGGTATCGGTGCAGTGGGGTAATGTCTGTTAAAGGAGGACTACGAAAGATCGTGATACCACAATTGAGGACGCTGGGTATTGTGGGACTCGCTATCCCGAGATACGATGCCAGACCGGCACCTGGAAGACGCATAAGACATCAGCCTCAGGCTGATCTTCCGCATCAAATGTCCATCTCTTTTATGAGTTCATATGGACAGAGCTTTGTAGAAATTATTGACACCATACTCTTCAGCTCTGTGGCCAGATTTTTTTACCGACAACGGAGCATATTTAAAATGGATAAACGATTAGCGGTTTTTTTAGGATTGTTCTTCTTTTTCTTCGCTCGGCAAGCTACCGCTGATAGAGCCGTCACGGGTACTGTCGCAGATGCGGACAACACCCCCGTTGCCGGCGCACACATTACCTATATTTATGCGGTAGACGCCGAGCAGACCTTCGATGCTACGACGGCTTCGGATGGTGGCTATGAAGTTCTTTTGTCACCCGTACTTCCAGACTTACCTACGGCCGTGGGAGAAATCCAGGAATCCGGTATCTCCAAGGCCGCACAACTTTTTCATAACTATCCCAATCCATTCAATCCGAATACGGTAATTCCGTACCGTCTCGCTGAACCAGGGTATGTTGAACTATCGATTTACAATGCACTCGGGCATAAGATCCGCAATTTGGTGGACCGGCATCAGGAGGCGGGAGCGTACTCGGTAGAATGGGATGGACACAATGCCTTAGGTGTAGGTGTATCTGGCGGTGTCTACTTCTATCGCTTGAAAGCTGGCGGGTATGAACGAGCCTCTAAAATGGTGATGGTAGACGGTGCGGCGACTAAGGGTGTGGTATTTAGCGGCAGGAGACTACACAAGCCCGTTGCTTTGGCTTACGAAGAACAAGATCGTTATATCGTCCGGATTACGGGGGAGGACATCGAAAATTTCCGAGCTACAGATGTGGCAATTCCTGAGGACAATAAGCTCGATTTTACGGTCTCACGCCTCCCAGATGACAGTCCTTTCAGTGCGGGCGGCGACATCACTAACGCTCTGGCCTCGAGCCGTTTGGGCGATTGCGCCACGTATGCTAACACGTATACCTCAAATATTACGGATCTGACGACCGGACGCGATTTTTCGGGTGCAGTAGCGATTACGGTAATTGGAAATAAATGCGTGATTTCCTCTAATGGGATCCCGAATCATGATATGGGCGAGGGTGCCTCTTTCCCAAATCAGATCTCCGAAGTAAATCAACGTTACGAGATTCCACTTTCACCGACGATAGCTTCCAACCCCACGACTGATATATGGAAAGCCAGCGTCGTGTTACTAAATGGCGGAGTCGTAGACATACTACCTGCAGCCTGTTATGATGTCGGGAATGACCCCCCGGGACGTGAAATGATAGGCTGTGGCCCAAACCAACTAGATCATCCATGGCGCTACGATCCAATGTCTTCACTAAATTCTTTTGGCACTGATATACATAACGCTCATGTACAGCCCGATGGGTTGTACCATTATCATGCTAATCCGATGGCGATCTTCGACACCGACTGCGGAAACACTACTTCGGCGTCACCCGTTATTGGCTTTGCAGCAGATGGTTTTCCCGTCTATGGTTCGTGCATCAGCGAAAACGGCTCCATCCGTAGTGTCCAGTCCAGCTACCAACTCAAAGATGGCGGAGGCCCGCGTCAAGCTGTGTCCGGATATACCACGCCTTCTGCAGGAAGGGGAAATATTGCTAGTGCGAATTACGACGGACAATTCCGAGGCGATTATGAATATGTCGCGGGATCCGGAGATTTGGATGAGTGCAACGGATTAACAGTAGAGGGCCAGTATGGCTACTATATCACAGATTCGTTCCCGTGGGTGCTTAATTGTTTCTCGGGTACCCCGGACGCCACATGGTAGATGATTAAGGTTATGAAGTAGACCATCGGTTGTTGCCACAAGTCGACTAATAACGTGCGCGGACAAAAAATATCGGCCACATGACCCCCGTCACCGTGTTGCCCGACCCAACAGGATTATACTGAGACAGCCAAATTCATTAAGATCCTGGCAATCGCAGAGGCTCAGCCCGAGGCTGATGTCTTCTGCGGCGGCCAGGTGCCGATCTGAGCATGGTATTTCGGGATTGGGAACCCCACGATACCCTGCGTCCTCAATTGTCGTATCCACTCCCTGCGCAATCCTCCTTTGAGCGATGCCAATCCGTCCAACCCAGCCCTCTGCCAGCGACACCAACGCTCCGCATACCGCCAGAGGCGATAGCTATCAGCCCCCTGCTCGTAAAGCCGACGGAATTTCTCAGCGAAGCGGCGTCTACCCTCGGCAGAAGTTCGCAGTCGGCGCCGCCGATCTCACCCGCCCGTTCAGATCCGCAGCCTCTGTTCGATTACGTATCCTGATTCACCTGGGTATCGCCTGTTGCGGTGCAAACCCGTCTATTCGCCTGCCGCCGATTCAACGCCGAAACCATGGCGCAAAGCTTCATTGACGACGCATCGACCGTGCCGGGACCAGTGACCGATCGGTTCTATGGCCCCGAGCGCTTGACCAGACTATCGGTACTCTTTGTACCGCCTATCCGCAAGGAACTGGCCATGTATTCCGCCGCCGGTCAGACGGGCGCGACGCTCGTCGCTGAAGATCTGGGGAGCGGTCACCATCTCGCACAATGGACGGTCGCTCAGGAGACGGCTGCGAGGTCGCCAGCGGAGTTTACCGCGTGCGGCCAACATCAGGACCTCAGGCGGCGACGCGCAAGCTGGTTCCGATTCGGTAGGCTCGAGGCGAAGACGCGCAAGGACGCTCAGCTTTTGCACGGATGTGGTCCCTCAGCGCTAGCACGGCCCCATCCATCTGCAGCGATCCCCGGTCTACGCTGCCCCCCGCCCTCGACACCCGCTCTGCACCACCATAGACTGATAGTTGCGCGCTACCGGGCTTCTGCCTAATCCGTTACGCACGCCTTTGGTGGAGCGGATTTAGGCGGTTTCAGACAGGCGCGACAGAGTCAAGAAAGACAGAGAATCCCACCGACCAACGAGAAGGGACCATAGCTGCATGACACAGCCGTATTACGATTTCTGCGTGACCGCGGACGAACCATCCGGCAGCGCGCTCTATACCTGCCGGCTCGATGCTGACGGCAGCGCGATCCGCGTGGTCAGCTCAGTAGAATCACCCAGTTCTCCTTACGGGTATTTGACGCTTGCCCGAACGCGTTCAGGCGAGCACGTGTTGTACGCCACTGGTGAAGAGATATCGTGGTACTCGATCGGCGACGAGAACGAGCTAGCTCTGCGCGGCAGTACACCGACGGGTTGTGATGGCGCTTCGCATCTGTGCACAGACGGCGACACCCGGGTCTTATTGACCGCCAACTACGGCAGTGGCACCGTATCTCTGCTGCCGATCGCCGAGGATGGTGCGCTGGGTGAAGCCACAGTTTACGCGCACGGTCCCGGAGCACATGAAGGCGCTGAAGGGCGGTGGGGTGACGGACCACAGTTCCGGCAAGAGTCCGCGCACCCCCACGGGGTGGTCGTGTGTGGTGGGCAGCTCTACGTAGCGGATCTGGGGACTAACCAGGTGGTCTGCTGGACCATCGACTTCGACAACAGCACGTTGCGAGAGGCAAGCGCCATCACCCTGCATGACCTTGCGGGGCCTCGGCACATTCAGTTCACGGGTGATGGTGAATTTGGATTCGTTCTCAATGAGCTGGACAACACGGTCTCAGTGCTGCGACGCGACGCCGGCAAGGGGGGTGAACTCTCGCTGCTGCAGACTCTTTCCTCGTTGCCAGAGGGGTGGGCGGAAGCCCACTCCGATCCTGCCAAGTTCCCGAATGAAGTCTACTCCAAACCATCACACGCATCCGAGCTGCTTCTCTCGCCTGATGATCGATTCGTGTATGCGAGCAACCGCGGGCATGATTCAATCGCGGTTTTTGCGGTAGATGTATCGAGCCAGAAACTCACGCCATTGCAGTTCGAGCCGACGCGGGGGCGGATTCCCTGGGTTTTCTGCTTGAGCGAAGACGGTCGCTTCGTAGTAGTGCAGAACAACCACACCCGGGCTTCCGAGGCGGGGCCAGACAGTGTAGTGGTGTTTCAACGAGATGAGACCTCCGGGCTCTTGAGCCTGATGCCGGCGCGTTTGGAGTTTTCGAAGGTGTCCTCTGTTTGGGCACTGCCTGCAAGGTGAACGGGGACCTCAGCCGAGTTCCTCGACATATACGAACTCATCCAGTAAACGCGCGGCCCGGGTGGGGGGGCGCGACAGGAGAAGAGATGGCAGAGCAAGCGGTCGACTCAGAGGGGTTGGTGCGCATCGAAGCGGACATTCCGTTCATCACGCCGCCACGCTGGGCGATCCTCGAACGCAGCTTGATCGACCTGATGAACGAGTCGATCGAACCGGTGATGGAGCGCTACGTGCACGGCGACGGATCGACCATGTGGCCGCCCACCGACGAGATGACCAACTTCGACGGGTTGGACGACGCTTACGAGAGTTTTCACAACTGGCCGCTGTTCTATTTGCTCGGAGGCGACGACCGAATCCTGGAGTTGGCCAACCGTGAGTACAACGCCATAACCCTGCAGTTCACCCGCTACGATTCCGGCCACGGCCATCCGATGGTGGTCAAGGAGTATGAACAGGGGGCTGACTGGATGCACCAGGGCGAAGGCTACGTGTTTTTCTATCTGCTCTGTCTCGCTGACCCGACGAACAAGACGAACAAGCGGCGGGCGCGGCGATACGCCGGCTTATACATGAATGAGGACCCGCAGGCGCAGAACTACGATCCGAAACAGAAAATCATAAAGTCTTCGCACAACGGCAGCATGGGGCCGGCGGAGCGCAACTTCCATCGTTATTACGGCGCCTACCGTCATGAACAATGGCAAAAGTGGCCGCTGCCGTTCTACGACGTTCCTGGCTGCGAATCGATAGAGGACCTGCGCGACCCGGTGATCGAAGAGCGGATGGGCCAGGCGGTGATCGACCGCTTCTCCCGGGGGGACTGCGCTGCCAACTTGGCGGCCACGAGTCTGGTCGCCAACGCCTACCTGTTCACAGGTGATGAGAAGTGCCGCGAATGGGTGGAGGAGTACGTGGGCGCCTGGATGGACCGGGTCGAAGCGAACGACGGGATTCTTCCCGACAACGTGGGCTTGTCCGGCCAGGTGGGGGAGTACCTGGGCAGACGGTGGTACGGTGGCTACTACGGTTGGACCTGGCCGCATGGCTGGCACACCATGGGCGACGCGGTGCTCAGCGGCGCTGAGAATGCCATGCTGGTTTCAGGAGATCAGAAATACATGGATCTGGCCCGCTCGCAGATCGATCTGATGATGGCCAACGGGGAAGACCGGGACGGGGCCCTGTTCGTTCCCCATCACCACCACGACAAGGGCTGGGACGGTTACAGTCCGCCGGAGGCCCGGTTCATGGCGCACGTCTGGTCCATCTCGATGGAGGCGGCCGACATGGAGCGGATCGAGCGCCAGCGCGACCCGAACTCGCGGGACTGGGAGACGATACAGGTCAAAGGCGGCAAGGACCGCGGAGGTCACGAAGCGGCCTGGCTGGGATACCTGCGCGGCGAGTTCCCCGACTACCCGGAGCAGATCCTGCACTACAACCACGGTCAGGTCTATCAACGTCTGGCCTACATGGCCCACGACGGGCAGGATCCGGCGACCTACGGCGACCACTACCTGCAGGTGCGCAATCCGATCACCACCGAGGGGCTGGTGCAGCTGACGATGGGCGGCCCCCTGTTCAGCTTCAACGGCGGCCTGCTGATGGTGCGGTTGCGTTACTACGATTGGGACCGCCGGCGACCGGGACTGCCGCCGGACGTGGCGGCACTGGTTGAAGCAATCGACGTCGATGGTGCAGTCGTGACACTGGTCAACCTGAGCGCGGCGACTCAGCGGGAGCTGGTGGTGCAGGCCGGCGCTTTCTGCGAACATCGATTCACAACCATCCGTTACCAGGCTCTGGCGCGCGGTTGCAGTCACGACGTCTTCTCCGGCACCAACTGGCAAGAAGAGGAACGCTACGACGAAGAGATGGCCGGCGAGGTCGAGGAGTACGAAGTCGCCGTGAGGGCTTCCTGTTTTCGCGTCGCGATGAAGCCGTGTTCGAGGATCAGGCTGCATCTGGGTATGGACCGTTTCGTCAATACTCCTTCCTACGATCTGCCCTGGGCGGCTGAAGTGAGTGGGTAGTCCACTGTACCATCCTGGGAGGAAGGACTCGATATTCATGCTGATACGCAGCCGAACGCGTGAGATATGCGGCGCGCGATAGTACGGCGTCACTGCGTTGGTGTACAGCTCCTCGCTCGGCGCCTCGCCGAAGTTGACCCACTGCGGCTATGTCCAGTTTGCGAAGTCGGACGAGGTGCAGACCATGACGCTGCGCACGCCTTTGCGCCGGCAGCGCAGAAACATGGCCTAGTGTCCGCTGTCCTCCACCCCCGACAGGTCGCTTGGCGTTCCGCTTGTGGGCGCAGCCATGCCCAATGCGCGTGCCGCCGTCGCTGTGGCCGCCTACCGCCGCCGCCGTCCCGAGCCCGAACCGTTGTACCAGATGCTGGCGGAGCACCTGGAGACGTTCCTGGGGTTACCGGTGGGCCTAGGGCGGTACAAGCCGCCGAAGTTCGCCTCTTCAGGCAACCCCATGCCGCCAATCGACGAATCCCGATCAGCGGCCACGGCCTCGCCCGCCCAAACCTGCCTTCCCTCCACCCCGTCAGGAACGTTCCGCGCCCCTCTGGACCGAAGTAGCGATAACCCTGTTTATCCTTCCTATACGCTCTGCGAGCTCACGTGGGCCTTTCAGATCGCCGTGACGCCTCCATAGCTCGTGATGAACTTGAGAGATCTCACTTGCCCAAAGGGAGTTATCGAGAATGGCCAAATCAACAGAACCCCGGCTCGAGCGACTTCGACCGGCAGATATCTGGCGCAGTCTCTCAGAGTTCCCGTGTGTGTTCGTGCCTTCGGGCCCGCTGGAGTGGCATGGGTTGCAGAATCCGATCGGCCTCGACGCCGTCAAGGCGCAGGCGCTCTGCCAGCGGGCAGCTGAGCGTTCGGGCGGCCTCGTCTTTCCCCCCACCTACATCCACGCTCACACCGTTCCCTGGCCTCTGGGCATGCCCGCCGACCCCGAGCTGGTTGAAAACCAAGCCCTCACCGTTCTGCGCTATCTCGCGCGCAACGGGGTTCGCGCGATCGTCTGGTTATCCGGTCACGGCGGCACGGAGGACTACCTGGCGATTCGCGAGGCCGCTCTGGCGGTGATGCACGAGTCGGACTGCGCGATCTGGGCCGGCGTCGACGCCCATCTGATCACGGACCTGGAGCGACCGATGGACCACGCGGCGGCGATCGAGACCTCTCTGCTGCTGCACCTGGCCCCGGAGACAGTCGATATAGCGGCGTTGGATCCCGACCCGGATGTCGCCCCGCAGGGCGTGGGTGGCGACGACCCGCGGACCTGCGCCAATCCCGAGTTCGGAAGGGAGCGGGCAGAACTGCTGATCAACCGCATGGCAGACCTCGCGACCCGCCTGGTCGGACTCAGCCACGGAGACTCCATCGCCCGCACCCGGCATCGGGCGTGCTTGGCGCAGCAGGTAGATCTTGATGGAATGATCGCGTATGCGCGCGCGCATATGCCGGCGGATGACCGTCCCAGCAAGGACCCTGACGGCTGGTCCGACCATCTGGAGGCGTTTCGCCTTGGCGACTACGAAACGGCGTATGCGGCGGGAGCAGCCGTTGTCGCGCGCGTGCGCAGCCAGGTGCTTCGCAGATGAGTTACGGCCTGCACCGGATTGGCCCACGCAGTGGCTCACGAGAACCCATTGCACTGCAAACTGCTTATTATCCTGCCGGCTCTATCCGTGCCAGCCGCTCACGCCCATGCCCCTGAGGGTGCTGAGCCGCCGGGGCGCTATCGGTTGTCCTGGGCGAAACTGCTGGCGCGGGTATTCCGCATGATGTGAGCGTCTGCCCCGACTGCGGTAGCCGGATGCGGGTGAACGCGGCGCTGACGGAGCCGGCGTCAATCCACCGCTGCCTACAGGGAATGGGGCTGAGCTGGCGGGCGCCGCGAATCGCGCCGGTGCGTCCTGCTCCGCAGGCTGTTTTCGACTACGTCACCTGATCCACCGGGTTACCGATGGGCCTAGGGCGGTACAAGCCGCCGAAGTTCGCCTCTCCAGGCAACCCCATTCCGCCAATCGACGAACCCCGATCAGCGGTCACGGTCTCGCCCGCCGAGACCTGCCTCCACCCCGTCAGGAACGTTCCGCGACCCTCTGGACCGAAGTAATGATAGCCCTGTTTATTCTTCCTATACGCTTCCCTTCAACAATGCTGCAACCTGGAAAATCCGATATGCAAAGGAAAGGAACGCGAGATGAATGACCCGACTTTAAGTCCAGCCCAGATCGAGCACTTCGACAACGAAGGTTATCTGGTGCGCGAAAATTTGTTTTCTGCCGCCGAAGTGGAGCGCGTGCTGGAGATTGCCCACATCGATCCTCAGCTCAAAGCAGACACTAAATCCAACAATAACTTTGACGACGATGAGCAAGGTGCCGGTACCATCCTGGCCAATCGTCCACTATTGGCTGACGACGCCTATTCTTGCCTGACACGCAGCCAGCGGGTAGTGGAAACCATCGAACAATTGTTGCGCGATGAAGTTTTTCACTTTTACCACCTGATCATGCAGAAAGACCCGGGCACGGGCGGCTGGCAGTACCACCAGGACTACGGCTACCACTACAATGAATTCCTCTATCCCAACTATATCAGCTTTATGGTTGCTTTGGAACCAGCGACAGAGCAAAACGGCTGCATTCGGGTATACCGCGGTTCAAACCGTCTAGGCCGCCTGGAGCACCGCAACTCGGGCTCGCAACTCATCACTGACCCGGCACGTCTGGCACTAGTCGCACAGCACTTGGAAGAGGTCCCTTGCGAACTGACAGCCGGCTCTGTCTTGTTCTTCCACGGCAATACCCTGCATGCTTCGGCCAGCAACGTTAGCAAACAAGGACGCTGGTCTATTGTAGGTAGTTACGTGACCGTATCGACTCCCTGGGTGATTCCGGTTCCAGAGGGCAAAGGCGCTGCGGTTGAAAAACTGGACGACGATTCTATCGCCGAGTTGGTACAGCGCCACTGGGAAGCGGTCCTGGACCCAAAAGAGCGGACACGAGTGAGCAGATAGCCTCTTTTGCTCCACTTCACGAGCAATACTTTCGCAAGGCCTCCCCATCGAGCTCGGCGCCCAGTCCGGCCTGATGTTAAG
>CAYWBJ010000077.1:0-1626 GCA_964456165.1 uncultured Gemmatimonadaceae bacterium | reverse complement strand
TCGGAAAAGACCCTGCGGCGCTACGGTCTCACACTCGGCCAGGTGGCCGACGCGGTGCGCCGCGCCAGCGCCGACCTACCCGGCGGCAGCGTCAAGAGCAACGACGGTGAGATCCTCGTCCGCACCAAGGGGCTCAAGTACAGCGGCCTGGAGTACGAGCGGATCGCCGTGCTCACCCGCCCGGACGGCACCCAGCTGCGCCTGGGAGACATCGCCCGCGTCATCGACGGCTTCGAGGACACCGACCTCTCCAGCCGCTATAACGGCATGCCCGCCGCCGTGGTCCAGGTCTACCGCATCGGCGACGAAAGCGCTCTGGAGGTGGCCGAGACGGTGCACGGCTATATCGACTCGGTCGTGGGGCGCGATCTGCTGCCGGCCGGCATCGAGATCGGCTACGCCCGCGACGACACGGTCATCCTGAACAGCCGCATCGACCTGCTGCTACGCAACGCCCGGCTGGGCATCATCCTCGTCTTCATCTGCCTGAGCCTGTTCCTCGACCTGCGGCTGGCCTTCTGGGTGATGATGGGCATCCCGATATCCTTCCTGGGCAGCTTCGTGCTCATGGAGCCGTTCGACGCCTCTATCAACATGCTCTCACTGTTCGCCTTCATCGTCGCGCTCGGCATGGTAGTGGACGACGCCATCATCGTCGGCGAGAACATCTACGCCCACCGGGAGCAGGGGAAACCATTCGCCCGCGCCGCCGTCGACGGCACCCTCGAGGTCGGCACACCGGTAGTGTTCTCAATCCTCACTTCGGTAGCCGCCTTCACGCCCCTGTTCTTCGTCGAGGGGATGATGGGCAAGTTCCTGGGCGTCATTCCGGTGATCGTGATCGCCGTGCTCGCCCTCTCGCTGGTCGAGTCCCTGTTCATCCTGCCCGCCCACCTCTCCACCCGCGGCAACCGGCTGGTGATCGGCGTCATCTGCGTCGGCGCCTTCGCCGCCCTGTTCACCGTCGGCGGCAGCATCGGCCCAGTACAGGCGACCCTAATCGCCGTCCTGCTGCTGGTCTTCATCATCTGGCACAACCCACTCACCGCCTGGTTCTCTATGAGGCTGCGCAGCCTCATAGAGAACCAGTACACCCGCACGCTGCAGATGGCCCTGGACCGCCCGGGCCTCGCTGTAGCGGTCGGCCTGAGTATCCTGCTCGCCACGCTCGGCTGGGTGGCCGGTGGCCACATCAAGTTCGTCTTCATGCCCAAGATCGAGGCCGACTTCGTGACCATCAGCGTCGCCATGCCAGTAGGCACGACATCAGAGCAGACCGGAAGGATCGTCGAGAGGATAGAAACTGCAGCCCTCGAAGTCCGCAACGAGTTCGACGCCTTCTATCCCGATGCCCCTTCCCTCTTCCGCAACGTCTTCAGCTTCGTGGGAAACCAGCCTCTCGGCGGCATGACGTCGATGACGGGGCCGACCCCGGGCAGTCGCGCTCATCTGGCGGAGATCGGGATCGAGCTCCTTCCCTCGGAGGTGCGCGACGTCGGCAGCGACGAGATTGCCCGCCGTATCCGCGAGACCCTGGGCGAACTGCCCGGCCCCGAGTCGGTCACCTTCAGGTCGTCACTATTCCACGCCGGCAACGACGTGGAGATCCAGCTGGCCTCCCGGAAC
>CAYWBJ010000076.1:0-2056 GCA_964456165.1 uncultured Gemmatimonadaceae bacterium | reverse complement strand
GCAATTATCTTCATCTCGCCTCCGCAGTCGGAGCACTCAGTAACATCAATCGAAAACACGCGTGCCAACAACTGGCATCAGGGCAGGCGATGGGGACAGGGCCGGTGGGACGATTCGGACTCGGATACAGGCTCATCTTCGCCACCTGGCTTCGTCTCTGCTCTTCGAGCTCATCCGGCGGGATGACGTCACGGAGGATTACGAACCCCTGCTCGAGAAACTCTTCTCTGCTTGCTTCGATCATCGCGACAGGTCTATCGATGTTACGTGGCGGTGCTATCGTAGCGAAGCAGTCTGCCGTCCCACGTCGACAGCGCGAATCCCGTCTCGTCAATCGCTTGCGCGGGCGCGGCGACCGGCGCTCCCAGCGCCGCTTCGGCACGCACCTCGCCGCTAGCCGGATCGATCAGCCGGAGCACCCCGTCGTTGCCCCCGACGATCAGCCAGGACTCCACGCGCGTGGGTGATGCCAGCAGCGAGCTGACGCCGCGCTCGTAGGGCGTCATGTCGAGCAGGTCGTGACCTGCATTGACTCGCCATTGCTCTGTGCCCGTGCCCGGATCCAGGGCCTGAACGACACCCGAAGGGGTCGCGACGTAAAGGTGCTCGTCATCCGCAGCCATTCCCGCTGGATACAAGCCGGCAAGGCACTCTTCCTGCCAGACGATCGCGCCGTCGCTCAGAGACAGTCGCGCCAGGCCCTGTCGATTGCCGCCCGTGACAACGTCCTCCCCAACGCGTACGGGAGCGGCGTAGTAGTATTCGACATCGATATCGGTTTCCCACGCGATGCGCCCGTCGATGCGCGACAGCGCGAGCAGACCTCTCCGCGACACAAGGAGCACGATGACCTCCTCGGCAATCAGAGGACTCGCGTAACATGGCCACACGTCGTTCTGTTCAAGCTCGGTGTACCAGGTGCATTCGCCCGTTTCTGCACGAAAGGCGCCGAAACCTGCCTTGCTCCCGGCGTAGACGATCCCGTCGGCGTGGACGGGCGCCGTGTACAGCCAGCGACCGGGGCTTCCCTCGAGATCCGTGCGCCATTCGACACTGCCGTCATCAACTCTCAAGCTGTACAGCGCCCCGGTCATCGCCAGAGCCAGGACACGTGTATCAACGATGGTCACGCTATTGCGGGGCGCCGACTCGAGATCCGCTGTCCATATGAGCTCGCCCGTAGAAGCTGCACGGCATTGCACAGCGCCGGCGTCTGCGCAGCCACCTCCGATGAGGAGGCGTTCTCCGCTCACCGCTGGAACCGCCCGATGAGCCGGGGTGAAGTAGCGGTCAGAGTCGGTGGCAACGGCCTTCGCCCAGGCCAGACGAAAGGGGCCGATGCCCTCTGGACTCGCCGGTTGCAGACGTCCCGCCCCGAGCGCCACCACCCGCGTCGGCGGCGTTGTCGACCCCATCCACTCGACGACGCGATAGCCACGCGGCGAAGTGTCGATGCCGCCGAAGCACAGCGGCGGGGTCGCTACCACAGTCACGCCGTTATGGGTGAAGGCTTTCGATGAATGCCAGTGGCCGTGCAGGATCAGAGAGACACCCAGGCTGTGCATCTGATCGATGAACTCGGTCCCCGACGGCGGCGTGTGAATGACGAGGATCGTGTTGCCTTTGTGCGCATGCGGCGCGAGATCGGCATCCAGCCATCGCTTCTTGCGCTCGCGTTCGGCTTCCGAGAAAAAATGCTCCTCATTGGGCCAGACCGCGATGTGGCGTCCGGCCCAGTCGAAGCTGTAGTAGGTCGGCCCGAAGCAGGACTCCCAGTTCAGGGTAAAGGACGGCTGATTGCCTTCGATGCGGCGCTCCGAATTGCCGTCGTGCCCTCCGAACATCGGAAACAGCGGCGTCTCGAGGGCCCCCAGACCGCTCCGCAGCTCGGCAAGCTCCGCGTCTGTGCCGAGAGTCGTGAGGTCGCCACTGGCGATGATCAGGTCCGGAGTCGACTCTGAAACGAGCGCGTCCAGGGCTTCGGCGAGGTCTGGCGCGGCCACGCGGTCGCCGGGACCGACTACATGAGTGTCGGTGAACTGCACGAGACGGGCTG
>CAYWBJ010000075.1:0-20027 GCA_964456165.1 uncultured Gemmatimonadaceae bacterium | reverse complement strand
GGCGGCTATCGCGAATTCCTTGGCATCGCCCTCCCCCTGGTCGTCAGCAGCGCCAGCTGGAGCCTGCAGCACTTCGTCGACCGGGTCTTCCTGACCTGGTACTCCACCGAAGCGCTGGCCGCCGCCAACCCGGGAGGGCTGACCAACTTCGTCATCCTCAGCCTCTTTCTTGGGCTGGCCCAGTACGTCAACACCTTCGTCGCCCAGTACATGGGCGCCCGGCGCCCGGAGCGCGTCGGGGCCGCCGTCTGGCAGGGCGTTCACGTCGCTGGCGTCTGCGGCCTGCTAGCGCTGATCCCAGCCGCGTTCGCCGTCGAGCTGTTCGACTTCATCGGCCACGATCCCTCGATCCGGCAGGCCGAAGCCGACTACTTCAGCGTGTTGTGTTACGGCATCGGCTTTCACGTACTCGGCGCCGCCCTCTCCTGCTTTTTCTCCGGCCGCAGTCAGACCTTGACGGTGATGGTAGTCAATGTCGCCGCCAACCTGCTCAACATCCTGCTCGACTACGTGCTGATCTTCGGCAAGTGGGGATTCCCCGAGTGGGGGATACGCGGCGCCGGCTGGGCAACCAACGCGGCCGGGTTGCTCGGTGCCCTGTTGTTCCTCGTGCTGTTCCTGCGCCCGGAACACCGCCGGAAATTCGGCACCCTCTCCGGCTGGCGGCCGGATCCGGGCCTCATCGAGCGACTCCTGCGTTACGGCGGCCCGAGCGGGCTGACCTTTATGCTCGACATCCTCGCCTTCTCGATCTTCATCCTCATCGCCGGCCGCCTCGGCACGATCGAGCTGGCGGCCACCAACCTCGCGTTTCACATCAACGGCCTGGCCTTTATGCCGCTCTACGGCGCCGGCATCGCCGTCTCGACGATGGTGGGTCAACGCCTCGGGCGCGAGCAGCCCGAGCAGGCGGAATACTGCGCCTGGACCGGCTTCCATCTCGGCGCCAGCTACATGACGGCGATGGCCCTGGCCTACGTGCTGGTGCCGGAGCTTTTCCTCAAACCGTTCAGCTCCGGCTCGAGTGATGCCAATTTCGTCCGCGCCTACGCGCTCTCGATCCCGCTGCTGCGGATCGTCGCCGTCTACTGCGTCTTCGATGCCCTCTACGCCATCTTCACCGCTGCCCTCAAGGGGGCAGGCGACACCCGCTTCATCATGTGGGCGTCGCTGGGGCTGGGATGGGGCGTGATGGTCATCCCGATCGTGATCGGTCAAACCTACTTTGGCCTCGACCTCTTCGACATCTGGGCCATCGTCTGCGTCTACATCTGCGTCACCGCCGTGGTATTCTACCTGCGCTTCCGGGGCGGCCGCTGGAAATCGATGCGGGTGATCGAAGAATCCCAACTCGAGAAAGCATCCCCGGTGCAGGACGGCACCCTGACACTGGACTTCCTGGAACCGGAGACCTCCGAGTCCGACGCCCGCATCGATCAGCTCCGCACCCAGCTCGGCGCCCCCGACAATCCCAACCTCTTCCCACCCCATTTCCTCAAGGCCACCTTCCCGAAGATGGGCGGGCGGACCGCCCTGTTCAGCAGCGATGGCGAGACGGCCGCCGCCGGCTTCCTCTTCCCGCGGCCCGGGGCCGCGGGAAGACGGGGATACACACTCCGGCTCCACGCGATCGGCGCGACCACCAAGGTGGGCGCGACCGTGACCGCCGAGTTGGAAGAGCAGGCCCTGCTGGCGACGCAGCGGCAGTGGCCGGAGACCGAGATTGTCCCCTACCTGGCCGACCGGGCCCCCTCCTGGGAGGAAGAGCAGGCAGCGGCTCCCGGTCTGACGATAGACCGGCCCGGTACCGACGGAGCCGCCCAGATCCGCCGCATGCAACAGACGATCTGGGACAGTGAGATGGATTTCCTCTACCCCGGCGACCTACACTCGGCTGCCTTTGCCGCTGGCAGCAGCCTCCTGGCCCGGGTCGATGGCGTGGCGGCCGGCTTTCTCTTCGGTTTCTATTCGCACCGTGGTCCAACCCTGCCCGCCGATTGGTCAGCCGGCCCGCTGCGCATAGAATCGCAGCTGCTCGGGGTACTGCCCGAGTTTCGCGGCCGCAACATCGCCAGCGCCCTGAAGACGGCCCAGGCCGCACGGGCACTCGAGAACGGGATCTCGGTAATCCACTGGACCGTCGACCCACTGCAGTACGCCAACGCCCGCCTCAACTTCGGCCAACTCAGGGCGGTGGCGTTCACGTTCCACCGCGACTACTACTCCTTCCGCAACGAGCTCAACCGCACGCCGGCCTCCCGGCTGGGAATCACCTGGCCAATCGGCTCGAAGCGGGTCCGGGAGGCGCTGGCCGAGCCGGGCTCGAAAGAGGGCGGAGCCCGCAACGCCGATATCGGTCCCGACTTCCCCGGCGGCAACTGGGAGCGGCTAGGTCTGGAGGCCGATCCGGCGGTGGCGCGGGCCGACGGCCTGGCCATCGAGATGCCCGACAACTGGACGAGCATGCAGCGGGAGGAGCCGGAGCAGGCAGCAGTGTGGCGGGCCCACACCGACGACCTGTTCGAGCGCTTGCTCGGCATCGAGGAAGGCCGCTACGTCATCACCGGCGTTGGCACCGAAGGGGAGCGCAATTACCTTCTGGCTCGGCGCGTCAGCGCCAGGCTGACGGCGCGGCTAGGCGGCGGCGATCCGGAAGAGACCCCATGAAGATCGATCGAGTCGACCTGCACGTAGTGCGAATGCCCTTGGTCCGCACCTTCGTCACCAGCACCAGCACCCGCAATCACCTCGATCATATCCTGGTCGTGGTTCACGCCGGCGACCTGGCCGGCTGGGGCGAGTGCGCCGTGCCACCCAACCCCTACTACTGCGAGGAGACCACCGAGACCTGCTGGCACATCCTCAGCAAGTTCCTGGTGCCGGCGGTGTTGGAGTGCGAGTGGGAACGGATCGAGGAGCTGGTCTCCGCCTATGTCAAGGTCCGCCGTAACAACTTCGCCAAGGCCGGCCTCGAGATGGCCTGCTGGGACCTGCTGGCACGCTCCCGGTCACTGCCCTTGCACCGGCTGCTCGGTGGCGAGCGCCGCCAGATCGAGTCGGGCGTCAGCCTTGGCATCGAGCAGAACACCGACCAGCTGCTCGCGCTGATCCAGCAGTACGTGGACGAAGGCTACCGCCGCATCAAGCTCAAGATCGCCCCGGGACGGGATGTGGAGGTCGTGCGCCAGGTCCGCGCCCGCTTCCCAGACATCCCGATCATGGTGGACGCCAACTCTGCCTACTCGCTCGACCAGGCCGACCAACTGAAGCAGCTGGACGCGTTCGATCTGCTGCTGATCGAGCAACCCCTGGCCAACGACGACATCGTCGACCACGCCCTGCTACAGCGTCAGCTGCAGACGCCGATCTGCCTGGACGAGAGCATCATCTCGGCCGCCGACGCCCGCAAGGCGAGCGAGATGGAGAGCGGCCGGGTGATCAACATCAAGGTCAGCCGCCTCGGCGGTCTGCTGGAGGCGAAGAAGGTCCACGATTTCTGCTGCGCGCGGGACATCCCCGTCTGGTGCGGCGGCATGCACGAGTACGGGATCGGGAGGGCGGCTAACATCGCCATTGCCAGTCTGCCCGGGTTCACGATGCCGGGAGACATTTCCGGCTCCGACAAGTACTACGCCGTCGACCTGGTCGATCCCGCCATCACCGCCGTCGACGGGCTGATCGACGTTCCCGACAGCCCGGGTCTCGGCTTCGAGCCCGTGGCCGAGCGCATCGCCGACCGATGCATCCGCTCCCTGCCCCTGCCTGCCTGACATGCCCACACCGAACTCGGCGACGGCGCGAACGCTGCTGGATTACTTCGACTTACACCGGGACGAGATGCTCGCAGCGGTGCGCACGCTGGTCGAGCGGGAGTCCCCCAGTGGCGATGTTGCCCGCCTCAATGCCACCTGCAGTTGGCTCGCCGACCGCTTCGCTGCCGCCGGCTGGACCACTGAGATCGTTGCCAACCAGGACTGCGGCAACTTCCTCCGCGCCCGCATTGGCGACCGCTTTGGCGACCGTGTCGACGATGGGGCCGTGGCCGACGGCAACCCCACCCCCGCCTTCATCGTCGCGCATTTCGACACGGTCTGGCCGGTCGGCACCCTCGAACGCCTGCCCTTCCGGATCGATGCCGGCGCCGCCTACGGACCCGGCATCTTTGACATGAAGGCCAACCTGATCATGGTCGAGTTCGCGCTCCGGGCGATCGGCGAGCTCCAACTCCGCCTGCCCCGACCGGTGGAGCTCTTCCTCTCCGCCGACGAGGAGGTCGGCAGTCCGCGTGGCCGCCCCCACGTGGAGGAGGGCGCTGGTCGCGCCGCTTACGTTCTCGTGGTCGAGCCGCCGCTACCCGGCGGCTCCCTCAAGACGGCGCGCAAGGGGGTCGGCCGTTACCGCATTGAGGTCGAGGGGCGGGCGGCGCACGCTGGAATCGAGCCAGAGAAGGGTGTGAGCGCCATCAACGAACTTGCCCACCAGATCCTGCGCGCCGCCGCCCTCAATGACCTGGAGCAGGGCAGCACCGTGAATGTCGGCCTGGTAGCCGGCGGTACCGCGCTCAATGTCGTGCCGGCCAGCGCCAGCGCCGACATCGACGTACGGGTCTGGACCCGATCCGAGGCCGATCGCATCGAACGCGCCATCCTCGATGCCACGCCGGCAAACCCGGATACCCGGCTCCTGGTAAGCGGATTCATGAAGCGGCCACCCATGGAGCGCATCGAGGCCACCACCGCGCTCTTCGCCAGGGCTCGCACTGTCGGGCAGCAGCTCGGCCTCGAGTTGGAGGAGGGATCGACCGGGGGTGGCAGCGATGGCAACTTCTCGGCCGCCCTCGGCGTGGCTACCCTGGATGGCCTGGGTGTCCCCGGGGCCGGCGCCCACGCCGTCGACGAGCACATCCTCGTCGATGCGTTGCCCGGACGCGCCGCGTTACTCGCTCTGCTGCTCCTGGAGCTGTAATCGCCGGTGAGTCAGCCGGGACCGCGCTTGTATACCTCGAACTCGGCCAGCGTCTTTTCGTCCGGCGGGTAGGTGCCGACGATGCTGGCACCGTTGGTGATCTTCTGCAGCAGGAAATCCTCCAGCTCCTCCTGGGCGACGGCTTGCTCCGCCACCTCCGCAGCCAGGTGTGACGGCACCACCACCACCCCCTCTCCGTCGCCGACGATGATGTCGCCGGGAAAAACGGAGACCCCGCCGCAGGCGACCGGCACCTGGATCTGGCTGGGATAGTGAGAGGTCTTGTTGGTGTGGGCGTTCATGGCGCCCGCGTAGGCCGGCATGCCGATCGAGACAATGGCCGGCGTGTCCCGGTAGGCGCCGTCGGTCACCACGCCAGCGCAGCCCCGCACCTTGAGCCGGGTCGCAAGGATGTTGCCCATAGTCCCGGCAGTAGTGTCACCGCGGGCATCGATCACCAGAACCTGCCCATCCTCGATCTGCTCGATCCCCACTCGCTGCACGTCCGTCAGGTTGTCCACCTCGCCGGCGTTGAGGTCCTCGCGCGCCGGAATGTAGCGTAGCGTGAAGGCCGGCCCGGCCACCGACAGCCCCTCTCCCATCGGCTTGACTCCGTGCATGAAGGTGTTGTTGAGCCCGTGCTTCTTCAGCACCGTCGTCAGGGTCGCCGTGCTGGGAATCTTCAGCTGCTCGGTCACCTCGCCGGCCACCTCGGTAGCCATCCATGCTCCTTTCCTGTTGTTTTCCCTCGAAAGTTTTAGAATATCCCTTACCCCGCCCACCGGGCCAAGGTGGCCCGGCGGCCCGGCCGGACGATGCCGACCACCACAGACCCCACCCCCATCGGCGCCCTGATCTGCGCCACGATGGCCCCCTCTTCCGAGTTGCTGGACGAGGTCGGCGAGAGCCTGGAGAACCACTTCGGTCCGGCACAGCGCTCCAGCGCCACCTACCCGTTCGACTACACCAATTATTACGAAGAAGAGATGGGGCCCGGCCTGCTCAAGCGCCTGACCTGGTTCGGCCAGCCGGTGAAACTCTCCCTTCTGGCCGAGGCGAAGATCCAGACCATGATGGTAGAATCCACCTACGCTTCCCCCTCACAATCCGGCCCCCAGCGCCGCGTCAACGCCGACCCCGGCCTCCTCACCATCGACAGCCTAGTCCTCGCCACCACCAAGCACAGCGGCCACCGCATCTGCATCGCCGAATCCCTCTACGCCGAAGTCACCCTCCTGTACGAAAAAGGCCGCTACGCCGCCATGCCCTGGACCTACATGGACTACCGGAACGACGCGGTACAGGATTTTCTCTCGGAAGTCAGAAAAGAACTCCTCCACCTCAGGTAAGTTCAGCTTTTCACGATTGGTGAACTAAAAATCAGCCTTATGCGATATCGCTGATTTGACGCCCCTCCCCAAGGTCAAGTCCGGCAGGGGGTGTTGCCGGAAATCCCACCAAAAGTCGGTCTACATCAATCACCGCTCGGAAAGCGGCACAACCTTCCGACCCTCGGGCCCCGTGTACAGATGCTCAGGCCGAATCAGCCGATTCCCCTCCCCCTGCTCCATCACATGCGCCGCCCACCCCGCGACGCGACTCGCCACGAAAATCGGCGTATAGAGCGGAATCGGAATCCCCATCATGTAATAGGCATAGGCACTGGGAAAATCCACGTTCGGGAAGATACCCTTCTCCCGCATCATCACCGCTGCGACGCCGCCCGCCGTCTCCACCCAGGTCGCCTCCCCCGTGCGCGACGCGAGCCGATCGGCCACCGCCGCCATCGACGGCACCCGCGAATCACCGTACTTGTACTCCCGGTGGCCGAAGCCCATGATCTTCTTCTTCGCGGCCAGTGCCTCCAACACCCAGCACTCAGCGCCCTCCGGCCCCCCAATCTCGAGCAGCATCGCCATCGCCTGCTCGTTGGCACCGCCGTGCAACGGTCCAGCCAGCGTACCGATAGCGGTCGTCACCGCGGCGTGCAAGTCACTCAGCGTCGAGGCAGTTACCCGAGCGGCGAAGGCGGAGGCGTTGTAGCCGTGCTCGGCGTAGAGGATCTGGGAGACCTTCATTGCCTCGGCCTCCTCCGGCGCCGGCTCGGTACCGCTGATCATGTAGAGCAGGTTGGCGGCATGATCCAGCTCGGCGCGCGCCTCGACCGGATTTTGCCCCGCGGCCAAATGGTGCCCGTAGGCGACTGCCAGCGGAATCTTCGCCAGCAGCCGGATGCTCTTGCGGAGGTTGGCCTCTTGGGTGTTATCGCCGGCCTCGGGATCGTGCAGGCCGAGCGCGGAAACGGCGGTGCGGAGCAGAGCCATGGGGTGGGCATCGCCAGGGGCGCGACGCATCAGCTCTATCACACCACCGGGCAGGCTGCGGTCGGCCCGCAACTGGCTGATGAAGGCATCGAGCTGGATGCTGTCGGGCAGCGCGCCGCAGAGCAGCAGGTGTGCGACTTCCTCGAAAGTGCAGGTAGTGAGATCGACCAGATCGTAGCCGCGGATGATGAGGCGGTTGCGATCCAGGTCGATGCGCGAGATCTCCGACGCGCCGGCCACCACGCCTTCCAGTCCCGGGCTGTACCCCAAGTCGCTCATGGCTTCCACGTCAATCCTTTGCTTTGCCGGCCTCCTCGGGAAACCGGTTGCCGAGTTCGGCATCGACGGCATTGTAGCGCTCGTACTGGAGCAGCTCGTACAACTCGGCCCGCGTCTGCATGCGATCGAGCAGGTCGCGCTGCGTGCCGTGGTCCCGCAGCTGCCTGAGGGCGCCCTCGACCGCTCTCATCATGACCCGGAAGGCGGTCATCGGGAAGATCACCATGGCATAGCCCATGGCGCAGAACTCGTCAACCGCAAGATAGGGGGTCTTGCCAAATTCGGTCATGTTGGCCAGCAGCGGCGCGTCGACCTTGTCGGCATAGGCCGCGAACTCGTCCGCGTCCTGCAGGGCCTCGGGAAATACCGCGTCGGCGCCAGCCTCCACGTAGCGGAGGCCGCGATCGACGCTGGCCTCGAAGCCCTCCACGGCGCGGGCGTCCACTCTGGCGATGAGGAGAAAATCCGGGTTCTCGCGCGCTTCCACTGCCGCCGCCAGCTTCCGCTCCATGTCGGTGGCGGAGATCAGCGACTTGCCTTCAAGGTGGCCGCAGCGCTTCGGCGCCTCCTGGTCCTCGAGGTGGATACCGGCTACGCCGGCGCGCTCGAAGGCCTGGACCGTGCGCATGACCTGCAGGACATCGCCGAAGCCGGTGTCGGCGTCGCAGATTGCCGGCACGTCGATGGACTGTGCGATGTAGCCGGCCTGGCGCGCCACCTCGTCCATCCCCAGCAGGCCAATATCCGGGTAGCCGGCCGTGCCGTTGATCAACCCGGCTCCGGAGACGTAGACCGCTTCGAATCCAAGCTGCTGCGCCAGCATGCCCACCGGCGCGTTGAACACCCCTGGCATCGCCACCGTCTTGGCCGCGATTAGACGACGCAGCGCGCCGGCCCGGTCGCCACCACGATCAGCCAGCAGCATAACTGTGCTGTTCCATGTCGTCGATAGTCGACTCCCGCTCCGGCCCGACCGACACTAGGGAGACCGGCACCCCGGTCAGCTGGCTCAGCCGGTCGATGTAGGTACGGGCGTTGTCGGGCAGGTTGGCGAACCGCCGCACCTTGGTGGTGTCGCAACACCAGCCTTCGAGATCCTCGTAGATGGGGATGCAGGCCGCCAGCACGTTGGGATCGGCCGGGAATTCGTCCAGCACGGCGTCGCCGTACTGGTAGCCGGTGCAGACCTTCACCCCGGTCATCGTGTCGAGCACGTCCAACCGGGTCAGGGCCATGCTGGTGAGGCCGTTGACCCGCCGCGAATAACGCAGCATCGGAGCGTCGAACCAGCCGCAGCGGCGGGGCCGGCCGGTGGTCGCACCGTACTCGTGGCCCAGGTCGCGCAGGTGGTCGCCCGCGGCGCCCAGAAGCTCGGTCGGGAAAGGGCCGTTGCCCACCCTTGTGGTGTAGGCCTTGGCGACGCCGACCACCTCGTCGATGCGGGTGGGGCCGACGCCGGTGCCGCTACAGGCGCCGCCGGCCGTGGTGTTTGAGGAGGTGACGTACGGGTAGGTGCCGTGGTCGACGTCGAGCAGCGTGCCCTGGGCACCCTCGAAGAGAACCGTCTCCTGTCGGTCCAGTGCCTGATTGACCACCACAGAGGTGTCGGCGACGTACGGCTTCAGGCGCTCGGCGTACTGCAGGTAGGTGTCGGCAATGTCCGCTTCCAGTAGCGGCTCCCGCTCGTAGATCGAGGTCAGGATCTCGTTCTTCGCCCGCACCGCCGACTTCACCTTCTCCACCAGGTGATCCGGGTGCAGGAGGTCCATCACCCGGATGCCGTGGGAGCGCTCCACCTTGTCCCGGTAACACGGACCGATACCCCGTAAAGTCGTCCCGATCGTGACATCGCCGGCCCGGGACTCGCTGGCCTTCTCCAGCTCCTTGTGGTAGGGCATGACCAGGTGGGCACTCTGACTGATGAAGAGACACCCTGCCGTCGAGATGCCCTTCTCGGCCAACTCATCGACTTCCTGCAGCAGCGCCTCGGGATCAAGGACGACGCCGTTGCCGACCACGCAGGTCTTGCCCGGATGCATGATGCCGGCCGGAATCATGTGAAAAACGAAAGTCGTATCCCCGACCTTGACGGTGTGACCGGCGTTGGCCCCACCCTGGTAGCGGACGACCACGTCGGCTTCCAAGGTCAGGAAGTCGACTACCTTGGCTTTCCCCTCATCCCCCCACTGTGCTCCCAAGACGATTTTTGCTGGCATGGCTTACTCCTACAGACTGACCTTCTTGGCCCAGCTGATGTTGCTCTCGGTTGTGAGTACGTCGACCACCTTCTGCGGAATTTCACTGTCGACGTTAAGGATCGTCAACGCCGTACCACCCACCTCGTTTCGGCCACACGTCATCTGCGCGATATTGACGTCATGGCTGCCCATGATCGTGCCGATCCGGCCGATGATGCCCGGGATGTCGTCGTTGAGGTAGACAAGCAGATGGCCCTCCGGGACGACGTCGAAGATGTAGTCGTCGAGGCGGACGAAGCGCGGGTCTTTCTTGCCGAAAATGGTTCCGGCCAGAGTGCGGACACCAACGGTGGTGTGGTAGATTACGGTTATCAGGCTGGCGAAACCTTCGTGTTCGCTGCTCTTTAGCTCGTCGACCGCCACCCCCCTCTCCTGCGCAAACACGGGGGCGTTGACGAAGTTCACCGCCTCTTCCGACACGGTCTCCATGATCCCCATCAACACCGACGAGGTCATCGGCGAAGTCGGGTAGGCGGAGATGTCGCCGCGGTACTCGACGCTGATCTTCTCCAGCTGTCCCTCGTTGATCTGCGCTAGAAACTTGCCCATGCGCTCGCCCAGGGCCAGGTAGGGCTGGATGATCTGGTAAATATCCTGATCCACCGATGGCACGTTGACGGCATTGCGGATCACCTTGTCGGTCAAAAGGTCGCCCACCTGCTCGGCGACCTGGAGCGCAACATTGGCCTGCGCCTCGCGCGTCGAGGCGCCGAGGTGGGGCGTGCAGATCACGCGCGGATGCTCGACGAGGGCGCGGTTGACCGGCGGCTCCTGCTCGAAGACGTCCAGCGCCGCGCCGGCTACTTGGCCCGATTCGAGGGCCTGCAGCAGGGCCCCCTCTTCTACCAAGCCACCCCGGGCGCAGTTGACTAGGAGCAGGCCGTCCTTGCACTGGGCGAGCTGGTCGGCGCCTAGCAGGTGCCTGGTCTGCGGCGACAAATGCAGGTGCAGGGTGATGAAATCGGCCTCGGCGAAGATCTCGTCAGGCGTGGAGGGATGGGCGCCGTAGGACTGGGCCACCTCTTCCGAGACGAATGGGTCGTATCCCAGTACCCTCATCCCGAAAGCGGACGCCCGCACGGCCACCTCCCGGCCTACCTTGCCCAGGCCGAAGACGCCCAGGCTCTTGTTGATCAGCTCGACGCCGGTGTAACGGCTCCGCTCCCACTCGCCCCCCTTGATGGAGGCAGTGGCCTGGGGGATGTTGCGGGCCAGGGCGATCAGCATCGCAAAGCTGTGTTCGGCTGTGGAGATGGCGTTTCCCCCCGGCGTGTTCATCACGATGATGCCGGAGCGCCGCGCCGCTTCCACGTCGATGTTGTCGACGCCGACGCCGGCCCGCCCGACGACGCGAAGCTTGGCTCCGGCTCTGAGGACCTCCTCGGTCACCTGGGTGCTGCTGCGCACGATCAGGGCGTCATACTTGCCGATGCGGGCGAGCAGGTCCGACGACGACAGGTCAGTATCGACGTCGACGGCGAAGCCGGGGTTGCGCTCGATGACCTCGGCGCAGCGGGGATCCATCTTGTCGCTGATCAGGACCTTCACGTCGGCTCTTCCACAGTTGCCATCCCTCGCTTAACTCCCACGTTATCCACGATCCATTCGAGTATGTCATCGCACCCGACCCCGCTCACCGCCGAGAACGTCGCGAACGGCAGACCCACCAACGCGCCCTCCGCCTCAACCTGCGCCAGCCTCTTTTTCAGCTTGTTCCGCGACAGCTTGTCGACCTTGGTGAACACGATGAGGAACGGCCGTTCCCGCTCGCGGAGCCAGGCGATCATCTGCTCATCCAGTTCTGTGGGACCGTGGCGCACGTCGACCAGCTGCACGATCGCTCGCAGCGGCGGCCGGCTCTCCACGTAGTCGGCGGTCATCCGACCCAACTCATCCCGCAGTCCCACCCCGCCGCTGACGAAACCGTAACCCGGCAGGTCGACCATGTAGAGCTGCTGGTTGATGCAGTAGTAGTTGAGTTGCTGCGTCTTGCCAGGCGTCGAGCTGGTGCGCGCCAGGTTGCGCCGCTGCAGGAGCCGATTGATGAGCGAGGATTTTCCTACGTTAGAGCGGCCGGAAAAGGCAACTTCAGGTAACCCATCGTGCGGCAGGTCGGCGCGGCGGACGGCACCGATAATGAACTCGGCGGAGCGAATGTGCATGGCCGCTCATGCCCGCTTCCGAAGCAGCGCGTCTTCGTTGTCCGAATCGTCGTCCTCGGCCCCGGTCTTGATCATTGCGTCGGTCACCACCAGCTCCCGCGCACCCTCCTCCGACGGTATGTCGTACATGATGTCCATCATCGACTGCTCGAGCACCGACCGCAGTCCGCGCGCGCCCGTGCCCTTGCTCACGGTCAACTCGACCACCTTGTGCAGCGCCTCATCGGTGAACGTCAGCTCGACGCCGTCGAGCTCGAACAGGCGCTGAACCTGCTTGACGATCGCGTTCTTCGGCTGCGTGAGGATCCTGAAGAGGTCGTCGCGCCCCAGGGTATCCATGGTGGTCAGAACCGGCATCCGGCCAACAAACTCGGGGATCAGACCGTAGGCGAGCAGGTCTTCGGGCTGGGCTTCGGCCAGCATGCTCTCCTCGTCCGGCTCGTCGGCGGCCACCTTGGCGCCGAACCCCATGGTGCGACGTCCCACCCGCTGGCTGATAGTCTTCTCGAGGCCTTCGAAGGCGCCCCCGCAGATGAACAGGATATTGCGGGTGTTCATCTGGATCAGCGGCTGCTCGGGGTGCTTGCGCCCCCCCTTCGGCGGCATGTTCGCCACGGTGCCCTCGATGATCTTCAGCAGCGCCTGCTGGACGCCCTCGCCCGAGACGTCGCGGCTGACCGCCGGTGTGGCGTTCTTGCGGGCGATCTTGTCCACCTCGTCGAGATAGAGAATGCCCTTTTCAGCCTTGGAAACGTCGTAGTCGGCCGCCTGCAGCAACCCAACCAGGATGTTCTCCACATCCTCGCCGACGTAGCCAGCCTCGGTCAGGATCGTCGCGTCTGCCATGGAGAACGGCACCTGCAGGACCTTGGCCAGGGTCTGGGCCAGCAGCGTCTTGCCGGTCCCGGTCGGACCGATCAGCAGGATGTTGCTCTTCTCGAGCTCGACACCCTCCATAGCGACCGTCGAGCGAATGCGCTTGTAGTGGTTGTAGACCGCCACCGACAAGATCTTCTTAGCCCGCTCCTGGCCGATGACGTAGTCCTCGAGAAAGGCGGCGATCTCAGTCGGCTTGGGAATCTCGCCGGTGAGCCAGGGCAGGGTGCTCTGCTGCTCTTCGCTGAGGACCTCGTTGCAGAGCTTGACGCACTCGTTGCAGATGTGCACTGACGGGCCCTTGATGATCTTCTCGATCTGGGTCTGGCTGCGGCCACAGAAGGAGCACCGGGGTTCGTTTTTTGTCGGCCGTCTGCGCACGTCGTCGTGGAGGAGGAGCGCCCTAGTTGGCTACAGCCGCTGCTTCGGCCTGGGCCACGCTGGGTGCGATAATCTCGTCGATCAGGCCGTACTCCTTGGCCTGGTCGGGGCTCATAAAGAAATCCCGCTCGGTGTCCTGCTGCACCCGGTCGAGGGGTTGCCCAGTGCACTCTGCGAGGATCTCGTTGAGCTGCTGACGGATCTTGAGGATCTCGCGCGCGTGGATCTCCATGTCGGCCGCCTGGCCGCCGATGCCCCCCATCGGCTGATGCAGGAGGATGCGAGCGTTCGGCAGGGTCTGGCGTTTGCCCTTGGTGCCGCCGGCCAGCAGCACCGCGCCCATGCTCGAAGCCTGGCCTATGCAGATGGTGGCCACGTCGGTGCTGATGTACTGCATGGTATCGTAGATAGCCAAGCCGGCAGTTACCGAGCCGCCAGGGGTGTTAAGGTAGATCGAGATGTCCTTCTGAGGATCCTCGGAGGCGAGGAAGAGCATCTGCGCGATGATCAGGTTGGCGACGGCGTCATTGACCGGGGTGCCGACAAAGATGATGCGTTCCTTGAGCAACCGCGAGTAGATGTCATACGACCTCTCACCGCGGCCGGTCTGCTCGATTACCATGGGGATCAAAGACATCTGTTTGTCCTCTGTTGCGCAGTGGGCTGCCGGCTGCTGAACTCGGCAGCCACTGCCTAAATCGTCTCGTCCTTCACCTTCGCCTTTTCGGCGAGCAGGTCGAAAACCTTTGATTCGCGCAGCTCGCGTCGCAGGTCGCCGCCCCGCGCCGAGCGCTTCAGCTGCTCGACGTCGACGCCCATCCGCTCGGCCCGCTGCTGCAGGTGCTGCTCAAACTCCTCCTCACCCACCTCGACGCCGGCCTCCTTGCCAACGGCTTCGACCAGGATGTAGCCCTTGAGCTGACGCACGGCAGCAGCGCGCTCCTCTTCGCTGAACTCGTGGTCCTCATCGTGGTCATGGTCATGTCCGTGATCATGATCGTGGTCATGATCGTGACCGTCGCGGGCCTGCTCGCGCTCCCGGCGCATGCTCTGCAGGTAGTGCTGCAGCATGCTCTCGGGCAGGTCGAACGGATTGTGTTTGATCAATTCAGCAGTCAGGTCGGCCCGCATCTTCTGACGGGCCATCATCTCCCACTGGCCCTCGAGCTGATTCCTGATGTGGGCACGCAGCTCCTCCAGGGTCTGGAACTGGTCACCGACATCCTTGGCCATCTCGTCGTCCAGATCGGGCAGGTGCCGTTCGCGCACCTCCCGCGCCGTGACCAGAAAGTGGTCCTCGGTCCCGGCAAGCTGCTCGTTGGGCAGATCCTCGCGGTAGGAAAAGCGCACCGCGCGCTCTTCGCCGGCACTGATACCGATGACGGCGGTCTCGAAGTCGGGGCTCGGGGCGTCGTCGGCCCCGATCAGGAATTGGCGCTCCTCGAACTTCTCGCCCACGATCGGCAACCGAGCGTCGTCGAGGCGCTGCAGGTCGGCGATCAGGACGTCTCCGGTTTCGAGCGGACGCTCGACAGAACGCTCCGCAGCCTGGCCATTGCGAATCTCCTCAAGCTGCTTGTCGACCTCTTCCTCTTCCACCGCATGCACGACCTTGGTGATTTCGAGACCCTCGTACTTTTCGGCCTCCACCTCGGGCCAGATGTCCATGGTGGCCGTAAAGGTCAGCGACTCGCCGGGCTCATAGTCGAGCTTCTCGATGCGCGGGGGGGCAGCCGGCACCAGCCCGGCCTCGCGGGTGGCTTCCTCCAGCAGGGTGGGTAGAATGTCGTTGATGACGTTGCCACGGATGGCGTCGCCGAAACGTCGGTTCACCACGTTCAGCGGCACCTTGCCCTTGCGAAAGCCGGGCAACTCGAGCCGCTTCTGGTAGGATTTAATCGCCTTGCTAAAATCGGGCTCGAGACGGTCGTACGGGATCTCGACTTCCAGCTCCCGCCCCCATTGGCCCTTTTCGACGACGCTCGTTCTCACTTCGACAACCTTCACGTGATTTTTTGGTGCGAGAGGGGGGACTCGAACCCCCAAGCCCTTTCGGACACTAGATCCTAAATCTAGCGCGTCTACCAGTTTCGCCACTCTCGCATCGGGAGGGTCGGACACCCCGACCGCTGCCGTCAGAACCGAACCCTGGCGAAGACGAGAAACCAGTCCCGCGTCGGGGCTCCGCAGCACCCTACCGATGCCGTCGCGGTGTCGCGATTTCGGGGCCCGCTGCAGCGCACAATCCGTCGCGGCAACAGGCGTTTCGCGCCGCGAAAAAGGACGACTTTAGTATAGTGTTAGCAGTACTTAGGGTCAAGGATCCCAGGCTGTCTCAGCACCGTATCGGCACCCGCCCACGGTCCCCCACGTGGCCCTCGCCGCGGCTCAGTCTCCCGCCGGCTTCCAGGTCTCGATCCGCTGCGCGATGTCGGCCTTCAGGGCGTCGATCGCAACCCGCGACTGGTCCATCGAGTCGCGCTCGCGGACGGTCACGGTATCGTTCTCCAGGGTTTCCGAATCGACGGTGACGCAGTACGGGGTACCGACCTCGTCCATGCGCCGATAGCGGCGGCCTATAGCCCCGCCTTCGTCGTAGAACACCGGCAGCGAGCTCCGCAGGTCGGCGACGATCTTGCGCGCGATGTCCGGCATGTTGTCGCGCTTGACCAGCGGCAGCACGGCGACCTTCAACGGCGCCACCCTGGGATGGAACCGCATCACGACCCGCTTGTCGCCGTCGACTTCCTCTTCGTGATAGGCGTGCACCAGGCAGGCCATGCAGGTCCGGCTGGCGCCGATGGAGGTCTCGATGACCGACGGCAGGATCTTCTCTCGCGTCTGGTCATCGAAGAACCGCAGGCTCTTGCCCGAGAATTCCTCGTGCCGGCCCAGATCGAAGTCGCCGCGATTGTGGATGCCCTCGATCTCGCCCTCGCCGAAGGGGAACGCGTACTGGATGTCGAAGGCGGCCCGGGCGTAGTGGGCCAGCTCGTCGCCCTGGTGCTCGTGCCAGCTCATCTTGGACTCGGGCAGGCCAATGCCGGCGAACCAGTTCCACCGTTCCTCCCTCCAGTACTCGAACCACTCGTCCTCGGTGCCCGGGCGAACGAAGTACTGCATCTCCATCTGCTCGAACTCGCGGGTGCGGAAAAGGAAGTTCTTGGTGTTGATCTCGTTGCGGAACGCCTTGCCGATCTGAGCGATGCCGAACGGCAGCTTGTGGCGCATTGCCGTCTGCACGTTGAGGAAGTTCACGTAGATGCCCTGCGCCGTCTCCGGTCTCAGGAAGGCGCGGGCGCTGTCGTCCTCGAGCGGTCCCACGAAAGTCTTGAACATCAGATTGAAGGCTCGCGGCTCGGTCAGCACCTCCTTGTTGCCGCAGTTCGGACACTGACCGGCCTCCAGCTGGGCCTCAGTGAGGGTGTCGTCCCGGAATCGGGCCTTGCAGCTGCGGCAGTCGATCATCGGATCGGTGAATCCGTCCACGTGCCCCGACGCTTCCCACACCCGCGGATGCATCAGGATGCTGGCGTCGATTCCCTCTACGTCCTCGCGATAGGTCATCGCCTTCCACCACGAGTCCTTGATGTTGCGCAGCAGCTCGACCCCTAACGGGCCGTAGTCCCAGCAACCATTGAGGCCGCCGTAGACCTCGGAGCTCTGGAAGATGAAGCCCCGGCGCTTGCACAGGGACACGAGTTTGTCCATCACGTCGCCCATCTGGTTCTCCAATCGGCGCTTGGTTTGGGTAGAAACCTCAGCTCGCCTCGAGGAACTCGAGGGATCTGAGCCGGCCCTGCTCGCCGGCGTGGTACTCGAGAAATCCGCGCAGCATGTTGCGAATTTCGAACGGCGGCTGCGGCGTAGACGGCAGCGTTTCCCTGCTGTATGCCGTCATCTCCTGCAGCCTGCGAACGAAAGCGACGCTGCCCCCGGAGACCCGGTTGCCGCGGCCGGCACCGCACCGGGGACAGAGACCGCCGCCCAGGGCTGCGCTGCCCCACAGTTCGACATCGTCGCGCGCGGCCCGGCAGCCGATGCAGTCGCTGAACTCCGGCTGGTACCCAAGCGCTTCGGCCAGGCGCAGCTGGAAGTACCAGAATAGGCACTCGCCCTGGTCGGCATCAATCTCGCCGAGGGCCTTAAGAACACCGATCAGGTAGCCGTAGAGTGGCCGGTTGGCCTCCTGTTCGATGGTCAGCCGGTCTACCAGCTCGCAGGCAGCGCTGGCATAGGTCAGGCGCTGCAGCGTCCCGGCCAAGCCGTGGCCGGAATGCAGTACGTCGCAGTCACTGAGCGTCTGCAGCTCCCGGTCGTCACGGAAGTAGATCACCGCCTGGACCTCGTTGAAGGAGTCGAGGGCCGGACCGTACTTACTCTTCACCTTGCGCGCCCCCTTGGCCACGACCTTAACCTTGCCGCGATCGTGGGTAAACAGGCTCACCAGCTTGCTGGTCTCACCCATGCGCCAGCTGCGCAGCACGACCGCCCGGGTCTCGATTATCTGGCGCGGCATTCGTGTGTCAGTCCTCCGCGTTGGCCGACTGCAGGCGGTACACCTGCTCTCCCTTCTTAACCATGCCGTATTCTTCCCGGGCCACCTTCTCCACGTAGTCCAGGTCGTTCTCCAGGCGCCACAACACCTGGCGCAGGCTATCGTTCTCGGCCTGAAGTCGCGCCAAGTGGGCCTCGGCCGCGGCCAACTCCTGTCGCTTGCGCCAGAGCTGGTGCAGACCGTCCTCCGGACGACCGAAGGCGACGAAGAGCACGGCAACCAAAAGCAGCAGGAGCACCAGCCGCAGCCGCCTGGAGCGGGACGGGTCCGGTTTCCGAATCGTGGTGGCTGGTCTGCGCATATCCTTCACACCGTCAGCCGTGGCGGCGGCGCGGCGCTGCTGTCAGTGGCCCGGAACCAGCGGGCCGTCGATGAGCACCAGATCGTCGCGGTGGATGACCTCCCGTGCCGGTCGCCCCAGAGTCTTCTCCACTGCCGGCGAGCTCTTGCCGAGAATCTGCGCCATCTCTTCGGAGGCATAGCGGCTCAGGCCACGGCCCAGCTCGGTCGACGCCGCGTCCTTTACCAGCACCATGTCGCCAGCCTTGAAGGCGCCGTCGCATTGCACCACACCGGCCGGCAGCAGGCTCTTCCCCTGATCCGTGATCGCCCGCACCGCGCCGTCGTCCACCGTCAGGCTGCCCTTGCAAGGCGAAGCAAAGGCGATCCAGCGCTTGCGCCTGCCCACCCGCTTGCGCGACGGCAAGAACAGCGTGCCCACCCGTTTGCCGGACAGGATGTCCCGCAGCCGGTGCTTGCGGGCGTTGGCGATCAGCGCCATCTCGCCACAGGCGGTCAGCAGGTTGGCCGCCCGCAGCTTGGTCTCCATGCCGCCGCGACCGAACTCGTTGGTCGACCTGCCGACCACATGATCTAGCTGCCGATCGCCGTGCTCGACCTCGCGCAGAACGCCTCCCCGCGGGCCGTCCGCCCCGTAGCTGGCGTAGAGCCCGTCCACGTCGGACAGAAGTACCAGAAGCGGGGCCCCGATCATGTTCGCCACGTAGGCGGCAAGCATGTCGTTCTCGCCGATGCTGCGGCGCAACTCGGCCACCGCCACGCTGTCGTTCTCGTTGATGATCGGCACAGCCCCAAAGGAGAACAGGCTGCGGAAGGTGTTCTCGAGCTTCAGGTAGCGGTCGCGGTCGTAGAGAATATCCTCGGCCGTCAGCAGCACCTGGCCGCACGGCACGCCCCGGCGTTCGAAAAAGCTGCTGTAGGCCTGCATCAACAGATTCTGGCCAACGGCGGCGGCCGCCTGCAGGTCGGCGATGGAGCGGGGCCGCGACTCAAGCCCGAGGCGGCCACTACCAGCCACCACAGCTCCCGAAGTCACGATCGAAACTTCGAGGCCGCGTTCACGCAGCTCGACCACCTCCGTCACCAGCCGCCGGATCACCCTGCGGTCCAGCGCGTTGTCGGCCCCAGTCAGGCTGCTGCTGCCGATCTTCACCACCAGCCGCTCCCCCCCGGCCATGCGCTCCGCACGGGTGGCGCTCACGCCGGCCCGCCCGCGATCGGCGCAACACCAATTGACATTGGCGCAGCCGCCATCATTCCCGCACCACGACGCCCCGCTCCTTGAGAAATCGCTTAACGTCGGGAATGGCGTAGTCGCCGAAGTGGAAAATCGAAGCAGCCAGCGCGGCACTGGCCTTGCCGTCGGTCAACACTTCGTAGATATGCTCGTCGCTACCGCAGCCGCCCGAGGCAACGATGGGAACCTCCGTGCACTCGGCGACCGCCCGGTTGAGCTCGATGTCGTACCCCTCGCGGGTGCCGTCCGCGTCAATGCTGTTCAGCACCAGCTCACCGGCACCGCGGTCCACCAGCTCTTCGACCCATTCTACCGCGTCGATGCCGGTCGCAGTGCGACCACCGTTGATGTATATCTGCCAGCGCGGCGCATCTGCCGGCGCATCCGGGCGGCGCAGGGCGTCAATAGCACCGACGATGCACTGACTCCCAAAGCTCTCGGCCCCCTGGTTGATTATCTCCGGATCGCGCACGGCGGCCGAGTTGATCGAGACCTTGTCCGCGCCTCCCTTCAGGATCTGCCGGATGTCGTCGAAGGTGCGGATGCCGCCCCCCACGGTGAGCGGGATGAAGACCTGCTCCGAGACCTGGGTGACCAGGTCCATCACGATGGCGCGCCCGTCAGCCGAGGCGGTGATGTCGTAGAAGACCAGCTCGTCCGCCCGCTCCCGGTCATAGCGCGTGGCCA
>CAYWBJ010000074.1:0-12766 GCA_964456165.1 uncultured Gemmatimonadaceae bacterium | reverse complement strand
CTTCGAGCAGCCGGACTGCATGGTCGGCTCCGATGCCACCGCGCTGGCGCCGGATGGACCCCTCCGGGACGCCACTTTTCACGGCGCCTACACCTGGGCGTCCTGGTTCTTCCGGCACTTCGTACGCGACACCGGGCTGCTCACGGTGGCCGAAGCGGTGCGGCGCCTTACCTCGCTGCCGGCTTCCCGCCTGGGAATCGCCGATCGCGGCATTCTGGTGCCCGGCGCCCGGGCGGACCTGGCCGTGTTCGACCCCGACCGTTTCGCCGAGCAGGGGACGACGCTGGCCCCGAACCGGACCGCTGCGGGCATGGTCCACGTCTTCGTGGAGGGTGTCCACACGGTCGCCGACGGCGCGCTAACCGGGCGACGGGGTGGCTGCGTGTTGCGACGCAACTGAGTCAGCCGCACGTTGAAGCGTTCCCGGGGATTCTGTAAATTACCAGATCCCGATCTGGTGCCAGCTAAGCGACGCGAGGAGACCATCGATGGCAGGCGACAACGGCAGGGACAGCGTCCGGTTGACCACCGCACAGGCAGTGGTCAGGTATCTGTCCTCCCAGTACAGCGAGCGGGACGGCCAGCGTCGCCGCCTGGTAGCCGGCATGTTTGGGATCTTCGGTCACGGCAATGTCGCCGGACTGGGGCAGGCGCTGTGGGAATGCGGCGATGAGCTGCCCTATTATCAGCCCTGCAACGAGCAGTCAATGGTGCACACCGCGGCCGGTTACGCCCGTACTAACATGCGCCTGGCGACCCTGGCGTGCACCTCCTCGATCGGGCCGGGAGCGACCAACATGGTCACCGGCGCGGCGACGGCCACCATCAACCGGATGCCGGTGTTGCTTCTCCCCTCAGACTACTATGCGACCCGTCATCAGGGGCCCGTACTGCAGCAGCTCGAGCATCCGGTATCCGCCGACATCAGCGTCAACGACTGCCTGCGTCCCGTCAGTCGCTTCTTCGACCGGATCACCCGCCCCGAGCAGCTGCTGGCGGCCTTGCCGGAGGCCATGCGCGTGCTGCTCGACCCGGCCGATACCGGGAGCGTGACGATTGCCCTGCCCCAGGACGTGCAGGCCCATGCCTATGACTACCCGCGGTCGTTTCTCGAGCAGCGGGTCTGGGAGGTGGAGCGCCGCCGGCCGGACGCGGACAGGATAGCCGCGGCCATCGAGTTGCTCAAAGGGGCGCGCCGGCCGCTGAGCATCGCTGGCGGCGGCGTGCACTACTCTGCGGCCTGGGCCGAGCTGGGCGAGTTCGCCGAGCGCTGCGGTATCCCGGTAGGCGAGACTTTTGCCGGCCGCGGGGCCATGCGCGAGGAGTCGCCGCTGGTGCTCGGTGGCCATGGTGTCACCGGTACCCCGGTAGCCTCCCGCCTCGCCGCGGAAGCCGACCTGGTAATCACGGTGGGCACCCGGCTTACCGATTTCACGACTTCGTCGCAGTCGATGTTTCAGCATCCGGAGGTGAAGTTCATCAACGTCAACGTCGCGGCCAAGGATGCCTACAAGCAGGGAGCGGTGCCGATCACGGCTGATGCCCGCGAAGCCCTGAAGGCTCTTACCGCCGCCGCCACCGCCGCCGGACTGGGGCCGGATCCGGATTACGTTTCCCGCATATCCGCGCTCGGCGTGGAGTGGGGCTGCCAGCTGGAACACGAGGTTTTCGAGCCGATTCAGGGCGAGGTGATGAATCAGGGCCAGCTGATCAAGGTAATGAACGAAGAAGCCCGGCGCGGTGACACCATCGTCGCCGCGGCCGGCGGGCCGCCTGGTGATCTGCACAAGATCTGGGATGCCACCGGAGAGCGGCATTGCCATCTGGAGTTCGGATTCTCCTGCATGGGATACGAGATCCCGGCCGGCATCGGAGTGCGCATGTGCCAGGAGGAGGGCGAGGTCATTGTCTACATCGGGGACGGTACCTACCTGATGAACCCGATGGAGCTGGTAACGGCGGTGCAGGAGGGCAAGAAGATAACGATCGTCGTCGCCAACAATCACGGGTACCAGGTCATTCGGGCTCTCCAGATGGGGCGGGCGGGCCGCAGCTTCGGCAACGAGTTCAGGGCCCGCGACGCTGCCGCCAACAGGCTCGAGGGTGATTACCTGGAGATCGACTACGCCGCCAATGCCGCTAGCATGGGGGCGCGCACGTGGAGCGTGGCGACGCCGGAGGAGCTGCGCCAGGCCCTGCGGGAGGCCCGCGCGGAAACGGGGCCGTGCCTGATCGTCGCCGAGGTGGAGAAGCACCGCTACCTGCCGGGCTCCGGCACCTGGTGGGACATCGCCGCCGCCGAGGTCAGCGGCGACGAGGTTACCCGGCAGTTGCGCGAGGAATATGTCCAGGGTCAGGCGCAACAGCGATTCCACTACTGATGTGTCAGGGTAGCCAGAGCGCTGCCGTTGAGGCGCGTAAAAGATCCAGCCGACATGAGTAACGGCCGCGGGCAGGGTATCATCCCATGAGCCAGGGATTCTTTGGCAAGGGCCTCAAACCGTTCGGGGCGAGCCCGTGGCGACTATATCGGGGAAGAGCGGAAGCAGCAGTCCGCGCCCGACGAGCACCCGGTGCGATGGGGGAGGATCTGAAGGTGATCGCAGAGGCGGTGCGCGCGAATCGCAAGCGGGCGTCGGAGGCCAGGAGCCGGGCCGAGTGCATCGAGCAGAAGATCGCTTCCCCGAGTAAAGCTTTGGGCAAGCTCAAGAGCTGAGAATTGTACGGCATCGACCATCTGGAGGCCGACCTCGCCCGCCTCGGCGTC
Organism: uncultured Gemmatimonadaceae bacterium; assembly: GCA_964456165.1. Classification (GTDB taxonomy): domain Bacteria; phylum Latescibacterota; class UBA2968; order UBA8231; family UBA8231; genus CAYWBJ01. The sequence goes on along the minus strand of CAYWBJ010000074.1, from coordinate 9,999 downwards.
GGGGCCGGCGACACGCTCTTTACCCACTCTTCCTTTCGCAGCCTCGGTCCGGTGGAAGGAGGTGCTGCCACAGTGGTCGCGGCGATGGCGGCGGCGGTTGCTCCCGGCGGCCTGCTCCTGATGCCCTCCTTCAACCTGGTGGAGCGGAAGCAGCGGGCGCAGGTCTGGGATGTGACGTCGACGCCCTCGACCGTCGGGTGGCTGACCGAGTTCTTCCGCCGCATGCCCGGCACATGCCGCTCCGATCATTACTCACATTCGGTCGCTGCTCGAGGGCCTGATGCCCGGGCCTTTGTCGCCGACCACCGCAGCCTGGAGGGCGATGAGTCGCCCTGGGACGAGCCCCCCTGGGGCCGGACCTACGGCACCCACTCGCCCATGTTCCGCGCCTACCGGCAGAACGCGCAACTGCTGATGCTGGGCGTCGACTATGACAGCTCCACCTACTGTCACCTGGTGGAGGTGCTGTACTGGCACCACCTGCGCGCTGGCGATCCGGAGGCTGGCTACCCGGCCCTGGACCGTGCGGTATTGGGCAGCTTCTGGGATCGGGTCGGGTCCGAGTCCGGCGCCATCTGCCGAGGGCCGGTCGGCGCTGCCCCATGCCGCCTTTTCCGGGTAGCTGCCTATGTTGACTGCTTGCTGGTCGAGGTCAAGCGGAATCCGGAACCCTATACCCGCAGCGTTGGGAGATGACGTGGCCGAGGGAAAGATCTACGATGCGATAGTCGTTGGGGCTGGAGGTATGGGCAGCGCGGCCGCCTACCACCTGGCCCGGAACGGTGCCGAGGTGCTGGTAATCGAGCAGTTCGCTACCGGTCACGCGCTGGGGAGCTCGCACGGGGAGACGCGGGCGATCCGCATGCTCTACGACAAGGAATTCTACACCCGCTTGATGCCGTCGGCATACGAGGAATGGCGGCGGCTGGAAGCGGCGGCGGGAGACCAGCTGCTCTACGTCACCGGCAGCCCGGTGATGGCACCTGAGGGACATCCCCACACGGTTCAGCGGGCGGCGCTCCTGGAGCAGGCTGGAGTAGCGTACGAATGGTGGGAGCCGGATCAGCTGATGCGGAGATTTCCCCAGTTCACGGTGCCACCCGAAACCCGGGTGCTCTGGCAACCTGACACCGGTTTCGTGCTGGCCTCCCGCTCCGTCGCGACCCACCTGGAGTTGGCGGTGCGGCACGGGGCCGAGATCCGGGATCGCTTGCCTGTCGATGAGATCCGCTGGGAGGCGGACCCGCTGGAAGTCGCGGCCGGCGGCGCGCGTTACCGCGGGCGGGCGGTGGTGTGCGCCGCCGGAGCCTGGAGCGGCCGGCTGCTGGCCGAACTCGGTCTGCCCCTCCAGGTGAGGCGGCAGCAGATCGCCCACTTCAGGCCGGACGACCCGGAGCGCTACCAGGTTGGGGTGTTTCCCGTCTACGTGGACGCAACTGACGCCGAGGTGATGTACGGGTTCCCCCTGATCGGCATCCCCGGGGTGAAGGTGGCGCGGGACGGCCTGGGCGACCTGGTGTCTCCGGACGACTGCGACAGGACGCCGGATGAGGACCACCTGGAGTACCTCAGGGATTTCATGCGCCGGCGGATTCCGGGCGCGGCCGGCGAGGTGGTGGAGGCGCAGGTCTGCCTCTACACCGAGACGCCGGACCTGGACTTCATCATTGACGCCCACCCCGACTGCCCGTGCCTGCTCATCGCGGCCGGTTTCTCAGGTCACGGCTTCAAGTTCACTGCCCTGGTGGGACGTCTGCTCTCCGAGATGGTGCTGCGGGGGGAGCCAACCGCCGATCTGCGACCTTTCCGGGTTGATCGGTTCACCGTCGGCTGATTCGGCAGGTCAGGAGTAGCGCTGGCGCAGCCGACCTGCCGCCGTGCACATCGCTCCGAGCTTGAGGTAGGCTTCGTCCACATCCATCGGGTTCTGTACCGACGGGGCGAAGCCGCAGTCGGGATGCAGCACGATGCGCTCCTTGTCGACGTAACGCATCGCCTCCTCGACTTGTGCGATTATCTCCTCGGGGGCTTCCACGCCGCGGTCGCAGTGGTCTATGCAGCCAAGCCCCAGGCGGGTTTCCCGTGGAAAGCCGGCCAAGGCGCTCATGCCGCCCGCAACCGGCGTGGCCAGCTCCAGCGATATGGTATCGACGCGCACCTTGTTCAACGCCGGCATGATCAGGTCGTATGGGCCCTCTGAGCCGTGCCGACGGTCGAAGTGGGCGTGGCACAGGTGCATGCTCGTGGCGACCTCGTCGAACCCGTCGACCGTCTGGTTGATCAGGTCGACACAGAGATCCATCTCGTAGGCGGTGTCGGTCGTGCCCTCGCGCTCCCGCACGGCCGGGTCGACCAGGCGGGCGAGCCAGGGCTCGTCCAGCTGCACGGTGTCGGCGCCGGCCGCCACCAGCAGCTCGATCTCGCGGCGCAGAATCGGCACGGTCGCCGCCATGAAGTCCTCGGCGCGCGCGTAGGCGGTTGCTGAGTGGTCCGGGTGCCACATGCGCCGGCCGAGGATGTACGGGGCGGGTATGGTCGCCTTGAGCCGGCGGGTGGTCCGGGGACGGGCGAACTTGATCTCCTCCACCGCCAGCGGGCGCCAGTAGTCGATCGGTTCCACCACGGCGGGGTAGCTGACGTTCGCGTCGACCGAAATCAGGTCGTCGCGGAACCCGCGCACCCGGGCGGCGAATACCTTGACGTAGCTCTCGCGCCGCCACTCGCCGTCGGTGATTTCCTCCAGGCCGCAGCGCTCCTGCAGCCGCAGCGCCGCTTCCACGGCCGGGTCGAGCAGGCGGGTGGCATCATCCTCGGAAAGTCTGCCCTCCTTGCGGTCCAGGATGACGTCTCGCACCCAGGCGGGCCGGGGAAGACTGCCGATGACGGTGGTGGGAAAGAGTGTTTCAGCCATCTTCCTGCTCCCGCTGCCAGCCCGCGATCTCCACCAGGGCGTGGGCGATGGTAGTGCGCACCTGCTCGGCTTGATCGGGCGACCAGGTGTGGAAGCCGGCTCCGCTCTTAGCGCCCAGCTCGCCGGCTATGACCTTGCGATCGAGCAGGGGAGAGCGGTCGCCGCGGGCGAGGTGGGGAAAGAGTTCGTCGGCGATGGATTTCACCAGGTCGAGCCCGGCCAGCTCGAGTACCTCGAATACTCCCGCCACCGCCCAGCGTCGGCCGAGACTGGTCCTGAGCACCACATCCACGTCGGCGGCCGTGGCGATCTCCTGCTGGACGATTTCCAGCGCTTCCCGCAGCAGTGCCATCTGCAGCCGGTTGGCTACGAAGCCTGGGGCCTCCTTCCGCAGCAGGACGGGACTCTTGCCAATCTCCCGGAGGATCGAGACGACGGTGTCGATCGCCGCTTCCGCGGTTTGCGGGCAGGGGACGACCTCGACGAGTGGAACCAGGTAGGGCGGGTTGACGTAGTGGGTGATCAGCACTCTGGACGGGTCGGCGGCGTCGGCGAAACTGCTGGGCATGAGGGAGGAGGTGTTGCTCGCCAGTACCGCGTGCCCGGGGGCGGCAGCGGCGATGCGGGCGAATACGTTGCGCTTAACCGCCAGGTCCTCAGGCACCGATTCGACGACCAGGTCCGCCTCAGCCACCGCTTCCTCCAGACTCCGGGTCGGGTGCAGCAGCGCTCGGACCGCTGCTGGGGCGCCTGCAGCGGCTGCGCCCAGCCGTTGCAGGCGCTCCAGGTTGGCCTCGATGTTCGCCAAGGCCACGTCCAGGCTGGACTGAGTGCGGGAATGTAGATGGACCGGCAGCCCGTGGAGGGCGAATTCCTGCGCTATGCCGTGGCCCATCAGACCAGCGCCGATCACGGCGACCGAGCGCACCTGCAGCGCTTGCGTCATCGTTGCGGCGAGACGGTGGGAGTGTTGTGCACAGGGCCTGCCCAGAAACGCACGTGGAGCGGTCCGGTTACGGCTCGACGACAACCTTCATAGAGCCCTCGCTTCCGGTGATGTCGATTCCCTCGGCGATGCGCTCGAGCTCTACGTGGTGGGTGATGAAGCGATCGAGCGGGGCGCTGGAGTTCCGGAGGAACGAGAGAGCGGTCTTGAACTGCATGGGCGGATAGGCCCACATGCCGCGCAGGTCGAGGTCCTTGAAGCAGATGATGTGGGGGTGGATATCGACGCCGCCCGGGTCGGTGAAGTGGCCGACCTCGACCACCATGCCACCGCGGCGCACTAGGTCGAGGGATTCCTTGAAGGCGATCGGCACACCGGCGGTTTCGATGACGATGTCGGGGCCAACGCCTTGGGTCATGTCGGCCAGGCGGGCCTGGCGCTCCTCGAGGTCGAGGGCCGAGTCCAGCGTCGCGTGTGCCCCCATCTGGCCTGCAAACTCGAGGCGGGAGTGGCTCAGGTCGGAGGCGATGATCTGGTCGGTACCGACGTGGGCGAGGACGGCGATGACCAGCTGTCCGATCGGTCCGGCTCCGACGACCAGCACCGATTTGTCGAGTCCCAGCCCCTCACCGATGTGCGGAATACCCGGACCGAGGGCGCGCTCGACAGCGCGGGTGGCTACCGCCGCCGGCTCGGTCAGCACCGCCCGCTCGCTCGACAGGTCATCCGGGATCTTGAAGACCCAGGAATCGGGGGTCATGTGCAGATAGTCCGAGAAGCCGCCGCGCGGGGCGGGCGCGTTGTCAGCGGAGACGAAGCCGTAGACGAAGCGGCTGGCGCACAGGGTAGGACGGTGGGGCATGTGCAGGCAGTAGTGGCAGCGGCCGCAGGCCTGTGAACTGGGCGTGGTGGTCACCCGGTCCCCCTCGGCAAGGGCGCCCCCGACCACGGCCATCGCCTCGCCAGCCGCGCTCCCCAACTCCGCGACGGTGCCGACCAGCTCGTGGCCCGGGATGACCGGAAACTGCAGGGCCATGTGCCCGGCGTACATGTGCTTGTCGCTGCCACAGATTCCGGTTCGCTCGATTTTGAGCAGGAGCTCGTCGGGGCCGATCTCGGGACGCGGCAGCTCCCGCACCTCCAGCGCTCCGGGTGCCGTCATGACGGCGGCGCGAATCGATGTCACGGGATTTCTCCTCAGTCGTTGGGTCGCCTACCAGTCCAGCAGGTCGCCGGCCTTGTCGAAAGGTATGTCGGCCGGAGGGTCGACTACCGTCAGGTCGTCGCGCCTCTCCGCCTCCGGCAGGTAGGCCTCCGAGGCGAGGACCTCGGTCAGCTCTAGCGTGTTGCGGATGCGCAGGAGGCGGGCGTTCTGCGGCTCGACTAGGCCGACGGTGGTGAGGGCGACCTCCAGATTCTTGCGGTCGGAATCGTAATGGATTGGAATCATCGCCCCGGCCGGGGCGTTGCCGGTCATGCAGTTAATGTAGGTAATCTCCCGGTCCATCTTGTCGATCGCCCGGCTGTGAGCATATTCGGCGACGCCGATGCCGGAGGCGTTGCCGTGGGTGGCCTCGGTAAGGTCGCGGACGTAGATGCGGGTGACCTTCGGATACTCCTTCTCGGCGGCCTGGTGCTCGTGAAACTTGCGGCCGACGACGTTGGTATCCAGCCCGGACCCGGAGATGTTCTTGCCGATCTCGTCGACGACGAGCAGGTCGACCTTCTCGAACGGCAGGCGCGGCATCCACTTCTTCGCCTGGATCAGAAGCTCCTTCTCGCGCTCGACGAACTCGCCCGGAGCGACTGCCTTGATCAGCGCCGTTTCGTCCCGCTGGTTCTCGACGGTTCCCAGTCCCAGCAGGACGCCGCACTTCTCGATCACCAACTGGCCCACGCTGCGGATGATCCGATCGAAACTGTAGTTCACTATCGCCTGATGGTAGTGGGAGGCGCCGCGGTGCTTGCCGCGGCCGCTCAGCATCATCTTGTGCAGGCCGCTTTCGATCTCGCCGACGAAGTTGGTGTGCGGCTTGACCCTGCCGACGACGGCCACGTGATCCGCTTCGTAGGCGTACCTGTCGAAATGCACGGTCACGCCGTCCTCGGTGGTGCCGACCTCCACGGTGTCCATCGTGGCGCGGATCGGTGCACCCGTGTACTCCTCGGTACAGCCGTAGGCCTCGACGATCTCCTTCTGGGCCTCGGCGACCCCACCGCCGTGACTGCCCATGGCCGGTACCACGAACGGCTCCAGGCCCAGGGACTTGAGCTCGGTCACCAGACTTTTCGTGATCAGCGCGATGTTGGCGACGCCCCGGCTGCCGACCGAGATCGCGACGCTCTGTCCAGGCTTGACCTTGCCAGATAGGTTGAGTCGGGCGACCTCCTCTTTGACGGTGGCCGGAATGTCGGTGACTGTGGGGGCCTCGAACTCCTGTTGGAGGCGCATCATGCGAGGGAATGCCATGCTTGACTCCTGTCTGCTAGCCGCGGTGTCAGACCGCCTGCTGGAATAGTTCCACGACGTCTTCGAGCGTGGTGTGGCGTGGATTGACGGCGACGTTGCCGCTGGTCATGGCCGACTTCGCCATCGCGGGGATGGACCGGGCCTTCACGCCCACCTCGCCCAACGTCTCGGGGATGGCCAGGTCCCTGTTGAGCTGACGCACGGCATGCACGGCCGCTTCAGCAGCCGTGCGGTCGTCGGCACCGTCATCGTCGACGCCCAGAGCCTGGCCGATATCTGCGAACTTGTCCAGCCGCGCCGTCAGGTTGAAGTCCATCACGTAGGGCAGCAGAATCGCGTTTGCCGTGCCGTGGTGCACGTTGTGATGGGCGCCGACCGGGTGTGACATGGCGTGGACGTTGCCGAGCCGGGTCTGTGAGAACGCCATCCCGGCCATGGCGCTGGCCAGGAGCATGCGTTCGCTGGCCTCGAGCTCGTGGTTGTTGGCGCAGGCCAGGCGGATGTTCCCGCCGATGCTGCGAATGGCCTCGAGGGCGATGGCGTCCGTCAGGGGCGTGGAGGCTAGGCTGACGTAGGATTCCAGGGCGTGGGTGAGCGCATCCATGCCGGTCGGGGCGCCGACTGCCGCCGGCAGCGCCACGACCAGGTCCGGGTCCAGGATGCCGGCAGCCGGAGCGATCTTCCAGCTGATGATGGGATCCTTGGTCTTGGTCTTGACGTCCGTGAGGACCGCAAACGGGGTGACCTCGCTGCCGGTTCCGTACGTCGTCGGAACGCAGATCAGGGTCGGCGGATCCAAGGTGAACTTGTTGGCTCCCAGGTACTTCTCGATACGACCGCCGTTGCTGGCGACGATGCCGATCATCTTGGCCGCATCCATGGCGCTGCCGCCGCCGACAGCCAGCACGCTGCCGCACTTCTCCCGTGCGAAGATGCGGTGCCCGGCATGCACGCAGCGGGCGGGCGGGTTGCCCAGAACCCCGTCATAGATGGCATAGCGCAGGCCGGCGTCGTCCAGAACGCCGGTGACCTGGTCGACGACGCCGGCGGCAACCAATCCCTTGTCGGTAACGATCAGCGCCGGGTCCAGCCGGCGCAGGAGCCTGGGCAGCTGCGCAATCGAGCCGGCCCCGTGAATCAGACGGGTCGGCGTGCGGAAGTCGAACGTCGATTGGAACGGCATGTCGGTGAAGGTCTGGGACGGGGGTGTATGGGGCCGGATCCGCTGGCCCGGGCTAGTAACGGGGTTGGTGGACCGGGTGTCAAGCGGTTGTGGAGGTGCTAACGGGCTGGTGGGGGTCCCAGGTAGGTCCAGGCCTCGGAAAGGGATTTGATCGTCGGGCCATCGCCGTGGTCTCCGACGCCGTCGTGGCTGAGGTGGATATAGGCAACGCCAGCGGCCTCGCTGGCCATGCGATCGTATCGACCGTCACCGATGAAGCAGGCCTCGGCCGGCCTCAGGCAGAAGCGTCGCAAGGCGAGGTGCACCAGGTCGGGTGCGGGTTTGAGGTCCGCGTCCTCGCGGCTGAGCAGGAGGTTGAATTGCAGGTCGAACTTCTCGACGACCGCGACCATTGCCGCGCGGTGGTTGTTGGTGATCAGGGCCAGGCGCCATCCGCGCGCCCGCAACTCACGAAGCAGTTCGGCCGCCCCGGGATTCAGCTCTGCGCCGATGGCTGCCTCCATCTCTATAGCTTCGACGGTGGCCCGGGCCTGGCGGCCGGCGGCCGGCGGCAGGCGATCGATGTAGGGCATGATCTGTTCGCCCGTCGGGAGCTGTGCCCGTCGCCTCAGGGCGGCCCAGTCGATCACGGGTCGTGTGATCGTCCCGTCCATGTCGAAGAAAACCGCTCTCATGTGGCCTCAGAATATGCGGGTGATCTCGTCGGCTGAAAAAGTCGGCAGGGGGGCGCGGCCGCCGTCTCGGACAAGACTTAGTCCTTCGTCGGGGTGCACGGCGGAGCCGATCCGGGATGCGGTAATACCAGACTCCTGAAGCACCGTGACAATCCTTCCCGCATCAGCCGGATCGCAGCCGATCAGCAGGGCTCCGGAGGAAATGACGCCGAGTGGATCCAGTCCGAACTCGGCGCAGAGGCGCGCTGCTTCTGGCGCCAGTGGGAGCAGCTCCGAATCCACCACTAGGCCCACGTCGGCGGCTGTCGCCAGCTCCTGCAGCGCCGTGGCGATTCCTCCTTCGGTCGGGTCGTGCATCGCTCTCACGCCGCCGGCTCCCGTGGCCAGGCGCGCGTCGCGGACAACGCTGATGCCCGGATCGGTGAGGAAGGCGGCACAGCGATCCAGCAGCTCGGCTTCGAGTCCCCTGTCCAGCAGTAGCCGGCGGCGCTCGCGAGCGATGAGCGCGGTCGCCTCGATCGCCATGCCTTTGGTCAGGATCAGCGCGTCCCCCGGCTGCAGGTCGGCCGAGCGCACCAGGCTATCCGGGGTGGCTTCACCCAGCATCTGGCCTATTACCAGCGGTCGGTCGATGCCGTGGGTGATCTCGGTGTGGCCGCCGCAGACCGTGATTCCCAGCTCCGCGGCGGCACGGTGAATCGAGGCGAACACGGACTCGACCAGGGTTTCGGTAGCCTGCGATTCGGGCAGGATGATCGAGGCCAGGAAGTACCTGGGGGTTGCTCCCATGGCGGCGATATCGTTGGCGTTGACGTGGACCGCGTACCAGCCGATGTCGTCGGTGGCGAAGGTGATGGGATCGGTCTTTGCGACGAGGTAACGGTCACCGATGTCGATGACCGCCGCATCCTCGCCCACTCCAGGGGGCACGATAAGGGTTGCGTCGGCCTGCGTGTACGTGGAGAGCATGCGGCCTAGCAGATCGGGCGGCAGTTTGCCGGCCTGCAGTCGCCTGGCAGCCATCAGATGGACCCCCGGTAGAAGTTGCAAATCGCCTCCACCAGCGCCGTCATGCTCGACGTGGCCGGCTGCACGGCGACATCGAGGCCGTAGTCGGCGGCGGCGCCCGCGGTAGTCGGTCCGATGCAGGCGATTGCTATGCCGGCCAGTCGGGACGAGGCCTCGGCGCCCAGGGAGGACCACAGATTGTGGAGGCTCGACGGACTGGCAAATATCGCCATATCGACGTGCCCATCGGCGAGCGCGCGGAGGTCGTCGCCGGAAGGCGCGGCAGGCTGATTCGCGTAGGCGGTGACCTGCTGTACGGCGGCGCCCTGGAGTTCGAGAGCCTCGGCCAGATCGGGCCGCGCGATGGGTGACGCCGGCAAGAGGATGTGGCTGTCGCTCAGGTCGATCCCGGCAAACGCCTCGATCAGACCGTCCTGGGACTGACGCTTGGGCACCAGGTCCGGCTGCAGCCCGCGATCTCGCAGGTGCTCGCCGGTAGCCAGGCCGACAGCGGCCACCGAGGCGGTGGCTAAGGCGCGCGCATCCAGCCCCAGCTGGTACAAGCGCTCGAAGAAGAAGTCGACACCGTTCGGACTGGTGAACGCGACCCAGGCGAAACGCCCGAGATCGCGCAGGCAGAGGTCCAGTTCCACGTAGTCCGCTGGGGGGCCGATGTCGAGCATGGGCAAGGCGGCTACCTGGGCCCCGTGGGCTTCGAGAAGCAGCTGCAGGTCTCCGGTCTGCTCCCGGCTGCGCGTGATCAGGAGTCGGCGCCCGAACAACGGCTTCTGCTCGTACCAGTCGAGG
>CAYWBJ010000073.1:0-1554 GCA_964456165.1 uncultured Gemmatimonadaceae bacterium | reverse complement strand
TCCGCCCGCACTATCGTGCTGTGCCAGTGGATGCGCAGCCCAGTTCCCGCAGAGCGCCGCCACGCCCCCGGGGCAGGCAGCTGGTCCCGATCGAAGATCTGGCCCACGTCCACGAACACCAGCATTCCAAGGGACATACGTCCGGAGGGGGTCAGCTGCAGGCCGCGCCAGCGCACCTCGCCGTTGAGCAGGACGCGGGCTTGACCCCGATCGCGGGCGCTGCGCACGCCGCGCACGGTACTGCTGCCGCCCAGGTCGAGCTCCTCGTAGAACGGCAGGTCGCCGACGGTCCAGTCGACGTTGAGTCGGTGGGCGAGCGTCAGCCCGTGGCGGGAGGTAGCGAAATGCCGGTGCTGGAAGCTGGCCGTAGCCCCGTTGAAGTCGCCGCCGGCGCCAACTCCATATTCGACCCGCAGCTCTTCGAGCAGACCGATGGTGGTGTTGTTGTAGTTGTCTCGGGTATCGTAACGGAGCGCTCCGTTAATCTGCACCAGCGTGCCGCCGCCGGCGCCCAGCGGCCGCTTGTCGGCGAGGATGTTGCCCACCTGGGCGTTCGGCGTGATGTCGTTGTGGCTCAGCCGGCCGCCGACGCGGAGCCGCCAGGGAGAACGACGACGCGCATCATCCGCTGTGCGCTCTCGTCCACTCCCCGACAGGGGGCGGATCCAGGTGACCAGGAACTCGGGGAAGGCCTGCTCGAAGGTCCTTTGATCCCGCGTCAGGCTGTCCGTCCAGGCCCTGGGAAAGCCCCCGTAATAGTTGGCAAACTGCTCTTTCTTGTAGACCAGCTCGAGCTGCAGGCGCTCGTCGCGGCCGCGGAAAGCCGGGCTATCCATCAGCACCCGGTGGACCCACTTCCCCTCCGTGGTGAAGAAGAGCTGTCCCGAGTACTTACGCCGGTAGGGTACGGTCTCGCCGTCGTATTCGTACAGGTTCAGGCGCAACCCGTAGCCGGCGCCGGCGTCTGAGCTGAAGTTGAGCAGCGGGATCGGAGTCGCCTTCCAGCCGCGCATCCGGTCCGGGCCTTCCGCTGTGCCGGCCCGCGCCAGGGCCAGCAGCAGGATGCCGGCAAGCGCCGCTCGGGTCGCGGCGCTCATGCCTTCGCCCCCGTCATGGTCCGCACCCGCAACGGGCGGGCGTGTTGGCGTGAACCGAACTTCGACATAGACTACCCCGCGCTTAAGAGGAACCTCATCCCGTGAATATACGCCTACTGACCGACCTCGCCGCCTCCTATCCCACCGTGGCCAACCGCTGGGACCTGGCCACCGGCCGGTTCGAGTTCCTGCCCTTCGGTCAGGTGTTCCATTACAACCCGTGCAACCTGATCCACCTGAACAGACAGTAATACTGGGCGGAGAACCTGACTTAGGGGCAGTAACCTGCGGACGCAGCGCTCGCTCTTCACGACTCTCTCTATCAAAAGGGGGGAAACGCATAGGCAGGTCGGTTCGCGAACCGCTTCATTCCGAGCTTGAGGTCGAGCTGCGCACCGGCCCCCAGCTCAACTCTGAGATGGCGTCCGTTCACCGCGATCTTCCCACCATCTCCCCG
>CAYWBJ010000072.1:0-2397 GCA_964456165.1 uncultured Gemmatimonadaceae bacterium | reverse complement strand
TAGAGGTTTCGCGTTTCAAATAAGCTCAAACTACACCCATAGAGGAAACAATTGGCCCAGATTAAAGCGACCAACATCGTCTGGCACGAAGGCCACGTCGACCGGAGCCGGCGCGAGGAGCTCCTCGGCCAGAAGGGCGTCCTGGTATGGCTGACCGGCCTCCCCAGCTCCGGAAAGAGCACGATCGCCTATACGGTCGAGCACGCCCTGGTCGAGCGCAATCAGATGTCCTACGTCCTCGATGGCGACAACATCCGCCACGGCCTCAACAAGAACCTCGGCTTTTCGGCCGAGGATCGCACCGAAAACATCCGCCGGATCGGCGAGGTGGGTAAACTGTTTGCCGACGCCGGCCTGATCACGATCACCAGCTTCGTCAGTCCCTATCGCGAGGATCGGGACGCGGTACGAGCCCTGATAGACGACGGCGACTTTCTCGAAGTGTTCATCAACACGCCGGTCGAACTCTGTGAAGAACGGGATCCCAAGGGGCTCTACAAGAAGGCGCGAGACGGCGAGATCCCCAACTTCACCGGTGTCTCGGATCCTTACGAAGCGCCCACGGCGGCGGAGTTGGAGATCCTGACCGGCGAATGCACACCACAGGAAGCGGCGATCCAGATTATCGAAATGCTGGAGCAGCGCGGCAAGATCCCCGCTCTCGAGGGCTGATACGGCTGGTTCCTCTTGGGGGCTCCCCTGAAAAAAGCCCTGCAGTACCTCGGCAGCATCGCCCTAATGCTTGCCTTCGCGCTCCTGGCCATCGAGGGCACGGATTTCGCCGCGCTGTGGGCTTCGCTGCTCACGGTTTCCCCAATGTGGTTGTTGGTACTCACCGGCACGACGGTACTGACCCTGGTGCTCCGAGCCTGGCGCTGGGTCGTTTTGATACGCCCTTTCGCGCCCACCGTAACAGTATTCGATGCCGGCCGGGCACTCAGCATCTGCTATGCCGCCAACGTCTTCGTCCCCCGGTCCGGCGAACTGCTGCGGGCGCTATCCCTGAAGTGGAGCCGCGGTACAAACATCAGCTCTGTCCTCGGAACCGTCGTGGTGGAGCGCATTCTCGACGTCGTCTGGCTGCTCATCTTCGTGGGGATCTCAATCCTCCTCCACCGCGATGAGATCTTCTCCGCCTTCTCCTGGCTAGGCTGGGTCAGTCTGACGATCCTGGCGACCTGCTCCGTCGCCCTGGTCGTGCTGTTCCTCGTTTCAATCTACCGCGACCGGGCGCTGGTGGTCATCGAAGCAGGTATTTCACGACTGTCGATCCGCCTGGCCCATGCCGTCGTGCGATTGATGGGCACGTTCCTGCAGGGCATTACCGCGCTGCACACCCCGTCGGCCTACCTGGAGATCGCGTTGAGCTCGGTGCTCCTCAACGTTGGATACGTGATCATCGTCTACGAAGGATTCGCCTCGGTTGGTCTTTTCCTGGGCTGGGATGCCGCGATCGTCGTCATGGCCCTGTCGGCGATCGGGATGAGCGTCCCCTCGCCCGGCGGCATCGGCTCTTACCATTACTTCTTCATGCAGGGCCTGGTGCTGCTCTATGCCGTGGCAGAAGACCCCGCCTTGGCCTGCGCAATCGTGGTACACGGCGTCGCCAACGTCACCTACCTCGCGCTCGGTCTGCCTGCCCTCCTGCTTCAACGGCGGCGGCGCAGCACCGGGGAGGATGATACCAGCGGGGAGGTGCCAGCTACAGCCACCGCGCCGCACCAGGTGCCATGAGCGCTTTCTGTATGGTCGTGACCAAGTGCGGCAGCGAAACTGAAGCCAAGCAGATCGCTACCGCCGCGGTCGATCGCAGGCTGGCGGCGGCAGCGCATTGCCACGGGCCCGTGTCCAGCGTCTACCGCTGGAAAGGCAAGATCGAGGAAGTGCGGGAATGGGAGTGCGTGCTTAAGACCACCCGCAGGCGCTTCGAGCGCCTGGAGAGCTTCATCCGCGAATGCCACTCCTACGAGACACCCTGCGTACTGGCTATGCCCATAGAAGCCGGCTCACAGCCTTACCTGCGATGGCTGGAAGAGCAGGTAAGTGAATGACCGGATCGGTCGCTCAAACGGCCTGATTCGCCGTGGCCGCGGACCGCTCTTGCCTTGCCAGTTCCTACCGGTTGCTGCTCTACAGCACCCAGACGATGAGCATCGAGCCCCCGACATAACCGAAGGCCTCGAGCAGGCCGGCACCAACGTTCGGCGATCCCTCGGTCTGCTCGTCGGCCAGCTTGACGCCCGGTGCCAGCAGCAGGTCGGTGAGCTTTTTGATGATGGCGAGGACGAGACAGCCGAAAACGGCGTAGGCGAGGAAGGAGACGAGGCTGTCCTGCCAGCCGAGGAAGTCCCCGGAGACCGCGAGGCTGATCACGTTGCCCATGCCGACCAGCGCCCC
>CAYWBJ010000071.1:0-17739 GCA_964456165.1 uncultured Gemmatimonadaceae bacterium | reverse complement strand
GTGGGACATACCCAGGGAACCTACGAATTGACCCCTCACAATCAGGATCATCCCGAACACATCGGCGACCCGCTCTCGGGTCGCTATATCACCGGAATGTGCCTGACGATTTCCAACTACCATGGGCCGATCATCCCGGATAGGGAGGAGGATGGAGAAAGTGACAATGATGAACCAATCCCTCCTGATCTTGTGAGCAGTTACAGAGCTTCGGGAAAGCGCCGCAGCGGAAGACGTGGCGTGCAAATCCATTTTGACTGGATGAGCAAATGGGGGCTCGTCTATTACCTCTGCCGCTCTATCCTTCCCGAGGATTACGGGAAATATCCTGAGAGGTATTCCTCCAAGTCCTCTATGCAGCTGGATTCACTCGAAGAATTCATAGGGAAAGGGCAGTATGTCGGAGGTGCCGTCTTTGTACTCGCAGCAAGACATTCTCCAGGCCAGGCAGTCAATCCCCTGGGACGGCGTTACGGGCTCTACCTCACTGATGATGGTAATACCGTCTCCTGGACGCTGGACGGCAAGGTCATGGACACCGTTGACATCAGCGGCTATTTCACTGCTGACCCCGAGGTCATGAGAGACGGCGCGTACGTTTCGATCTCAGGCGCCGGCTATCAGCCTCACATCTGGACGATCGAAGATGTGAAGATCTACGTATAGGACCGATAAACCACCATTATGATTAGTCTAGGTCGGCGGTGGGATGGTGTCGAGAGAGATTGTGAACGGTGGGATGGCTGCAGGGTGGGATGGACGAATGGATCGGCGGTGGATCAGGGTTTGCCAAACGGTCGATGGAGGCTTGTCCTAGCGTTTGTAGCCGCAAAACGGGCATCGCGGGCGGATCGATCCGTTTCCAGTGGACGCGATACGGTGATTGACAGCGTTCGAGAGCGCAAATACGATTAGCGTCGTCAAAGATGGGGCGTTCTTTGGATGCCCGCACTTTGATATGGGAAATGTCGGTTTACGAATATTGATCATTTGCGGATAGCCTCCAGCCGGCCCAGCCCTTAACGCCACACAGCGCGCGGATTCGCCGGCCTTAATGACCTGCGAAACGCGAGCCATTTCCTCAGCGCATAGGCTCCGATTCAGACATGAACATGGTTCGCAAACATAGAATCGTTTTGGGAACAAGGTGGCTCCGATGAAGATCACAGACCTGAAAACCTTCGTGGTTGAATCCTCTTCGCGCAACTATCGCAACTATGTCTTTGTCAAAGTGTCCACCGATCAGCACATCTATGGATGGGGTGAAGCGACCATCGAGGGCAAAGAGCGAACGGTCGTCCAGGCAATTGCCGACCTGGCGGACTATCTTGTCGGGAAAGACCCTTTCCGAATCGAGGAGCACTGGTACAGGATGTATCGTCACGCCTTCTGGACCGGCGGAGCGCTACTGAACACCGCAATCTCCGGCGTTGAGCAGGCTCTCTGGGACATCAAGAGCAAGGCGCTGGGCGTGCCGGTCTACGAGCTGATCGGCGGCCAGATGCGCGAACGTATCCGCGTGTACGCTAACGGTTGGTTCCTCGGCTGCCGGACTCCGAAGGAGTTCGCCAGAGCCGCCGAGCGCACGGTGAAGGAGGGGTTCGACGCCTTGAAGTGGGACCCGTTCGGCTCGTCCGGGCTGTTCATCAGCCCCGAGCAGGCCCGGCTTGCGGTCAAGTGCGTCGAAGAGGTGCGTAGCGCGGTCGGCCCGGATGTCGAGCTGCTTGTCGAAGTGCACGGGCGGCTCTCGCCGGCAAACGCTATCCGCATCGGCAACGAAATGGCCGAGTACCGTCCTTATTGTTTTGAGGAACCGGTGCCACCCGAGAACGTCGACGCGATGGCTCTGGTTGCCCGCTCGATCCCGATACCGGTAGCGACTGGTGAACGACTATACACCAAGTGGGGATTCAAGGACGTGCTGGAGAAGCAGGCGGCCGCGATCATCCAGCCGGACCCTTGCCATGCTGGCGGGATCCTAGAGCTGAAGAAGATAGCGGCGATGGCCGAGGTCCACTACGTCGGCTTGGCACCGCACAATTCAACCGGGCCGGTTTGCACGGCAGTGTGTCTGCATATCGACGCTTCCACGCCCAACTTCGCCATCCAAGAGCTCCACGTCGGAGACTGGGAGCGGATTCAGTCCATCCAGAAGGGCGAATTTATCTTAAAGGACGGGTGCGTCGATGTCCCCAAGCTGCCTGGCCTGGGTATCGATCTTGACGAGAAAGAATTAGCCAAGTACCCGTTCCAGCCTCATGACATGGCCGGGATGTTCGACCCGGCCGGCGACCTCCAGCCGGACTGAGATGCTTGACCTGCCTCCGCCGGCGCGATTAGAGGGTGCGACCTGGCATCCCCGGTGCTATCACCAAACTGCTCAGTCGCACCGGAGAGACTCGTCCATCTCAACTGATTAGATTGGCCCCAATCTATGCAACTAACACTATCCCAGCTTGGCGAGAGTCGCCGGCGGGAAGAAAGCTGTGATGGCTGCGACGATCACCAACAAGACTAGCGTGATGGCGTAGGTCCCATATCGGGACATCTGGACCTAAAGGGCAACAACATACTACTTGGCAAGCGGCGTAAGGACCTTAAGTCCTTCCCTGACGTTTGGGACATTATTGGGGGTCGCGTGGAGGAAAATGAGACTCTAGAGCAAACCCTTGTTAGAGAATTCCGAGAAGAGTTAGGTGTCACCCCAACCAACTTTGTTCCTATGGGAGCTTTCCACGTGCTTCTCGTCACGGGGCTTCTCGCTGCATGCGGCGACGTGGGTGGGGGCTCGCGACCGCGCACGGCTGGAACAGCTGTGCCGCTACGTGATGCGGCCACCGCTGGCCGCGGGTCGGCTGGCGGCGGTAGATGCGGAGACGCTTTCTTTCGCCCTGAAGACGCCCTGGTCGGACGGGACTACCCATCTGTTGCTGTCGCCGCACGAGCTGATTGAGAAGCTGGTCGCGCTGGTGCCGCCGCCGCGGCTCAACCTGGTGCGCTATCACGGGGTGCTGGCACCGCACGCGGCGGACCGATCACAGATCGTGCCCGGCCCAGTGGCGGAGGAGGCGAAGGCGGGCTGCGGCCACGCCGATGCCGGTGATCGGCCCTCGGGGCGCCATCGGTTTTCGTGGGCGAAACTGTTAGCGCGGGTGTTTCGTATCGATGTGAGCGTCTGTCCCGAATGCGGCGGACCCATGCGGGTGATCGCCGCGCTGTCGGAGCCGGCGTCGATCCGCCGTTGCCTTGAGGGGATGGGGCTGAGCGGGCGGGCGCCGCCGATCGCGCCGGCACGCCCCGACCCACAGCCGCACTTCGACTCGATGCTGACCTGATCTTTGTTCGGGGCCGTCGGACAAGTGCGCCCGGGCACCGGTGGATTGGGTCCTGCGAACTGTTCCGGTGTCACGAAACAGCCGATCTGTTCGCCGTTTTCCTCTCTGTGGCGGTGCCCTTCTCGCCTGAAGCCTGTCCGGACCGATGCAGCCTCCATTCCTCAAGTAGCGGAAATCCCCTTTATTCTACCTAAACACTTTGAGGTCTGGCGACGGACCTATGGCTGTCACTGTCTTGGGTAACCCTATCGCCATGATCGACGGCACCAACAAACCCTGGGTGAAGTCCGCTCCAGCTCCGTGTCGACGGGCAGAACGCGCCTAATTTGTATGGTCAAAGCCCCAGCGCCGGGGCGGACAACCAACCGTGATTCAATACAACAGACTACCGTTGCGATCCCGGCGAATTGCCGCCAAGAAAACTCGCAGCTTCACGGATTCACATTGAAGAAATGATGGGAAAGGGAGAATTCATTGCCGGTGCCTCCTTTGCACTAGCGGGTAGACATTAACCTCCAGACCGGGCAGACAATCCCTCGGGTCGGCGTTATGGACTTTACCTAACTGATAATGGCAGTACCGCATCCTGGACGCTGGACGGCCAGGTAATGGATACCGTGGATATCAGTGGGTTTTTCACTTCCAACCCCGAGTTCGTGAGAGAGGGCGCCTATGTCTCGATCTCCGGAGCCGGCTATCAACCTCACATCTGGAAAGTTGATGATCTGCAGATCTTCTCCAGCAATGCTGAATAATTCATGACTGCAGCAGTCTCCTGGGAGGACCCCACCCCGCCCAAAGTGAACGCAATCACCACCGCACCATGGGTTGGGCTGCGAAACGGGTGACCGTTTTCATCGGTGCGGGTCCGGCTTGCTTCAGGTGGTCTCGCCGGTACAGCGGATAGCTGTCGGCCGCATCCTCCCGCGGCGAGATATCGACGAGGGTATTTCCCCGGAAGGTACATTTGTAGACCGTCTCCAGGCGCCAGGCGCGCGCCAACGCGGTATAGCTGACGGTTTCTTCGACCACTGGGAATTGCAACGTGATCTCGTCGGTTGGCTTTAGCGCGTCGAACACGGCGTAGTTGCCGACCCAGAAGGGTTGCCGCGGATGACCGTTGACAGCGGCGCGCAGCTGGCGACGGTCGATCCAGGAGGAGATGCGAACGGATGCTCGCTCGGCCGTTTTGTTTCTGATCACGACACGGCCTTCGTAGGGCAGGTGGCTGTCGACATCCAACCACGGAGAGGCTCGGTTCAGGAGCAGGTTCACCTGCGCATTCCGACCATCGGCGCAGCGGACGATACCCTCCCATGCGTAGTACAACCCCTGAGTCCCATTACCGGTGCAGCACTGCATCACATGCGGCCGCGCGACCGAAGTGATGCCGGCCCAACCGGCGAATGTTCCGAGCGTTCGCCGAATGACGTTTTCGGAGACCTCTTGCCCCGGGTAGATCGGCTGAAAACTGGAGTTTACATACTGTCGCGGCGGACTCGCCTGGGATACGCGTTCCAGGAGCTCGGCGTCGGTAAACTGGGCTTCAACCAGGTGGTTGCGGGCAACGCAGTCCACGTCATCCCAGTAATCGCCCACACCGGCGTCACTGAGTCGGATGCCCAGCGCCACCCAATCGCCCAAGTAGCAGCCCTCACAACCCCCGACGTCTCCGTCGAAATGCTTGGGACCGCCGGTCGGGGCCCAGCCGATGCGTGGGATCGCAAACATGCGGCCGTACTCGTAGCTGCGGCGGACGAACTCCACGACCCGATCGTCGTTGGTCGCGATGGCGTATTCGAGAATGCCGCGCAGGGGAATCGCCCGGGCATGAAAATGGGAGTCGAAATGGCCCTGCTCGCCACCGGCCACGAGCACCGGTTCCGGGTCGCCTTGCCAGAATCGAGGCTTCATGATGAAACGGGTCAGTTTACGGGCGAGTTCCAACGCCTGGTCGTCACCACTCTCAGCGTACCAGCGCGCCAGTCCCTGCACCTGATGCCCCTGGTAAGCGGTCACAGCCCCCTCACCACCCTCGTGCTCGTCGAGGGGCTCGTCGGTGCTGCGCCAGCCTGACTTCGGATAGTTGAATGCCTCCCCGTAGCCGCCATCCGGGTAGTAGGCATAGTCCTCCTTGTCGATCGCGATCCGGCCCAACCCCGCCACGAGGGCCCGAATCCGATCATCCCAGGTGGGGTCACCATCGCGCTCGCGCCAGGTCACCATCGCCCGCAGCATCCGACCATTGCCGGCTACATTCGCCATGTCTTCGGTGGACTGCTCGTATCCGGCGTGACCGAGGGTGTGCCAGGGTCGCCTATCGCTGCGCGAAGCGTAGTACAACCCATCCTGGGAGGATAGCCGGCCCACCAGCATTTCCATCAGGCGGTGCTCCGCTTCCAGATACCGGTCGCTGCCGCAGGCTATCCGCATCAGCGGAAACGACTCGGCAAACTTCGGCTCGTTAGTGGCGTCGAAGGCCCAGTGATACATGTAGGCCGGCTGGGCCGCGTAGCGGATCCAGAAATACATCTCGTAGTCCAGCTCGGGATCGAGCGAACCGCCTAACCCGTTCAGAGCCAGTTCGGTGCGGTCGGCCAGATCTAACGTGTCCGGGATCGTTGCCCGGTACCGCTCCCCTTCGATCGTTGGCTTGCTCAGTGTGGTCATCGGTATTCTCCTGGTTAGGGAAATGAATCGGTATTCAATCGAAGCCGTTTCTTCTCCATCACCTTATGCTTTGCCATACCTGATCGACGAAGTTGGGATGATCAGGTTCTCTCAGGGCTGTTGGCGAAGGTCGAAGCTTTCCCTCGCAATCTTTGAAGCTTGCGACCCTCACCGGCACGCCGCCCGAGATGCGGCTTCGAGAGTGCCCGAGAATTCAGTCAACGGCGAAATTTCAATCGCACGGCGGAGACCGAATAAGGCGGAAGTTCGAGCACACATCGATTCTCCGTCGGAGTACAGTGCGATTCGAGCGGCTTGATGCGCTCGGGATACCCGGTGCCGTTGTAGTCCCTCACCAGGTCCGACGAAAGCAACGTCTGTGTTCCGGACTTCGCTTGCTCGGCCCCGTCCAACGTTATGTCGACTTCGATGCTTTCGGAAAGGTGCCGATTCGTGACGCTAACGATCATCTCGCTGCGATCGGGTTCGATCGACGCCGAGGCACTGAGCACCGGCAACGGCCGATCCCGTTCCACGGTGGCACTGGCGAAAAAATCGGTCTCGCCCCCACTCTGATCCGTCGCGAGTTGCTCACATTTCACCTCGACGGCGAGCGATTCGTTGTTGCGATGGGGTTTGTACATCTCGAACAGGTGATAGGTGGGCGTAACCCAGATACTGTCGGCATCCGTCTGCAACAGTGCCTGCCCGCAGGTCAGGGCATACCCGAAGGCCATGTGAACGCGGTCGGCCCAACGATGATAGGTGTCCATCACCCCGGCCGCCGCAATGGCGTCTCTCATCGTACATCGTCGACTGGCCCAGTTGACCGCCCATTCGGTCATCACCATCCCCATCGTGTCGGGGGTCGACACCTGGTCACGGAAGGATTCGTCGAGCCAGTTCCGAGCCCACGGCGTTCGTCGTTCCGAATAGAAACGCAACATGGCGTCGTATTCCTGCAGCCGGCTGTCCAGGCCTTCGGTGTTGCGTAGAATGCGGTAGTACTCAGCGTCGGTGTAGTCGACGTCCTCGGCCAACACACCGAAATAGTGCACGAAGGCCATGTGGTCGATCAGGCCGATCCCGCCCATAGCCGGCGTGGATACGCGATCCAGCGTCTCGAAAACCGTGCTCGCCCACCTGGCGCCCCCGACCGCGGAGCCGACAACCTGGATGCGGGGATCGATCAGGCGTGCGACGCTGGCGAACTTGCGAAAATCCCGGGCGTGGGTTTCCGCGTCCATATCTCCCCAGGCATATACGTGCCAGTACTTGACGGCGTAGGGTTCGGGATGCCCGTTGTCGGCGCGCATGCGAGCGTAGCGACTGTCCCCGGCGCAGTTGCAGTACTCGACCCAGTTTCTCGATCCCACCGGATCCGACTCGTTGGTGTCGAGAAAGGGTTCTGCGCCGAGCAGTCTGCAGAACCGGATGAACTCGTCGGTCCCCACATCGTTCGACACTTCCGAGGGTTCGTGGCCGCGAATGCGTCCCCACGGAAGCAATTGCTTTGGGCGGCGTTCGCGCGGCCCGACGCCGTCCTCCCAGTCGTAGAATGGAGACTGTGGGAAGAATTGGACCACCGGCAGATGGCGCGCTCTCAGCGCCTCGATAGCGTCCGTGCGGAAACCATCGATCTGAGGCATCGAGGCATCTTCGCCGACCCAGATACCGCCCGAGGCGGAGTCTCTCCAGTCCCACGTGGTCCCGTAGAGGTTGGGACTGATCGTTCCCAGTGTGCGATCCAGAGAAACAGTTACACCCGCTGTGTAAGGCATACAACTCTCCCGATTCGTTCAAACCAGATGTTCAGCTGTTCTACGGACTTCCCGGCGCCAGTGGTCGCCCCCGGCCGGACCAGCCGCTCCAGTTATCCCGATCTACTGTCACCGACCCGCACCAACCGGGGCATATCCCCGCGAACCCGATGAAGAGTACGGATGAAATGCTGATCGACCTAACTAACCCTAACAGTTGTAAAATCGGCTGGTGCCTTCGCGCCTGATTTCTCCGCCAAAGATCGTGAGTGCTTGATTTTCGCAACGAACTGGGATCTTGCAAAAACGACCTAAAATGGCTTATTTGCTGTTCTTCGCTTGCGGTCTTCTCCCGAAACGCAATCTGCAGAAGCCCACAAGTGACAATGTACCAGTCCATCGAGCAAAATACTCGATCTTTGTGGAGATAGAAATGGAGCGTGGTCGCGTTGGGAGGATCAATCGCTGTGGCTTCGACCTGAACCCGACGACGGAGAACAAGGCCCTGTGAAGGCTCTGCTGCGCGCCAGGGTAAGCTACTTGCTGCTGCTTCCCAGCTTCGCGCTGGTCATTCTTTTCTATTACTATCCCGCCCTTTCAGGCATCTACCACGCTTTTACGACGTGGCAGGCGGTCGACGATTCCCGCTGGGTCGGCCTGGACAATTTTATCTTCATGGCCAGCGACCGGTTCATCCTCCACAGCTTGCTCAATCAGTTCCTGCTGACCCTGGCCGACATGGCCAAGGCGCTGATTCCTCCGTTTATCGTGGCCGAGATGATCTTCGCCCTGCGCTCGGAGAGCGAGCGCTACTGGTTGCGCACGCTCTGTGTGGTTCCGATGGTGGCGCCGGCGATGGTAATCATCCTGATGTGGTACTTCATCTACGATCCCAACGTCGGTCTGCTGAACCAGTCTCTCGTCGGCATGGGGCTGGAGGATCTGAAGAAGGCCTGGCTCGGAGATCCCGACTTCGCCCTGGGCGCCATCGTCGCCATCGGGTTCCCCTGGATCGGTGCCCTCGCCTTCCTGATCCTATACGCCGGCTTGAACAGCATTTCCGGCGAGATCATCGACGCCGCCCGCATCGACGGCGTATCGACGATCACACGCATCCTCCACATAGATATACCCATGCTCATTCCGCAGTTCAGGTTGGTGATCATCCTCACCCTCATTGGAAGCATCCAGGACTTCGGGCGGGTACTGGTGATGACCGGAGGCGGACCCGGCTTCTCAACCTACGTGCCGGCTCTGTGGATGTACGAGCAGACCTTTCTCATGTCGCACTTCGGATACGCATCGGCGATCGGGGTGACACTTTTTCTGATCATTCTGACCGGCAGTACTCTCGTGCTGAGGCTGATGAAGAGCGATGTCGAACTCTGATATTTCCAGCCCGGGAAGGCTCCTCCTTCGCCTGATTCTGTACTTTCTCCTGGGGCTCAGCCTGCTCCCCGTGGTGGTGATGGTGTTGCTCTCCCTAAAGTCCAACGTGGAGATCATCACCGACTTCTGGTCCCTGCCGTCGGTCATCCGCTGGGATAACTACCCTGGCGCCATCGACACAATAAAGGGCAGCACCTTCAACAGCCTCTTCGTGACCCTGGTCAGCTGTACCTGCATTGTCTTTCTCAGCTCCCTGGCCGGTTTCGTCTTTGCGCGCCACCGTTTTCCGGGCAAGGAGACTCTGTTCACTATCCTGATAGGCCTGGTGATGATTCCACAGGTGCTCCTGCTGGTGCCCCTGTTCGTGGAAGTCAAAAGCATGGGCATCGCCGACACCTACTGGGCCCTGATCCTTCCCTACGTGGCCGGCGGTCAGATCATCGGCATCCTGCTCTGCCGCGGCTTCATGTCCACCATTCCCCAGGAGCTGTTCGAGAGCGCCCGTCTCGACGGCGCCTCCGAGTTTCAGGTGTACCGCCACATCGTAGTACCCCTGTCGGTACCGATCCTGATCGCCATCGGCATCATCAACTTCCACAGCATCTACAACGACTTCATCTGGCCGCTCATGATCCTGCAGGATCAGAATTTGAAGACCTTCGCAGTGGCGATATTTGAACTGTCCACGGTCTACCGCTTCGAGTACGGCCTCACCTTTGCGGCCTACGTGGTCGGCTCGCTGCCGCTGGTTGTAGTGCTGATGTTCGGCATGAAATATTTTGTTCGGGGGATCACAGAAGGGGGCGTAAAAGCCTGACACATCCAGGCAGTCACCAATCCGAAGTATCGACCGTGTCGGAGCCAGAGTCTGGTGTTCCCGACTGTGGATGAACTTCCATCTTTCGTTTAACGGTCAACAAAATACCTCTTGAAGCCCCGACTGTTTGCACCCCGAAGCCCAAACTCCTGTAGAAGCCTACTTTCTCTCGACGTGGAAGTTGTCCCACAACGAGTTACGCCGAATTGGTTTCGCAAAATGAGCACAAATTTGACAATGGCATAGAATGGTCGTCGCGAAGATGACGTGTACACGTTAGCCCGCTGAGGCGATCCAGCAGATCGGCGCCGGCTCCGCAGACCGCGTTTCACGAATTGCGAGGCCGAATCTCTCGTCACCGCAGGTGGTGCAACGATGTCCGTTCACATCGATCAGTTAACGATTCACACTCACGTCCCGCAAACCGCTGTTTCTCACGATCCGGCATGCGGCCGAAGAGACCGTTTTTTCCACCTCGTATCTGCGACAGTTGATGCTTCAGGGCCAGCTGCCGCACTTCAAGGGCGAGGGCAACAACGGCCGCGTCTTAATTCGCACCGAGGAGCTGTTGGCCTTCATGGCAAGGTGTTTCCGGGGAGGGCGTCGACTACCAATTGTTGGCCCTGGAGCACTACGAACTGGCGGAGGCAATTCTTCACGGTAGAGAGATCGAGGTAACCGGAGTCGAAGGATTGAAAGACGTGGCGGCGGTGTACGCCCCATTCGAATCCGCTCGCGCAGGCCGCACGGTGCAGATGAGCGAGATAGAAAGTGGAGAATTGTACGAGTATCAGGGCGAGATCGACGAGGCCATCGGGCTTGGTTGATTACCGGAACCGCCTTCCTGAAAGATGTAGTGTGGTGATTCTCACCCTGGCGTTGATCTGCCCGGAGGCGTTGATCCGCCCGGTAACTGCCAGTGCCCAGGACTCTGCCGGGACCGTCCAATTCGTCGACGTCACGGCCAGTGCCGGCATCGACTTCGTACATCATCACGGAGGCTTCGGCAAGAAGTATCCAACCGAAACGATGGGATCGGGCGTGGCCCTGTTAGACTATGATGGTGACGGTTGGCTCGACCTCTACTTCGTCGGATCCGAGAACAGCGGCCGACTCTACCACAACGATGGCGACGGCACTTTCACCGACGTCACCGTGCAGGCGGGTGTGGAGAGCAGCGCATACGGCCTGGGCTGTGCAGTGGGTGACTACGATGGGGACGGGGAGCTCGATCTGTACGTCACCTGCTACGGGGACAACGAGCTGTTCAGCAACAACGGCGACGGAACCTTCACCGAAGTGGCCGCTGCGGCCGGAGTGATCGGCCAGTACGACAACGGCTGGACGACCGGAGCCGCTTTCGGTGACATCGACAAAGACGGCGACCAGGACCTGTATTCGCCGAACTACGCGGAATTCAGGCCGGAGACGTTCGAAACGTGCGTGCGTAGCGGTGGGATCAATGTGTACTGCGGTCCTGAGGCTTTCGAAGCCCAGCCGGATGAATTCTTCCTGAACAACGGGGATGGGACGTTCACCGAAGTCGGCGAAAAGGTGGGCCTGGTGCCTCTGTTGGGCAAAGAACTGGGTGCGTTTTTCGTCGACTACGATCAGGATCGGGATCTCGATCTGTATGTTGCCGGAGATCGCACGCCCAATCTCCTCTACCGCAACGATGGGGGCGTGTTCACCGAAGTCGGAAACCTGGCCGGGGTGGCGTACAACGATGCCGGCAAACCGTTGGCCGGCATGGGGGTGGACGTGGGTGACTTCGACAACGACGGGCTGTTCGACTTTTTCGTCACCAACTATCAGTGGGAGACCAACAGCCTCTACCGCAACGTCGGCGACGGCTTTTTTACCGACGTCACTTTTCAGTCCGGTCTCGGCGTTCCCAGCCTCAAGGTACTGGCCTGGGGCACGGTATTTTTCGACGCCGACAACGACGGAGATCGAGACATCTTCGTGGCCAACGGTCATCTCGACGACAACGTCCATCTCTTCGATGCCATCAGCTACCCCCAACAGAACCATCTTTTTCGCAATGACGGGGCAGGCCTGTTCACCGATATCAGCGCTGCTTCCGGTCCCGGAATGCAGCTGGTCGAGGTGAGCCGAGGGGCCGCCTTCGGCGATTTCGACAACGACGGCGATCTGGACCTGGCGGTCAGCAACAACAACCAGCGCTGTGTGCTGCTTCGCAACGACGGGGCAAGCGGAAACTGGATAAGCCTGAGAATGGAGGGTCGCGTGCGCACCGCGGCAGGGGCTGTCGTCCACAACGCCGGTGGCCTCGGCACCGAAGTGAGACTATGGTCGGGCGGGCGCCAGCAAATCGACGTGGTGCGCAGCGGCTCCAGCTACATGTGCCAGAACGACCTGAGGCTTCACTTCGGCCTCGGTACCAGCACGACGGTCGACAGTATCGTCGTGCACTGGCCCGCCGGCGACATCCAGACGGTCACCAAGCCACCGATCAATCAAGTCCTGACCATCCGGCAGAACTAGGGCTGAGGTCCACGCTCAGTGAACTACGGATCCATCCGGGCCCTTGTCACCGTCGTAATCGAGGGGTTCGAATGGAGGCTGCCGTTCGATTGCCGCCTCGTCGACGTCGATACCGATGCCCGTTTTGTCCGGAACGATTCGGTAGCCGTCGACCAGCTGGACCGGGTCCGTTACCACTCCTCCAAGATCGCCGTTGCCACCATTGGCCTCCATCAAGACATAGTTGGGAATGGCGGCGGCCAGTTGCACAAAGGCGGCCGTGTTTACTGGCGTGCCCATCAGGTGGGGAAACAGGCCGACGAAGGCGGCGGCAGCCTGGCCGGCGATCTTCTTGACCTGGGTGAAGCTCCCCCAGGATGTCCCGCAGGGCTACGTCTACTGCGCTGAGCGCGGCGCTGATTACCGATCCCATGAAATGGGCGCGGCGAGACACCGTCTGGTAGTGGTGCTCAATGGTGGTGGGGTCCTTGCCGATGTAGTAGCCGCTCAGTTCCCGCAGACACTGACATGTCGCATCCTGATGTCCCCAGTTGCCGGCCTCGCCGGTGCCGACGATGCCGGCATCGGTATAGACGCGTACCAGGAGATAACGATGAAACAGAAACGGACGAACCTCGGTGATCTTCATTTTCACTCCGAAGGGTAGATATCGACTCGTTGGAACAGTCACGGCGGCCGGCGCGACCGTGTGCGATCAAGATAGTCAGAACCGAAATAGTCAGAACCGAAGCGGCACGAAAACGTTGGCTGCATCGTGTTGATTGGAAGAATATCGGCCCCTATCTTAGCGATTCCGCCAGCCGCCAACAGGTAATTATTCGATGCCATTGAATTCCGTCAGCAACGAGTCGACGCCGGTCTCGCCGATCTTTGCGCGGCTCTCGATGGCGGCGGTGCGGTCTTTAGTCGCGATTGTCGTGGCCTCGACCCTCCTCCTCATGCCGATGGCCGGATGTCAGGAAAAGCCGAGGCGCTCGGCGGCCACAGCCATTTTCGAATGTGGTCAGTTCCTGCGCCAGAAAAGGCCGCAGCAGGCGCATACGGCCTGCCTCGAGGCGCTGAAGATCGACCCGACACTGGCGCCCGCACATTCTCTGTTGAGCAGGGTTTATCAGCAGCAGGGAGAACTCGACGAGGCGATCCTCCACGCGAGAAAGGCGGTCGAACTGGACCCGCAGAGCGCCGAAAGTCACGCAGCCCTCGGCAACATACACGCCCGCCGCCGGGCCAATGACAAGGCGATTGCCTCCTATCGCGAAGCCATCAGACTCGACCCGAACGTGCCCGACTACTACCGGAGATTGGCCCTGGTTCTTTCGGACCAGGACCAGTACAACGACTCTATCGCCATGATGGAGAAGGCGCTGGAACTGGACCCGGCTCACGCCCTGACCCATTACAACATCGGCAAGACCTACGAACGCCTTTCCAGGTACGAAGAGGCGCTCGAAAAGTTTCGTATAACGGCTGAACTGGATTCGACCAGAGCTGACGCTTTCTACAACGGCGCGCTCATCCACATGAAGCTGGGTCAGTTCGACCAGGCGCGGACGCTGTTGCGGTTGGCGCTGCGACAGCAGCCCCGGCACGCGAAGGCCCACACTGCGGTAGGACAACTGATTCTGCAGTCTGCGGGGGACGCGTCCAGGGCCGAGGCCGCCTTTAAATCGGCGATCATGGCCGACCCGATAGAAATGGAGGCTTATCACCGCCTGGGCCGTTTGTACGTCCGCCAGGGAAAGACCGCAGAGGGTAAGAGGATAATGGAGATGTTCGAACGAGTGCGGGCCGAGGAGGAACAGATTCTCCACTTCCGGCACGTCATCAATCTCTATCCCGACGACCTGAATGGACATTACAACCTGGGCGTTCTGTACGCACGACTCGGTCTGTATCCGGCTGCGAGTCGCGAGTACGAAGCGGCGTTGCGAATCGACCCCAAGGATCGGGGTGCGCGCAACAACCTGGCCAACATCCTGTTGGCTGGAGATCGGGTCGAAGAAGCGATCGGCCACTACGAGATCGTCATCGAGAACGATCCGACCTACATGCGTGGTTATGCCAATCTGGGACTCGCCTACATTCACCTGGAACAATTCGACGAGGCGGTTCGACACTTGCTGAAGGCGATCGAACTAGAGCCGGACTTCGCCGAGGGTTACTACAACATCGGCCAGTGTTACATCAAGCTAGGTGGCCCGGAGAAGGGTAAGGAATACATGGCGCGGTTTGAGAAACTCAACTCCGGAAAGAAACCTTAGCGAACTACCAAACCCCGAGGATTCGCATGATCATCGGCTGTCACACCCACGTGGGACCGCTGGCCCTACGAGCCTAAGGTCCCCGATCCGGAAACCCGCGGAGCGATCGAGCAACTGCTGTTCGAGATGGACCGCAACGACGTCGACAAAGCCATTCTCATCTGCGCCCGCATCGATCACAATCCGCACAACAACGACTACGTCTCCGACTGCGTGAAGAGATACCCCGATCGCATCGTCCAGTTCGCCGACGTCGATTGCTCGTGGATGGACTCCTACCATCAGCCGGGCGCAGCCGATCGTCTCGAGGAGGCGGCGGAGAAATACCAACTGAAAGGTTATACCCAGTACCTGTCCGATGACTTCGGCTGGTTCGAGACGAGCGAAGGCCAGAAGTTTATCGAGAAGAAGGTAGAGTTGAAGTTGATCGCCAGCCTGGCCTTCATGCACACGTGGCACGAGCCGCTCCGCGCCGTCGCCAGGCAGTATCCGGAGCTGATCATCATGGGCGATAGCACCACATCGGGATTAACCATCCCCTTCGGCAAGCACCCGTCTCAGCTGATCAATTTCCGTGCTGTCATCAATCTCGGCTACCGTGTGCCAAGTCCAATCGGTCAGCGGTGCGTCGCCGAAATCAGCCGCCTGCGAACCGGTCCCAAGTACCGGATGCGCTTCAGGGTCTACATCCAGCAGATACGTCGTGGACAGCCCGCCTTGGCACGGCATTGAGAACCGTTTGCGCAGCACACGGCCGTTCAGGCCGGTCTGTTCGCGCAGGACGCGGCGCACAGCCTCCAGTTGGGTTTCATCGGAATGAATGGCACCCGCCGGTAGATGCCAATAAGTTCCGTCACCGGAACCGCGACGCTTGACCATTAATACCACGTGCCCATCCAGTCGCACCACGGCGGCAGCCACCCTGGAGCCACCTGCTCCACTTTCAGTCGACTCACTCCTCGGCATTCCGCATGGAAGCAACGGCGCTACTCTAAGCAAACGACGCCGGCCGATCCCTTGTCAAGCATCAGCCGATCTTACCTGGTCCGTCAATGGACACCCAACTATCTTCCAGATTCGATGCGCCTGGCAACGTGCCCGTTTCTGTATGGGACGTCACTTGAAGGCTGGGATCGAGACATCCAGTTTTTTCCGTACGACTTTGAGGGGGGTTTGAGGGAAAGGCGTTTTTAGTCAATATTGCAATCTGTTGTTATTAAAGGTTTTATATCATGAACGAAGACGAGAAATATTTCTTCGACCTCAACGGCTACATCCTGATTGAGAACGTCCTCGAGCCCGACGAGATCGCTGAGGCCAACGAGGCGGTCGACAAGCACCTGCACCTCGGCAATTACCGGGACCGGGAGCAGAGTCTGGCCCGCGGCTCGGCGACACTGGAGGGCGAGATGGGGCGGGGCGACCTGGGAGGGATGCTGGGATGGGAGGAGCCCTGGTGCCTGCCCTTCCGGCGCATGCTGGCCCACCCGAAGCTGGTGCCGTACCTGAACGTGATTCTCGGCAAGGGCTTCCGGATGGACCACAACATGTTCCTGCTGTGGATGGACAAGGGCTCGGAGGGCCATACCCTGCACGGCTCGTCCGGTCCCCGCTTCGATCCGAACCAGTATACGTCTTCCGCGAGGCCGCATGCACAACGGCCTCACGGTCGCCTCTATCCAGCTCACGGACGTCAACCCCGGAGATGGCGGGTTCGTCCTGATTCCGGGCAGCCACAAGTGCAACTACGCCTGCCCGCAGGAGTTGAAGCTCCAGCTCAAGTACCAGGAAAACGTGCGCCATATCGCCTGCAAGGCCGGCGATGCGGTGATCTTCACGGAGGCGGTAACGCACGGAACCCTGCCCTGGGTCTCCGACCAGCCTCGCCGCTCGATCATGACCCGCTACACGGCCGGCAACCTGGCCTACATCCAGGCGCCGCCGGTGCCGGAGTGGGCGAACGAGCGGGAGAAGGCGGTGTTGCAGCCGCCCTATCACTCGCGCCTCGACCGCCCCTTTCTGGACGAATGAGGATCCTGACCGCGGACTAGAAGCGGCGGCGGGCCCGCCGGTTATTCCGGCCGCTGCGGTCGCAGGTGGAGAGCGACCATCCGCGAAGGCGGAGGACGGTTTCCCGGCTGCTGGAGCGGGGCCACAAAATTCTGGAGCACTGACAATGATCGATCTATTGAGCGCGGCGCAGCGCGTCGGCGAGCTGCTCAAGAGCCGGGGCGAAACGGTGGCCGTTGCCGAGTCCTCGGCCGGCGGGCTGATTGCGGCCGCGCTCCTGGCCGTGTCCGGGGCGTCGGCCTACTTCAAGGGTGGCGGAACGGTCTACACCGGTGACGCCAAGCGCATCCTCATGGACGTCCCGGCCGCCGCGATGGCGGCGAACCGGGCAGCAACCGAGGCGCACGCAGTGGACCTGGCGCGGGCGGCGCGGCAGCGGCTGGATGCCGACTGGGGTATCGGCGAGAGCGGCGCGGCTGGTCCCACCGGCAACCGCTACGGCGATCCACCTGGTCACTCGGCCTTAGGGGTGGCCGGCAGCTCGGAGCGCTCGCTCGTCGTCAAAACGGGCAACGAGGATCGGTACGCCAACATGGTGGCCTTCGCCGCGGCGGCTCTCGATCTGTTGCACGGGGCGCTGGAGGAGTGACGGGCCCCCAAACTGACTGACTTTCCCGGGGATTGGCGTTTCGCCACTGCCCGCACCCCCTTGGCTGGGCCTGGCTCTGGCCGGCAGGAGCGACGCGTTGAAATCGACCCCGGAACGGCCGGGTCTCAGCAGCCAGTCAGGAACCGCGCTCCCTGCAGGAGCCCTTCCTTCTCGCCCTCTTCACTGCCGTTGAAGCTGGCATCCTCGAGTTCGATGCAGACGCAGCCGTCGTAGCTGCGGGATGCGAGGATGCGGAATATTTCGACCCAGCTGGTCAGGCCGTGCCCGGGAATGGTGTAGCGCCAGTGATTTCCGCCGAAGGGTACCGACTTGCCGAAGG
>CAYWBJ010000070.1:0-10398 GCA_964456165.1 uncultured Gemmatimonadaceae bacterium | reverse complement strand
GGTGGGGGCTCGTCTCCATCTATGGTATTATCTTTGTGCCCTGTTTTAAGACGATTCAGACCGAGTAGATGCGGCGGCGGACGGGGGTGGACTACCACTTCATCAGCCGTGACGACCTGGAGGTGTTCGACGTGCGCACGCAGCGGTGGTCGGCCTTGGAGCCGATGCCGCGGGGGCAGCGGGCTGGGGTGGCGGTGACGGCGTGCGGCGGCAAGATCTGGGTGATCGGCGGCAACACGATGGATCCGGCGGATCAGCGCATCGTCGACACGGTCGAGATCTACGATCCGGTGAAGGCGGAGTGGTCGGACGGACCGGCGCTGCCGCGCCCGACGCAGGGAATCAACGTGGCGACGGTAGACGGCATCATCTACGCCGTCGGTGGTGTCAATACCGAGGATCCAGGCGACCAGTTTCGCAGCGAGCTATTCGTGCTCGATCCGCAGGTGGGCAAGTGGGAGCGGATGGCGTCGCAGCCGACGGGGCGGGAGTCTAGTGGGACTACGGTGCTGGATGGGCGGATCTACACGTTCGGGGGGCGGCCGTACAGTGATGCCACTGAGATTTACGATGTGGCGAGTGATTCGTGGGAGGTGGGGGCGCCCGGTCCGGTGGCGCGGGCCTGGTTGGGGGCGGCTACGGTTGGGGGGCAGATTTTTGTGATGGGGGGTGCGTATGGGTTGCCTGGGGGAGGGTGCAAGTGGCTGCATGACATGCATGAGTATGTTCCTTGACTCTGGTTGATTTTTACCTGCCTGAGACAGGAGGGGTGTCTGGCAACGTGCGGTGCCGGGCGTGGACTCGTGGAATTGCTGCTGCCGAGTGCGTTACGTGATGGATGAGCACGAGCGGTATTTCTACGATCTGAATGGTTATATCGTGGTCCCGGGGGCTCTGTCGCCGGAGGTTCTCGAGCGGATGCATGCGGCGATCGACCAGCATCGGGACCAGATCAGCATCCGGAAGGGCGATCTGCATCTGGATGGAAGAACTGCGGAGCAAGGGGGGATACCCGCCGAGGGGCTGAGGGGGACGCATGGACGCGGTGATTTCGGGGGATATCTGTTCTGGGAGAAGCCCTGGTGCGAGCCATTCCGGGAGATCATTGCGCCGGTGCGGATTCTGCGGATGATGGTGGAGATCATCGGGCCGCGGGTGCGGCTGGAGGGGACGGCGGGGATTTCCATGGCGCAGGGGGCAGAGGGATTCATTCTGCACGGTGGGGGGACACCGGAGCTGGATCGGATGCGGGACGCCTATTATCATCGCTTCGAGTACGGGCGGATGTACAGTGGGCTGATCTCCGTGAGCTACGCACTGACGGATGAGAATGAGGAGAATGGCGGGTTCGTCTGCATCCCGGGGAGCCACAAGGCGAACTATCTGTGCCCTCGGGATGTGCGCCGGCTGGAGAGGGATCTGGGTGTGGTGCGGAAGGTCCCTCTCGAGGCCGGGGATGCGGTGGTCTTCACCGAGTCGCTCACCCATGGCACGGTGCCGTGGAAGGGCCAACACGAACGCCGGCTGCTGCGCTACCTGTACTGCCCTGCTCTGCATGGGAGGTACAATCCGCAGTTCCGCGATTTCGCGAGTGAACTCGATGAGTTGCAGCAGTTGGTGGTGCTGGAGCACGACTGGCG
This sequence comes from uncultured Gemmatimonadaceae bacterium, assembly GCA_964456165.1. Lineage (GTDB taxonomy): Bacteria > Latescibacterota > UBA2968 > UBA8231 > UBA8231 > CAYWBJ01. Next base: position 8,758 of record CAYWBJ010000070.1, on the reverse strand, counting down.
GGTGGGGCTGGGAGAAGTGCTGGAGGCAGCGGCGGCGGCAGCGTGACTGGGGAGCACGAGCTGGTCGTGGGCAGGGCGACCAACCTTTGACAAATATCTTAATCAACCAAAGCAAGGAGAAGGGACATGGGAGAGTGGCTTGAGCGACGGGGAATGCAGCGGCCGCGGCATGATCTGGCGGCGGTGGCGGTGGAGAACAGGATCTTCGCGATTTCGGGTGCGGATGATCTGACGGTTCACGACGTGGAGATGTACGAGGTGGGGTCGCAGACCTGGTTTCCGGCGCCCCCTATTCCGACGGCGCGGGGGTGGCTGGGGGCGGACATCATCGATGGGAAGATCTACGTGGCTGGTGGAAAGACGATTCAGACCGAGGAGATGCGGCGGCGGACGGGGGTGGACTACCACTTCATCAGCCGCGACGACCTGGAGGTGTTCGACGTGCGCACGCAGCGGTGGTCGGTGCTGGAGCCGATGCCGCGGGGGCATCGGGCTGGGGTGGCGGTGACGGCTTGCGGCGGCAAGATCTGGGTGATCGGCGGCAACACGATGGATCCGGCGGACCAGCGGCAGGTGGACACGGTCGAGATCTACGATCCGGTGAAGGCGGAGTGGTCGGATGGACCGGCGTTGCCGCGGCCGACGCAGGGAATCAACGTGGCGACGGTGGACGGCATCATCTATGCGGTGGGTGGGGTGGCTAGCGAGGAGCCGCAATTTCGCAGCGAGCTATTCGTGCTCGATCCGCAGGTGGGCAAGTGGGAGCCGCTGGCGCCGCAGCCGACGGGGCGGGAGTCCAGTGGGATCACGGTGCTGGATGGGCGGATCTACACGTTCGGGGGGCGGCCGATCAGTGGGGCGACCGAGGTGTATGATATTGCGAGTGATTCGTGGGAGATTGGGATGCCTATGCCGGTGGGGTGTGCTTGGTTGGGGGCGGCTACGGTGGGAGGGCAAATATTTGTGATGGGGGGGGCTTATGGGTTGCCTGGGGAAGGGTATAAGTGGCTGCATGATATGCGGGAGTATGTGCCTTGATTCTTGGGTGAGTGTGGTGGTCGATCTGGCTTCTGTCGGATCCGACCTTGAGAGGGTCGTCACAACGCAAGCGAGGACTTGAATGGATGAGCATGATCGGTATTTCTACGATCTGAACGGGTACATCGTGGTCGAACGGGCGCTTTCGCCGGAGCAGGTGGAAGCTCTGAATGAGGCGATCGATCACAATCGGGATCGGATTGGGGAGGTGAGTCCGGAGAATTCGTTGGATGGGCGGAGTCCGGAGCATGGAGGGCGGTCGGCGGAGGGCCTGAAGGGGACGCATGGGCGGGGTAATATCGGGGGCTATCTGTTCTGGGAGAGGCCCTGGTGTGAGCCGTTCAGGGAGATCATTGCGCCACCGCGGATCATGCGAATGATGCTGACGATCATCGGGCCGCGGTTCCGTTTCGAGGGGACCGGGGGGATCTGCATGACGAAGGGGGCGGAGGGGTTCATGCTGCATGGGGGTGGGACGCCGGAGCTGGAGATCATGCGGGAGCAGTTCTTTCACCGCTTCCAGTTCGGGCGGATGTCCAGCGGGCTGATCTCGGTGAGCTACGCGCTGACGGACGAGGGGGAGGAGGATGGCGGGTTCGTCTGCATTCCCGGCAGCCACAAAGCGAACTTTCTCTGCCCGCAGGATGTGCGCCGGCTCGAGCGCGATCTCGGCATCGTGAACAAGATCCCGCTCAAAGCGGGAGATGCGGTGATCTTCACCGAAGCGCTAACCCACGGTACGGTGCCGTGGAAGGCCGACTACGAACGCCGGCTGCTGCGCTATCTCTATGCGCCGGCGCTGCACGTGCGCCCGAAACCGCAGTTTGCCGACATTGCCGGGGAGCTCGACGAGCTGCAGAAGCTGATGGTGCTGGAGCACGACTGGCGGGAGGACGTCGAGGCGACGATCGCAGCAGCCGAGAAGGGGGCTACCTGAGCCGCGCCGGTCTGCGCCGGAGGACGGGGGCTCGAGTCCGAAACAGACGAACCAGTTGACCCACACACGCGAGGACAGAGTATGACCCACGACCCGAAGAAAACCGACGACCTTTTCGAGCCCCGGCCGGCCCGCATCCGGCACAACGCCGGCGCCTGGAATCCGCTGGTCGACATGATCGACGTCTTTCCCGGAACCCGCGGCCTGAGCCGCGACGGCGTTCTGGAGCTGTTCGATGCCCCGGTGGGCATCCGCTTCGAGATCGAGGAGGCGCTCAAGTCGCCGCCCCTGCTCGAGGCGCAGACAGAGTGGGAAGAGGACTCGGTCTCGCCGCTCTACATCTGGGAAGAGGACGGGCGTTACTACATGCTCTACGACGTTCGCGTCGGGCAGTGCCTGGCCGAGAGTGAGGACGCCATCCACTGGACGCGCCCGGAGCTGAATCTCGTCGAGTTCAACGGCTCGAGGAAGAACAACATATTGCCCCACCCGTGTAAGGGTACGACCGGCATCTTCGAAGATCCGTCCGCGCCCCCGGAGGAGCGCTTCAAGGCGATGGGCGGGCGGATGTTCTGGGCCGACCCGGAAACCGGCGAGGAAATCGAGAGCGAGGAGGCGGCCCGGCGGCTGAAGGAGGAGCAGGGCGACCTGGAATACAGTGGTCCCCGTGCCGAGATCCACGGTTTGATGAGCGCCTGGACCTCGCCCGACCGGAAGAACTGGACCGCGATCGAGCGGCCGCTGGCACGCCGGCCGGTGAACGGCGGCATCTCGGCCGGCTGGGATCCGCACCACCAGCGCTATTTCTGCTACATCCAGCTGATGGGCTACACGGCACCCGACGGGGTCATTGACGGGGTTGGGAAGAGCCGGCATGAAGATGGCATGCAGATCCGCACGATCGGCTTCTCGCACACCAAGGACTTCAACAACTGGCCGCCGCCGCGGCTGATCGTGCATCCCGACCCGCAGGATCCGCCGGACCTCTCCTGGTACGGCGCCTGTTACTTCCCCTATCCCGGGCGGGACGACCTGCACGGGATGATGGTCCCGGTGTACCACCAGATCGCCGACACCATCGACGGGCAGATGGCCTTCAGTCGCGACGGGCTGTTCTGGACGCGGCCCGAGCGCCGGGCCAGCCTGCTCCTGGGCAAGGAGGGAGATGGGGACGAGTGCATCGCCCACTTCTGGCGCAGCGGCATCGTCGAATTGCCGGACGGCTCCTGGGCCTGTCCCTACACCGGCAACTCGGTGCTGCACGCGGTCGTGAAGACCGACGCCAAGGACTTCCCGCACCGACGCCCCCATCTGATCCGCTGGGCCATGTGGCGGCCGCACCGGTTCTGCGGCCTGGTCTGCGAAGGGGAGGGGCGGGTGACGATGCAGACCATCTTCCGCGCCCACGACCAGCTGCGCCTGAACTACCGGTGCAGGCCGGGCGGCTGGATCGAGGTCGAACTGCTGGACAAGATCCCGCGGCTGGCGCTGCCGGACGCCGACCCGGTGGATGGCTTCAGCTTTGCGGACTGCGACCGCATCATGGGCGACTCGGAAGACCACGTCGTCACCTGGAACGGCAACAGCGACATCTCAGCGGTGGGGGAGTCGGTGGGCATCCGGGTGCGCATGTTCGACGCCAAGCTGTTCGCTTACCGCGTCTAGGACCCGGGATTCCCGGAGCACCTGTCCCTCAAGTCAACCCGTCAACCAAACGAGGAATCATGATACGCATAGCCGCATGGGCGCTGGACATGTCCGACGCCGTGCTGACCCGCCTGGTGCAGCTCGGCGTCGACTGCGCCGACGGCATGGACATCCCGATAGACGATCTGGGCGTATACGACCTGGAGCAGGCGATCGCGATCAAGCAGCGCATCCACTCATTCGGGCTGCAGGTGAATCGGGTGACCCTGGCCTACTCCAAAAACTTCGTGGACCGCGCCGGCGGCTGGGACGAGGAACTGGAGCGCAACGCTGCATCTCTCCGCGTCCTCGGCGAGGCCGGCTACCCGGTGGTGCGCGTCGGCTTCCACTACATGACCGACACGGGTGTCGTGCGTGGCTACGAAGGCGTGCACCGCGGCGGTTACACGATGCGCGGCGGCAGCCTGGCGTACGCGGAAAACCCGGAGCAGGCCGCACCGGAGGTTCGGGAGCAACGCTGGGAACAGGTCTGTCGCGCCTACGAGTCGATGGTGCCGATCGCGGAAGAATACGGCACGAAACTGATGATGCACCCGGCTGATCCGCCGACCACTGACACCATGTTCGGCGGCCTTGGCTACCACCGCCTGATCGACGCTTTTCCCAGTCCGTGCGTCGGCTACCTGTACTGCGTCGGGACGCGGGCGGAAGCGGGCGGCTCAGCTCTGGTGCTGGACGAGATCAACAACTATGGTCGCAAGGGCCGCATCTTCGAGGTCCACTTCCGCAACGTGCGGGGCAGCCTGCCGACGGCCGGCGCCTTCGAAGAGGTCCTGCTCGACGACGGCGACATGAATATGTTCAGAATTCTCAAGGCGCTGCACAGTGTCGGCTTCGACGGCTGCTTGCACTCGGACCACCACCCCACCCTGGAAGGGGACGACGCGGCCGTGAACCACATGTCGACCGCCTACTCCATCGGGTATATGAAGGCGCTTCTGGCGGCGCTGGCCTGCGACTGAGGAGGGACAGTGGCTGATCTGGGAAGGAGAAAGCTGGGGAGCACGGGCATGATGCCCCGCGCGCTGGGTCTGGGATGCGCGTTCTTCGGTGGAGACCAGAGTTCGGACGCGGATACAGTGGAGGGGGTGCGACGCGCCATTGAGTTGGGCATCGACTATCTCGACACCTCGCCCCTGTACGGCGAGAGTGAACGCCGGGTTGGACTGGCTCTGGAGAGAGGATGGCGGGAAAAGATTCACCTCCAGACCAAGGTCGGGACGCATCCGGAGAAGAGGGGGGACTACAGTGGTGCAAGCACTCGCTGGAGCGTCGAGAACAGCCTGAAGCTGCTGCAGACCGAGCACCTGGACGCCGTGCTGATTCACGATCCTGCAGATATCGAGGTGCCTCTGGCACCGGGCCAGGCCCTCGACGAGCTGCTGAAGCTGAAGGAGGAAGGGGTAATCGGACACATCGGGCTCGGGGTGCGGCAGCACGAGTTCCACCGCCGCGCGATCGAGACCGGCCACTGCGAAATCGTCCTCACCTACCTCGACTACAACCTGGTGAATCAGTCGGTGGCGCGGACCACTCTGCCGCTGGCGAAGGAGCGGGGCGTCGGGATCATTCTGGCCAGTGCCCTGGGCATGGGCATGCTGGCCGGCCCGGAACCGGACGATCCGAAGGCACACGCCATCTGGCAGTGGTGTGCTGACAACGGCGTCAACATCCGCCATCTGGCGATGCAGTTCTGCATGGCTGCTCCCATCGACGGCATCGTGATGGCCGGGCCCTGCAACAGGGAGCAGGTGGACGACGCCTACGAGGCTGCTACGGCCGACGTCCCGGCCGAGGTGTGGTCGGCGTTCCAGAAGAAATTCGGGGTCGGAGCCTGATAGTCTGGTCCGGGATGAGGCGATGGGCACGATGGGCCTGATCGACTGGAGCATCATCGCCGTCCTCAACGGCGGCACCATTCTGTACGGCCTTTACCTGAGCCGCAACGTGCGCTCGAGCGCCGACTGGTTCCTCGCCGGCCGGCAGCTGCCGTGGTGGCTGGTTGGCCTGTCGATGTACGCTACCGCCATCGACTCCAGTGACCTGGTCGCCGACTCGGGCGGCACCTACACGATGGGGCTGAGCGTGATGGCGGCGAACTGGGTGGGGGTGCTGGGTGGCTGGGTGCTGGCCGGCTTCTTCGTCTTCCTGCCGATGTACCGCATCGGCATGTACACCAACGCCGAATACCTGGAGGCCCGGTTCGGCGCCACGGTGCGGGTGCTGTGCGCCTTCGTGCAGGTGCAGTACCGGACCCTCGTGCTCGGCATCATCGGCACCTCGGTCTTCCTGACGCTGTCGGTGGTCTGCGGCTGGAGCGACGCCATGTCCTGGTCGGTGGTCGTCGGAATCGCCGTGCTGGCGACGATATACACTGCCTTCGGCGGCCTGCGCTCGGTGGCGGTGACCGATGCCTTGCAGTTCGGCATCATGACCGCCGCGGGCCTGATCGTCTGGGTCTCGCTGTGGCAGGACGTGGATGGCTGGAGCGGGACCGAGGAGCGCCTGCGGGCGGCCGATCCGCAGCTCACTGAACTGCTGCATATGGGGCATGACCAGGTGGACGTGGAGGACGTCGCCGGGATCGAGACCGCAGCCATCGAGCGCAAGTTGTTGCTGGGCGGCACCTACGATGCGGTCACGGCTACGATCACGCGAGTTACCCCCGGCTGGGTTGTGGCCTTCGCCTTCGTCATCATCGGGATCTCCTACTCGGTGGTGAACCACACGCAGGCTATGCGGATGTTCGCCTCGCGGAACGAGTGGCATCTGAAGATGTCGATCTTCGCCGCCGCCGTGCCGATGCTGGCGATGACGTTCTTCAACCTGTCGATCGGGGTGATGGGGCGGGCCCTCATGCCGGAGCAGGCCGAGCTGCCCTACGGTCGTCAGGACGCGATCTACCCTTACGTCGCGAGCCAGGTCGCGGCGGTCGGGCTGAAGGGGATGGTGGTCGCCGGCATGCTGGCGGCGGCCCTGTCTACCTACGACTCAATCGGCTCCTCGCTGTCGGCGCTGCTGACGCGCGACGTCTATGCCCGCCTGCTGGTGCGCGACCGGGATGACCGCCACTACCTGCGGGTAGGACAGTTATTCACCCCTTTTATCATCCTCGGCTCCTTCTGCTACGTGCCGTTCCTGGAAGCCGGGATGCTCGCCTTCTACGTCGATATCACCAGTACCTTCGTCGTGCCGCTGTTGACCCTGTTCCTGATGGGGGTGCTGACGTCGGTGAACCGCCGCAGTGGCCTGATCGGCCTGCTGGTGGGTGTGGCCTACGGCGTCCTGCGGCTTCTCGCCCCCGGCCTGGCCGAGGATCACGGCATCATTCTCATGCCGGCGTCCATGGTCAACTCCTGGTCGGCTTATCCCATCAGCATGGCGATCACGGCGGGGGCGATGGTGATCGTGACGCTGTTCACAGGATGGGAATCGCGGGCTACGCTGCAGGGCGGCGACTATCGCGAAGAGAGCGGGTGGCTTCGCGATAGCCTGGATACGGTGCGGCAGCTGGATCATCTGCACGCCGAGGAGAAGGCTGATTCCTCCTTGCGACGACTGCCAGCTGTGCTGGCGGTCGGCATGCTCCTCCTCGGCTGTCTGCTGACTTTCGCGGTATTCTGGTAGTCAGAGGGGGACGCCCCGGCTGGACTGCCAGGGCGTCCCACCTCGGTCAGGTGAGTCGATCAGGCCGGATCGGCCGGACCGGGGCCGGTGTCCCAGAAGCGGATGGACGGCTCCTTGGCCACGATCGGTTCCATCATCTCCATCATGCCGGTGTCCAGGCGCCACTGCAGGTAGCTCTCGTACTGGGCGCGGGAATCCCATCGCTGAAAGACGACGATGTTGCACGGGTCGTCCTGGTTGTGCAGGACCTCGATGCTCTGGTTGCCGTCGCGGGCGCGAGTGGCTTCGAGCGCCTGGGGCAGGTCCGCACGAAACTGCTCCGCGGCTTCGGGTTTCATCTGGAACTCGACCATGACGGTGACGGGCATTGCCTCTCTCCTTGTTTTGAGTCAGACGCCAGGAATGCGGCGCCAATGTAACGGCGGCGGTAATGTAGTACAAGGGCAGGGATCGATCCATCCGGAGCCGCCCGGGTCGTCCGGGCGCGAATGAACCCCCGCCAGGAAATGCCCGTTGCGGCCGCCGATGTCAACGCCGCGTTGAGGCGGCTGCCTGCCTGGGCGTCGATGTGGGGCGTACTGACAGAGGAGGCGCCGTAGCAGCCGAGGAAATTCATGCCGCAGCTGATCCGGCATCGGGAAGAGGATGTTGGGTCGGTCTCGCACGACTAGGAAGAGCAAGTCAGTCGAATGGGGCAGGAGGGTACGGAAACGGTTGGGCCACTTCAAGCTTTTTCCCGGCCCGCCGCTCTCTTGGCGGGCAACCCATCCCCCGCTTCCTTTCAATTGCCGGAGCAACGGCTATGGCTTTTCTTGCCCTCCTCTAACTCCCCTGCCGCATCGGTTGCCTGGCGATCTGGAGCAAACCCATGATGATCGGAATCCGACCTACCAGAGCAGCTGGAGTAGAGCACGGCCGCCATCCGGTCGGCGGGTGCGGCGCGCTGCGCGCGGTTTTCCTCGGGGCGGTGGCCGCGTCGATCGCAGGGTGCGCCTACCTGCAGCCGATTCCCGCGACCGAGTCCGCAGTGCCGGCCCCCCTGGCCGCGCCCGATTCTCCGCTGGCGCGGCACCTGCAGCAGCTGCAGGGGGTCCGCGATTCGCTCGAGGTGGTCCCGCCCCTGATCGCGGTGGTCTCACTGGTAGACGATTCCGGCTTCCGCGAGGGTATCTGGAATCTCGGGGTGGAGCTGACGGGTGCGCTGGCGTCGGCGATGGAGGGAAGCCCGCGGTGGCTGGTGGTACCGCCGGAGGCCGTCTCCCAGGCGGTTGGAGCGCGAGAGAAGCTGAGTCGGGAGGAGCTGCTGGAGGTCGGGCGCCTAGTCCAGGCCGATCTGGTAGTCGGCGGTGTCGTCGAGGCTTTCGACATGAAGCGGGTGACGGTGGGCGATCCGCTGCTCGGAGGCTACAAGTCCTTCACCGGACTGGCGGACCTGCGGCTGCGGGTGGT
>CAYWBJ010000069.1:0-1622 GCA_964456165.1 uncultured Gemmatimonadaceae bacterium | reverse complement strand
GACTGTTCCGCCGAGGGCCGCTGCTGCACGAGTTCGATGGGAGCAACGGTGGCTGGACTATCAGCGGCCTGCGGTCAGACGATGCCGCCTGCGTGCCGGTCAAGGCCGGCTCGGTGGCCGTTTTCTGGAGCCTGACCCCGCTCTTGACAGGCCCCAACAACAGCGACACCGGCGGCGATCACGGCCACCGCCATCCAGGGTCGTGATCTCAAGGGAACCCCACGTGGTCACCTCCTCGACCGAATAATGTGACCTGCCCCCATCTATGTGTCCACGGCGCGTTTTACGTCTACACCATCCCGGCGCAAGGTGGCGAGCTGTCGCGGCTCGATCTGACCAAGAGCGCGTGGCCTCAGCAGATCATGTGGCGGCCGCGCTGACATTGGAAGGACTTTTCCGATCGGTGAATGGAAACGATTGAACAAGGAGATCGACATAAAGACGAACCCCGGGACGAGGTGAAGTGATCACAGCCCTTCCGTCTATCATAATATAGAAGGGTCACCCCGAGACGCTCCTGGCACAAGTCTCTTGGGCAACATTCATCCCATAACGCGTTATTAAACAATATCTTGCGAACGCCTACGACGGACACGCCCTACATACTGCTGGAGGGTAGTGACGGAGGTCTGGCGTCGGGAATACAATCAGGTCCGACCACATAGTGCGCTCGGCTATAAACCACCGGCGCCCGAAGCGGTCTCCGGACCGATATCAGCAACCGCATCCGAACACTGGATGTGGACACATAGCTCGGCGCACGTCAGCCGCAACGACGAGCTGCGCCTCAACTACCGCTGCCAGCCCGGCGGCTGGGTGAGCGTGGAGCTGATGCGGATGATGCCGTCGATGTTCCACGGCGACGTCGACCCGCTGGCGGGATTCACGTTCGCGGAGTGCGACCGGCTGACCGGGAACGAAGCCGATCGGGTGGTAACCTGGAACGGCCGCAGCGATATCTCCGGCATCGGCGAGATGGTCGCCGTCCGGCTGAAGATGTTCCAGGCAAAGGTATTCGCCTACCAGGTGTGATGTTGGAACGTAGAGTAGTTTCTTTCCGGGCGCTTCTTCTTGGAGCGGCATTGTGCGCCGCCATCGGCCCCGGTGCGATCTACGCCACCACGAGCATCCGCGGCAGCTTCGTCGCCTGGTGTTTCAGCAACCCGATCGCCCTCTTCTTCTTCTTCTACGTCGTGCTCGGCAACATCCTGGTCGGCCTGGCGGCCAGGCGTTTCGCCCTCTCCCGCGAAGAGCTCGTCCTCATCTTCGCGATGATGTTCGTCTCCGCTTCGCTGCCCACATTCGGGCTCGTCGCACACCTGCTGCCGATGATCACCGGTGTCTACTATTACGCGACGCCCGAGAATGGCTGGGGCGATCTCATCCAGCCGCTGGTCCCCGGTTGGATCGCCCCGAGCAAGCCGTCGGTGATCCGGGGCTTCTACGAGGGCCTGCCGGAGGGCGCGGCGATCCCGTGGGGCGCGTGGGCCGAGTCCCTCTCCTTCTGGCTCGTGTTCCTGCTGGCCCTGCACGTGGTGTCGATCTGCCTGATGGTGGTCCTGCGGAGGCAGTGGATCAACCACGAACGCCTGCTCTACCCTAAGATGCAGGCGCCGATGGAC
>CAYWBJ010000068.1:0-11426 GCA_964456165.1 uncultured Gemmatimonadaceae bacterium | reverse complement strand
GGGGCGACTCGCCAGGTACCGTCCCGTCGAGATGCGGCTGGCCGGGGACTTCGGCGAACGGCACGGCCGGTACGTGCTCGTGGCCACCGGCAACACCTGCAGCTACGGCGGCGGCATGCGCATCGCTCCGGGTGCCGATCCTCGGGATGGGCTGTTCGCCATCTGCATCGTCGAGGCGTTGTCGAAGACGACCCTGCTCCGGGTCCTGCCGCGCCTCTTCACTGGCGCTCACATCCACCCTACGGCGGAGCGAATCGAACGCTCCTCCTGGCTCCGAATCGAGCCGCGGGAGCCCCAGCTGGTGCACGTGGACGGCGAATCCGCCGGCTACACACCGGCCGCCATCGAGTGTGTTCCCGGCGCCCTGTCTATGGTCGTTCCAGGTTGATTCGGGCCGTTCATACCAGCGGTTTCCCGCTTGCATCGGTTAGTGATATTCCTCATATTCCAGCCCCAATTTCCCGCGACACATCGACTGTATCAGTAGCCCCGTATGGCGACAAAAGCGCAGAAGATCCGACTGGGGCTGTTCTTCCTGACCGCCGGCGGCGTCCTGATGTTTTCGCTCCTCTTCACCGCCGGACTGAGCCTGATGAAAAAGCGGGTGGACTACCTGATCGAGTTCAGCGACCTCTCGGTTGGCGGCCTGCGCCCCGGTGCCGCCGTCAAATACCAGGGTCTGCAGATAGGGCGGGTCCAGGAGCACTCCATCGCGCCCGATGACATATCCACCGTCATCGTCGAGATCTCGGTCGAGCCCAAGATGGCTTCTGCCATCCGCGAAGACACCGAGGCGGTTCTGGCCGGGCAGGGCATCACCGGCATCAAGCACATCGAACTGGTGGCCGGCAGTTCCAACGCGGCGATCCTTCCCCCAGGCTCGACGATCCGGGTGGGCGACACCTTTCTCTCCGACATTGACCGCCGGGCCGAGGTCCTTACCCGCAAGATCGAGAGGGTGCTCGACAACCTGAACTACATGACCCGCCGGGAGACCGCCGATCACCTCAACCGCACGCTCGCGTCCGGGAGCAGCCTACTGCAGAGCGCCGACCTGCTGCTGCGCGAGAACCGCACCCCCATCAACGACACCTTCCGCAATCTGGCGGCAGCGACCCGCTCCCTGGCCACCGCCAGCTCCACCTTCAGCGCCACGATGGACTCGCTGCACCTGATGATGACCGGCGACGACGCCCACGACACGATTACGAATTTCCGAGTTGCCGTCGCCGCTCTGCGCCAGCAACTCGAAGGCCCCGTGCCGACTCTGATCGCCCGGCTCGACACGCTCTCACGGAACTTCGATCGCGCGGTCACGCACATCGACCTGACGGTGCTTTCCAGCCGCAACAACCTGCTTATCGCCATGCAGGAGCTTTCCGAGGCACTGCAGAACGTCAAGGAAGCAAGCGAGCTGATCCGCGAAGACCCGTCGGTGCTCATTAAGGGGAGAGCGCAGTGACATCTCGACATTGGCTGTTGCTGGCCACTGCCCTGGCGATTGCCTCCAATGGGATCGCCTGTACTAGCCTGATCGGCGGCAAAGCGGAGATCCCGGAACGCCGCAAGTTCACGCTCAACACCCACCCGCTCAACGTCCGTTTCAAGGATTCGAAACGTCCCTATCCGTACAACGTGCAGGTGCAGAAGTTCACCGTCCCGGGTACCTACGACCGGAACCAGATCGTCTTCCGCCTCTCCGACTTCGAGTTCAAGGACGACAAGTGGAACATCTGGGCCGATCGGCCGAGCAAGATGATCACCGACCTGGTCGAGGCCTACCTGACCGACGTAAACCTATTCACCGGCATCGCCCAGGAGTACCTGGACACCCGACCCGACTACATCCTGTCGGGCACAGTGCGGGCCATCGAGCGTCGCGACAGCGGCGACATCTGGTACTCCCATCTCTCGATCAGTTGGAAGCTGGTCGACGCGACCACCAACGAGCTATTCTGGGCGGATGAGTTCAACCGGCACGAGGAGCTCTACCAACAGGATATGACCTACACAGTCGAGTCGATCAGCCAGACAATGCGCGGCGAGATCGAGAAGGCGATCCGCGACCTGGACTTCAAGTTCGCCAACAAGCTCCGTCAGGATAGCGGCGTCGAACTGCTCGAGCAGCTGATCCATGGCGACAACGACACGGTGAGGGCGATCGACGACAGCGTCGCTGCCGAATACGGTCCCGACGCCGACTACGAGCTGATCCCCGGCACCCTCGCACCGGAATGACCGATCCGATGAGGCCAACCCAACTATTCTGCGGTCTTCTCGTCCTCATCCTGTGCTGGGACTGGCCCGCCCACGCCAATGACCAAACCTGGAACGCGATCCCGGCGCGCGGCCAGCTGAACCGGGACCCGAGCCAAATCCCGGCCGGCAAGGGTTTCCTGTTCGTGCCGACGATGACCTCCTCGCGCAACGAGCCGAACTTCCTGGTCTTCAAGGGCAACCGCGAAGTGGCCGCCGGACGCCCGGGGACCGGGGTCATGCTGTCCCCCGGCTCCTACCAGGTCCGCATCGGATCCGGCGCCGGCGACCAGATGATGCGCAAGTCGGTGCAGATCGTAGAGAGCATGACTTCCCTGGTGAAGGCCGACTGGTCCGGACTGGTCATCGACGTCATAGACGAGACCCGCACCTCGATGAACGAGACCTACGAGCTCTTTGAGGAGGAGAGCCAGGAGAACTACGGTCTCGGCCGCGGTGTCGAGGAGGAGCGGGGCGAAGCCGTGGATACCTGGCTGCTGCGGCCCGGCGTCTACAACGTCGTCAGCGTCGGCGAGAACGTGACCACCACCCGGCGCTTCAGCGTCCGCCTGCTGCCCGGCGAGCTCACTCGTCTGAACCTCGTCGTCGACAGCTCCACGAACAACTTCGTCGGCTTCTATCCGAAACGCACTCTCATCGGCACCGATCAGGCAGCCAGCAACTGGAAGACCAGCTGGGAGCTCAGCGGCTCAACGCTGTTCAGCGACTCCCAGAACACCGCCGAGAACCGGCGCAGCGTCAGCCTGTCGATCCAGGTGCACAACCGCAGCCGCTACAGCACGCCGCGACAATTCGCCGCGCTGCGACTCATCATCGAGGAGGGCGGCACCAGGGAAGGCACCAAGGCGTTCAGTAAATCAATCGACAAGTTCGAGTTCCGCGCCACCTACATCTACCGCCTGAACCCGCGCGTCGGGCCCTACGTCCGCGGCGTACTGAACACCCACCTGTTTGCCACCGAAGAACTGTTCGACGAGCCCCGCGACTTCGTCAAGCTCAGTGCCGTCAACGACACGCTGGGCGTGGAGATAGGGGCGCGCAAGGTGTCCCTCAACCCCTCCCTGTTCCCGATGGAGCTGCGCCAGGGTATCGGGATCAACTCGGTGATGATCGAGAACCCGTCCGTGAACGTCGACCTGCGCCTCGGCATCGGCGCCCGGCAGACCTTCCATTCCAATTCTTTTTTATTAACCGGCACCGACACCGCAAAAAAGCAGGACACCACCATCAGTACCGGGTTCGAAGCCCTGCTCATCAACGACGCCCGCATCGGCCGCTACATCGACCTGAACTCGGAGTTCGACCTGCTCGTGCCGAATCTCGGGGACGTCAATTCCTGGGTCTTCAGCTGGGAGAATCGCCTGCGGATTTTCCTCTCCAGCTTCATCAACCTCGACATCGTCGCCGACCTGGATCGGCAGGAGGGAGCGGACCTGCAGGCAACGGAACAGGTTCTACTACGCTTCTCCAAGTTCCTGTAGGATGGTCGAGTTCCGCGCCGACCGGGAAGGATTATACCTCGGCGGCTCCCTCAACCTGGATTCGGTAGCCGGTGCCGAGAGACTGATCCGGGCCCACCTGGCCCTGCCCGGCGCCGACGCCCGTCGGCTGCAACTCGACGGCGTCGAAAAGCTGGATACCGCCGGCGCCGTCCTCCTGCGCCGGCTCCCCCATATCGCCCGGGAGTACCGGGTCCGCCTCGAGATCGGCCCCCTCCCCCATCAGCTACAGGCCTTTTTCGATTTCGTCGACCTCCCCGACCCCGCCGCTACGCCCATGAGTCAGCCACCGGGACTTCTCGAGAATACCGGCGAGCAGCTGCTGCAGGCCCGTGGCCGGCTGATGGGATTCCTCTATCTCATGTCCGACCTGACCATCGCCAGTGCCCAGACGCTGTTCGACCGCCGCAGCGTCCGACCCGGGAGCTTTAGCGATCAGGCGGTGGCCATCGGCTCCTCCGCGATGCCGCTAATCGGCTGCATTCTCTTTCTCATCGGAGCCGTCTCCGCCCTGCAGTCGGCGGCGCAACTGCGCCAGTTCGGCGCCCACCTCTTCGTCGCCGACCTGCTCGCTATCGGCATCTGCCGCGAGTTGGGACCGCTCATGACGGCCATCATCGTCTCCGGTCGCAGTGGCAGCGCGATCGCGGCGGAGATAGCGACGATGAAGTTCACCGAGGAGCTCGACGCCCTCCGCACCATGGGGCTGGACGCCCTGCGCTTCGTGGCGGTGCCGAAGATGTGGGCGATGCTGGTCTGTGTACCGCTGCTGACGATCATGGCCGACCTCCTCGGCATTCTCGGAGGGGTGTTCGTCGCCATCACCTCGCTGGAAGTCGCGCCGGCGGCCTTCATCACCCGTGCGGGGGAAGCGCTCATTCTCAAAGACGTGCTCACCGGCCTGGTCAAGAGCGTCTCTTTCGCCTGGATGATCACCCTCATCGGCGTCTATTTCGGCCTCGACTTCCGGGGCGGCGCCACCGGCGTCGGCCATTCCACAACCGCAGCCGTGGTAGCCTCGATTTTCGGCATCATCATCCTCGACTGCTTCTGGGGCATCCTTTTCTACATGAAGATCTAGGGGGTGTAACGGTGCCGAATCAGATCGACATCTCCGGACTGTGCGTCTCCTACGGCGAGACGCCGGTGCTCCAGGGCATCGACATGCACGTGACCGCCGGCGAAATCGCCCTGATTCTCGGTGGCAGCGGCTGCGGCAAGAGCACCCTGCTCAAGACCATCATAGGCCTGGTGGAATCGACCAGCGGAAGGGTGGACCTGCTGGGAGAGAATCTTAACGAACTCGACCAGATCCAGCAGCAGGAGCTACTGCAACGAATCGGCGTCATGTTCCAATACGGCGCCCTGCTCAACTCCCTGACGGTGGGCGAGAACGTGGCCCTGCCGCTGCAGATGCACAGCAACCTCGAGCCGGGCCTGGTGACCGACATCGTCCGAGCCCGCCTGCACCTGGTCGGGCTCGACCATGCCTATTCCAAGCTGCCCGGCGAGCTCTCCGGCGGCATGCGCAAACGGGCGGCGCTGGCGCGGGCGCTGGCCCTCGACCCGGAAGTGCTATTCTGCGACGAACCGGGTGCGGGGCTCGACCCGATCACCGCCGCCGGCATCGACGAACTGCTGCTTACGCTCAACCGCAGCCTCGGCACGACCATCGTCATCGTCACCCACGAGCTGCTGAGCATCGAGCGCCTCGACGGGCGACTGATCATGCTCGATGCCGGCCGCGTCACCTTCTCTGGGACGGTGGCCGAAGCCCGACAATCCCCACTGGACATCGTCCACCACTTCTTCCACCCGGAGTCACCGACCTAGACCCCCATCATGGAGGTCATCATCATCGCAGCGCTCAGCCCGGATCGGGTAATCGGAGCCAGGGGGCGCATCCCCTGGCGTTATCCCGAGGACCAGCAGCGCTTCAAGCGGCTCACGATGGGAAGCCCGGTAATAATGGGACGCAAGACATTCGAGTCGTTGCGACGGCCACTGCCCGGCCGCCGCAACATCGTCCTCAGCAGACGCGCCGACTTCGGCATCCCGGAGGGAGTGATCCTGGCCCCGAGCCTCGATGCGGCGCTCGACCGCTGCCGCGAAGATGATTGCGGAAAGGTCTTCGTCATCGGCGGCACCGACATCTACCGGGCGGCCCTGGCGACTGCGGACCGGATGGAGCTGACCCATGTTCCGGACCGCGTCGACGGCGACGCCTTCTTCCCGGAGTGGAACCTGGCCGAATGGGAGGTAGTTGACACTGTGGAAGAGGGAGGGTTACGTTACTCGACCTATCGCCGCACCTCCTGAAATCACAAGGTAATCTCGACACATCGCAATGTTTGAAACACTGACCCCAGCCCCCCCGGATCCGATCCTGGGCCTGACCGAGGCGTTCAGGAAAGACGGGAACCCGGCCAAGATCAATCTGGGAGTCGGCGTCTACAAGGACGACGCCGGCAACACGCCCGTGCTCGAAGCGGTGCAGCAGGCCGAGGCCCGTCTGGTGGCCTCGGGCGTGGACAAGAGCTACCTGAGCATCGAGGGGTCGGCCGAGTACGGCGCCGCCGTCCGCGCCCTGCTTTTCGGAGCCGATCACGCCATCGTCACCGGGGATCGTGCCGTCACGATACAAACGCCGGGCGGCACCGGCGCGCTCCGCATCGCCGCCGACTTCATCCACAAGATGTTCCCCGCCGCCGCGATCTGGATCAGCGAGCCGACCTGGGCCAATCACATCCAGGTCTTCGAGGCTGCCGGTCTGGAAGTGAACACCTACCCCTACTTCGACGCGACCACGAACGATATCGCTCTCGAACAGCTGCTGGAGGCGATCGATGGGATACCCACCGGAGACGCTATCCTGCTGCATGCCTGCTGCCACAACCCCACCGGCGTCGATCCGACGGTGGAGCAATGGCGGACGATCGGCCCACGGGTCGCGGCCCGCGGCCTGCTGCCGTTCGCCGACTTCGCCTACCAGGGCTTCGGCGATGGCATAGAGGCCGATACAGCCGGCCTCCAGGTCCTGTGCGAGAGCAACCCGGAGCTGATGATCGCCAGTTCCTTCTCGAAAAACTTCGGCCTCTACAACGAGCGGGTCGGGGCGTTGACTCTCGTGGGCGCCCCCGAAGCGGCCGAGGCCGCTTTGAGCCAGCTCAAGATCTGCGTGCGCGCCAACTACTCAAACCCACCGGCCCACGGTTCCCACCTGGTGACCACCATACTGGGTGACCCCGCGTTGCGCGCCTTGTGGAAGGAGGAGTTGACGGCAATGCGCGACCGCATCAACGGCATGCGCCAGGCCCTGGTGGCAAAGCTCGCCGAGATGGACGTCACCCGCGACTTCTCCTTTATCGAACGGCAGCGGGGGATGTTCTCGCTTACGGGCCTGAGCCGGGAGCAAGTAGACCGCCTGCGTCAGGATCGTTCCATCTACATCGTCGGCTCGGGCCGCATCAACGTGGCCGGGCTGTCCGACGCCAATCTGCAAGCCTTCTGCGAAGCGCTGGCCAAGGTCGTCTAACGCCTAGGTCCCGAACTACAGTACCTCGAAGCGCAGGGCCCGCAGGAGCAACGTTTCGGGGCCCAGCTTCTCGCCACGCGTAACCAGTTCCGTCCCGCTCTCCGGCAGGTAGCGAACCGGTTCGGGCAGACTGGCCTCGGGGAGGTTACTCACGATGTCGACTGTTCCCCCATCCTCGAGGCGCTCTTCGAGGAAACCGCGCAACACCTCGTCGAGCTTCTCAAAGCCCTTGTAGCGATCAATTTCGTTCTGCTCGATCAGCTTCGCCATCTCGTCGAACAGCTCGGTAGTCTCCTCTTCCAGGCTGCGGCCGACGATAAAGTAGAGGGTGTACACCTCCCCCGATTCACCGGCCGTGATCCACTGGTTCTCTCCCGGACCAAAATGCTCGCGGCCCGAGTAGACTGTCTGATTGCCGAACAGAGTCCGCACCCCACCCGTGGAACTGTACAGAAAGCTCCAAACCCGGCAGTCGTACTCCACCTCGAAGCGGATCTGCAACCGATCGTCCGGCTCCAGGACGCCGTTTGCCTCGATCGGCAATTGCTCTTCGAAGGCGCCCACCCGGCGCAGCCCTAGCAGGTGCAACTCGGCTGCAACTACCGAAGACTCGTACGAGGCGATCCCATCCGCACCCCGGCGCTCGACCTCGCGCTCCATCTGTCTGCTCGGAATGCGGCGGTCACCGGATGCCAGCAGACGGCCGGTGCGATCGACCGCGAACAACTGCACCCAGACCCAATCGCCGTGCTCCTGCATCCGGCCACCGATGACGATCTCACCATCCGCGTCGCGAATGGCTTTGGGATCAATCGGCTCGCTGCCGAGCCAGCGCCCCTCCATCGAGATCACCGGTTCCAGGGGCAGCTGCGCTCGCACAAGCGAGGAAATCAGCGCCTCGTCCAGGATCTGGGTGGCGGCCGTGCGCTCGCCAGATGCATCCCGGAACCCGACCACGGCGATCGCCCCAGGCCGGTCGATGCCGGAGCCGACGCCGGCCAGCCGGTCGACAGCATCGGCGACGTCCTCACCGCCGCGATTGGCACTCCAAGGTCCGACACAGCCGACTGCGGCCAGCCAGGCAATGAGCAGCAAGGTGTGCGCCCGGCGAACGGGCCTCGATGAACGGGCATAAATTGAACCGGGCGCGCCGCTCATCCACCCTCCTCCCTACCACCACCATCGAGCAGCGCATCGGACGATTCTGCACCGCCATCCCGCCCTGGCGAACGCCCCCCCTGTTTCGACTGAGCCCGGGACCGCCTCTCCTCGAGCATGTGGGCCCAGAGTCGCCGCGCCGCCATCAGGATGCCGCGCCGCCCCGGGTCGTGCTCCGGAATGTGCTCGAAAACGTTGTGCAGTGCGGAGAAAGCGAGGATGCCAAGCCGCCGCACCATGGCAAGCAGCTCGTCGTGGTGTTCGCTGCGATCAAGACGCAAGAGCAAGCAGGCGAGGAGGAAGTCGGTATCCGGGTCGTCGGGACCAAACTCACGCAGGGAACGCTCGTAGGAGCGCAGGTAGGTCAGCACGCCGCTGGGGTCGGAGCTGAGTCGGTACGGGTTGTCCCTGAGCAGGGCCGCGATGCGCTCGTCGCCCTGGAGCGGACTAGTGCGGACGTGCGGCAAGTCGCAGTCGCCGGAAACGCCGTCGATGCAGTCGAGGGCTTCGACCGCGCGAGTGACGATCGTCTGCTTGCGGCTCTTGAAGACCTCCCATTCATCCTCGTCGCGGAGCGACTGGTTCTCGATCAGGGCGTCCAGCTCGCTCCGTGCGGCCACCCCCATGGCACCGACCTCGGCTACCAGATCGGCGTAATTTCCGGCCTGGTCGAGGCGTATGAGGATCCCCGCCAAGGGACCATCCGCACCGCTCTTTTCCCCCATCCGGCCGAGGCCGCGGCAACGACCGACGCGGGAGAACACACCGGCCGGGTCGGAGGTCAGTGAGCAGAGGTACATCCACAGCGGATGCATCAGCTCGACCACCTCCGGCTCAGCCTCCCGGTATGCGCCAAAGAAACCGCGCAGGCCGCGCCCCCCCATGGCGACGACGCTCTCGAGGAAAACGGCTCGCGGCTTGGGCACCAGGCCCTTGCAGAACGAGGTCATCAGCGGCTGGTCGTCGAAACGCATGGAATCGCGGTAGTCATGCAGCAGATCGGCGAAACTCCGGGGGGCAGTCTCCTGCCCGCGGCGGGCCGCGATCTCCCGGGCGACGCCGTGGATAATATCCCGGTCGAACAGGAACATGCGCGGATAGTTGAACAGCTTGGCTATGCGCTCCATCTTGTCGCGCGCCCAGCACTGCTCAGTGTCGCAGTCGTACAACTCACGGGCCACCTCGAGCGGCTCGGCTGCGGCCAGCTCTTCCGGCTCGAGGCGGACTAGCGCGTCCCGGTATCCCTCGACGAACTCCACCACCTCCGAGCGCCCCGCATCCACATGCTCCCGACGGTGCGGATTGCAGCGCTCTACCAGCCCTCGCAAGGTCGCTTCGGTCAGGCGCACCGACCGCCGGGCAGCGCTCTGATGGCGGCGCAGCACCTCAACCAGCAGCAGATAGTCGAGCACCATCCAGCCCCCGTAGACCAGCCCCTCGGCGATAGCCCAGTGATCGTAGCCCCTCTCCTCGGCGGCGTGCAAAAGCAGCTGGGGAACGTATATTGCATGGCGCCGAAGCCCGATGTGCAGCGCCTGATGACAGCGGTAATCGGCGAAGTAGAGGAGCTCATCGCCGCGGACGAGGGTCAGGCTGATCGGCTGATCGATCAGCGCGGTGCGCAGGGTCTCGGGTATCTTCTGGAGGACTTTCCAGGTGAACAGCACGAGCGGGTCGGCGGCGTGCAGCTTTCGCAGTCGCTGGTCACTGGGGAAATGGGGCAACCGGTTCTGTTCGCCAAGCAGGATGACCTTGTCGGCGACGTTGAGGCTGCGGTTGACATCCCCATGGGCGCCCTGGCCGTCGTAGATTCCCATGTTGACGTCTACGTCGGCGCTGCCGCTTGCTCCATCCACCATCGATAGGACCAGTGGCCCCTGTCCTTTTCGTCGTCCACCAGACTGTTTGAATATACCACTGCCCGAAGGCTTTGTCATGGCAGTCACCGTCCGATTCGTTTTGACACGAGAAGGCCCCCCTCGTATACTTGAGCAAGCCATCCCGAGCTCGACCCCATCCCCGCAACGTCAAGTCTTTCAGGAGGTTGTACCCTGTCTCGGTCTACTTCCATTAAGGTAACTCTGTCTCTTCTGACAGTAGGCATCTGCTGCGCTTGCAACGCCCCCCCGGCACCGGCCCTACCCAACAACGATCCGGTGGCCAATGCGGGCAACGACCAGAACGTCGAGGTGGGCAGCAGCAGCATCCTCGACGGATCGCACAGCTTCGACCCCGATGAGGAGGACGAGCTCCAGTACGAGTGGGCCGCAGCGCCGGAGAACCCGGCCGTAATCATGTTCAATCCCCAGAGTCGGATCATCAGCATCAGCCCGACCGTGCCCGGCACCTACCAGTTCACCCTGACCGTGAGCGATGGCAAGGACGACAACACCGACACCGTCACCATCATCGTGCACGGCGCCGACAACACAGCCCCAGTGGCCAACGCCGGGCCACCGATCGACGGCAGCCGGATCGCGAGCAACACCGTGGATCTCGATGGACTGGCCAGCTTCGACGCGGACGGCGACCCGATCACCTACCTGTGGACCGTCACGCATCCGGATACGGTCGTCGCAATCGACGACGCTGCCACCGCCATGACCTTCTTCGTCGCTCCACTTACCGGCACCTACGTGGTGACCTTGACCGTCAGCGACGGGCAAGCCAGCTCCAGTGAGGTCCTGACCATATCGGTGGAACTCCCGAACAATCAGCCGCCCCTGGCCGATGCCGGCACCTACGAGGAGATAATCGTCGGTACCCAGGTCATGCTCGACGGCAGCGCCAGCGCTGACCCGGAGGACGCGCCGCTCGTTTACAGCTGGAGCATCAGCGGCCCGGTCGAGCCGGAACTGATGGACTCCGACACCGCTCAACCCCGGTTCACCCCCACCGTCAAAGGACTCTACACCGTCCGCCTGTCCGTAAGTGACGGCGTCAACGACAGTCAACCC
>CAYWBJ010000067.1:0-16856 GCA_964456165.1 uncultured Gemmatimonadaceae bacterium | reverse complement strand
CCTAGGGGGTTTTTGTGTTTTTGTTCACCGTTTAAAACTACATATTGGTCTACTGCAACGGGGTGGGGCTGCCGCTGGCTTACTTGGTTGGCGATGGGGTCGCCATCGATGGCTACCGACGGCGGATCGAGTACATGCGTAGCGCCCGCTTCGAGCCGCGCCGCCAGGCGGTTACCGAGCACCCGATCGAGTTGGGCGGCGACGGCGGCCCGGCAGTAGGGGCGACGATCACCCAGTACGAGAGTGAGCGGGTCGAGGTTGAGCTGGGTGGGCAGGGCGGGCTGCTGGTGTTGTGCGACACCGATTACCCCGGGTGGCGGGCACAAGTGGACGGCGAGACAGCCGAGATCGTACGAGTCAACCACCTCTTCCGCGGTGTGCGGGTAGAAGAGGGCGACCGGCGGGTGGTCTTCCAGTACCAGCCGGCGAGCTTCACCACCGGAGTCTGGGTGAGCGCCGGCGCGGGCATCCTCTTCCTGGTGGCCCTAGCCGCGTCCCGCCACCGGCTGTTGGCCACCGGGGCGTCGGGGGCCGTGTCGGCCCATCGCTTCAAGGCCTGGACGATGCAGGTGGTGCTCATCGTCCTCATCCACGCACTGGTGACGCAGTGGCCCGAATGGGCTCGAGGGTTGGTGCGCAGCCAGCTGGCCGGCTTCTTCGGAGGCTAGGATCGAACCGCGCGTGAGGTGGCCCATGTCGCTGGTCGCCGGCGTTCTGAGCTTGGCCACCTATCTGATCACCCTCTGTCCCACGGTCTACGTCGAGGGCAGCGGTGAGCTGATCGGCGCCACCCACTACCTAGGGACGCCACATCCCACCGGCTATCCACTCTTTGCTCTGATCGGACGGCTGTTCACCGCGGTGCTGCCGTTCGCCAGCGTCGCCTACGAGGTCAACCTGGTCAGTGCCGTCACCGGCGCGGCTGCGGCTGCGCTTCGCTGCTGGCTGCTGAGGTCGCGGGGCATCGGGGACTGGGCCGCGCTGGCGGCCTCCCTCGTCTTCGCGTTCTCCGGGACGTTCTGGAGCCAGTCGGTGGTCGCCGAGGTTTACGGCATGAGCACGGCCATGGCCGTGCTCGTAATCATCATCGGCCTACGGGCGGTGCAGGGCCGGGACATCCGGCTCTATCTCGTCCTTACTTTTGCGATGGGGCTTGGGCTCACGAGCCACCTGAGTCAGGTGTTGTTATGGCCCGGACTCCTGGTGCTGTGCGCCTGGCGCTGGCCGGCTCTGCTGCGGTCGTCCCGCTACCTCGGGGCGGGACTTGCGTGCTGGACGATCGGTTTCAGTCCCGTACTCTACCTGGTGGTGCGCAACGGCGAGGGACCCGGCTTTCACTGGGGATCTATCGAAGGCATCGGCGACCTGTGGGCGCACATCACTGGCGCGGTCTACCGCGGCTCGTTCGGCAGCATGCCCTGGGAGGGGGCGATGCTCAACGCCCAGCGCTGGGCAGCGCAGATGGCGGGGGAGTTCCATCCGCTGCTGGTCCCGCTGGTGCTCTGGGGAGGCTGGGCGGCCTGGCGTCGTGACCGCAGTTGCCTGCTGGTGGTCGGCGTGGCTGCAGTCTGCAACCTGGCCGCGGCCTGGAACTACCACCGCGACCCCAACGGTATCGGCGTGTTCTTTCTGCTCAGCGTCGTCGCGGCTGCCGTGCTGCTCGGCTTCGGGCTCGACGACCTGTCGCGGCGGCTGCGGCGGCGGGCCATCCGCGGGTTTGGGCCGCGTCGTGGCCTGGAACTTGTGACAGCGGCCGCGCCGGCTGCGGCAACAGCCCTGCTGGTCCTGTCTGCAAACATCAGAGAGGCGGATCGCAGCGATAACTGGATTGTCTACGAGTACGGGCGGCAGATTCTTGAACAGCTGCCGCCTGGGGCGGCCCTGGTGACTGAGGGCGACGACGCCATGTTCGCGCTGGACTATCTCTCGCGGGTCGAGAAAATGCGGCCCGACGTGACGCTCTACAGCCGCGCCGGTCGCGGCACCGACCTGCTGACGTCGGCGGCGCGGCGCGACCCAGCGCGCCGCCGGCAGCTCCAGCTGCAGAAGGAGGCGGAACTGATTCGCAGCGGCCAGTCGGTCCACTACCTGGTGCCGGTCCGCATTCCGGATCGCCGGCTGTTCGAGTTCGTCCCGGTCGGACTCACCTTCGCTGCGGTACCCAAGCAGCCGGAGGGCCGCCTGCTGCCGACCCGGGGAATTGACATGACCAATGCCACCCGCAGCGATCTGCACCGCGATCCCTGGGTTCGCAAGATCCAGTCCAACTACTGGTTCATGCTCGGCGCCAGGCAGCAGTACGAAGGGGAAGGGGCCGCGGCGATGGAGTCATACGAGCGCTCGGCTAAGGTGGCTCATGACTCCCGTACGGTGCGTTTCAATACCGGACTCTTGTTTTATAGAAACAACAAGTTAGAGGATGCATCCCGCCACTTGAAAGCAGCTCTGGATATCGATCCCTTCCAGCCGCGCGCGCGCGCGCTGCTGCAGCGGGTGACGGAGAGCCTGGAGGGTGGTCGGCGTCAGTGAGGGCGGCCACGTAAGTGTCCAAATGGACAGGTAGGAACAGTGACAAATTGTTGACCAGGTGCGGATCTGTCCTTAGTTTGCCTTGCTGACTGGAGCCTGTCTGGAGCCAGCGAATGGAGAAGTGGGACCGCATCCTGAGTCCGGAGAACATCCTCCTTGACCTGCAGGCCAAGGGCAGTATCGCAGCGATTCGCGAGCTGGCCGGTCTTTTGGTCGACGACGATGCGATTCAGAATCACAAGCAGTTCGTTTCCGACGTCATCCGCCGGGAGCAGAACTCGACCACCGGGATTGGCCACGGCGTGGCTGTGCCTCACGCCCATGAGGATTTCATAAATCGCCAGATCCTCGCCCTGGGGATCTCGCGCACGGGCGTCGACTTCGGCTCGGTCGACGGCAACCCGGTGCACATCATAGCCCTTCTCGCCACCCCCAGGAAACATCACAAGAAGCACATGGAATTGCTGGCCGGCCTGTCGCGCATGCTGCAGCACGAAAGCGCGAGGGAGAGCCTGATCCAGGCCGGGGACGCGGCCGCCATCCTCGACATCTTCAAGGTGGGAAAGTAGGCGGCGTCCAGCGCGCCTGCGGCGGCACGGTTCGCACGCGGGAATCACCTACTGCCCGCGCCGTAGCCTGTCAGCTAGCTCTACCCCCCCCACTCAGCTCACAGCTAACCGTAAACAGCTCGATCCCAGCGGCGCATGGGCCGATCGGTCACTTCGTCGATCAGTTGCTGCAACTGGGGCTGCAGGGATTGGGCGCAGGCGACCACCGGCTGCGACTCCAGCACGGTCCAGTGCGGGCAGGTGAAAACTGCGTTGCCAATGGCTCGGTTGACGGCCAGCGGCCCGGCCAAATCCCAGGGCTTGCAGCCGGGATGGAGGTAGGCGTCTAGCATGCCGCGCGCCACGTCGCACAGGGCAAGGGTGGCGCAGCCGCGGATCTTGGTCTGGCGCACGCCGGGTGCCGTAGCTGCCAGCAGGCGCACGGTGTGCTGCCGCAGGCCCAGGTCCCACGGCCAGTCGGAGGCCAGTGTGGCCGTGGCCAGGGATGAGGCCGGTGGGCGCGGCTGAATCGGTACGCCGTTGTGCCGGGGTTGCCCGTCGTCCTCGCCGGGTGCCGCCGTGAAGATCTCGTCGCGGGCTGGATTGTAGACGACGCCGAGCACGGGCCGCTCCTGTCGGACCAGTCCCAGGGAGACAGCGAAGTGCGGATCGCCACGGGAGAAGTTGCCGGTCCCGTCGAGCGGATCGACGTACCAGGTGAAGGCATCCGGATCGGTGGTAGTGGCGGTCGCCGATTCCTCCGCGATTACCCCGTGCTCCGGGAACTGCTCCCGGAGCTGGTGCAGGATCAATCTCTCCGCCGCCAGGTCGGCTTCGGTCACCAGGTCCAGTCCGCCCTTGGTTTGCGAGCCGACGGTGCCGAAGTGCTGCATCAGCACGTCGCCGGCCGCGCGGGCGATGGCGACGGCGGCGGGAAGAAAGTCGGACAAGGAAAGGAGGACGGGAAACCCGGCCGCGAGATCAGCCGGCCGCGGTGAGATTCCGGATGCCGTCTCCGGGGGCTGCCACCGCCGCGCCGTCCTCGACCAGGTTGCCGTAGAGGGTGTGGGAAGAGGCTTCGCCGATGTCGACGTAAACCAGGCTGTTGCGCTCCGCCTTCTGCGGGAAGACGACTACCTTGCCCTGACGCGAGCGCCCGTAGTTGTTGTCGCTGCGCTTGGACGGACCCTCCACCAGCACCTCGACGCGGCCGCCGATCGTTTCCTGGTTGATCTCCAGGGAGATCGCTTCCTGCAAGGCGATCAGGCGCTGCAGCCGCTGCTTCTTTACCTCCTCCGGTACGTCGTCAGGTATCTTGCGGGCGGCGTAGGTGCCCTCGCGCTCGGAGTACTTGAACATGAAGGCCGAGTCGTAGCGCATCTCGGTCATCAGATCGAGGGTGAGCTCGAAGTCGCCTTCGCTCTCGCCGCAGAAGCCAACGATGACATCGGTGGTCAACGCCAGATCCGGCATGGCGGCGCGGAGTTTGCCGACCAGCCTGCGGTACTGCCCGATCGTGTAGCCGCGGCGCATCGCCTCGAGCTGGCTGTCGGCCGCACTCTGCACCGGCAGGTGGAGACTGTGGCAGACCTCGGGCACCGAGGCCATCGCCTCGATCACCTCGTCGGTGAAGTCTACCGGGTAGGGGGAGGTGAAGCGCACCCGGTCAATGCCGTCGACGCTGGCCACTGCGCGCAGCAGGCCGGCGAAGTTGACGGTGCCGTCATCGTAGGAGTTCACCGTCTGGCCGAGCAGGGTGACCTCGCGAAAATCCTCGGCGGCGATGTCGCGGACTTGCCGCAGCAGCTCGGCAGAGTCGACACTGCGCTCGCGGCCGCGGACGAAGGGGACGATGCAGAAGGTGCAGAACTTGTCGCAGCCGCGTATCGCAGTGACCCAGGCGTTGGTGCCCTCGCGCCGCACCGGGGCGAGGCCGAGGTAGTTCTCATCCCGCGACAGGCGGGTGTCGAGCAGCGTCTCCTCGGCGGTATCGGCCAGGATCTGCGGTAGCCGGCGGTAGGAATCGGGGCCCATCACCAGGTCGACGAATGGCGCCCGGTCGGGCAGCTTCTCGGCCAGGTGCTGCGCCATGCAGCCGAGAATGCCGATCGTCAGGTTGGGGGTGCGCGCCCGCAGGCCGTGCAGCTGGCTGGCGCGGCCGATAACTCTCTCCTCGGCGTGCTCGCGCACCGCGCAGGTGTTTAGCAGGATGATCTCGGCTTTGTCGGCTGCTTCGGGCAGTTCGAAGCCGGCGTTGGTCAGAATGCTGGAAACCAGTTCGCTATCGGCTACGTTCATCTGGCAGCCGTAGGTCTCGAGGTAGACCCGGCGTCCCCGGGGCGGGACAGCCGGGCCGCCTTGGACGGGCATTGGCGTGGTCATCCGACCTTGGGTCTGGCGGTTGCGACGACCTCGCCGAGCACTAGCTGCTCGCGGGCGGCGGTCACCTCGACGGTGGCGGTTTCGTTGGCGCCGACGCTCGAGTCGTCGAACAGGACCTTGATGTAGTTGTCGGTCATTCCGACCTGCAGCCCGCTCCCCTTGTCGTGCCGATCCTCCGCGAGGATTTCGAGCCGGCGCCCGACGAAGCGGCGGTGGAAAGACAGGCGCTTGCGCTCACTCAACGCGACCAGGCTGGCGCTGCGCTCTTTCCTGGTCACTGCGGGGTGGTGTTCGCGCAGTCGCGCCGCCGGCGTGCCGGAGCGGGAGGAGTAGGAGAACACGTGCAGGTAAGCCAGCGGCAGGCGCTCCAGCAGGTCGCGAGAGCTGGCGAACTCGGCGTCGCTCTCGCCGGGAAAGCCGACCATCACATCGGTGCCGATGCAACAGTCGGGAATGAGCGAGGCGATCTGCTCGACGCGCGCGGCGAAGTAGGCGCCGCTGTAGTGGCGGCCCATCCGCCGCAGAGTGCGGTCGTCGCCGCTCTGCAGGGGGATGTGGAAGTGGCGACAGAAACGTTGGGAGCTAGTGGCGTAGTCGATGAGCTCGTCAGTCACATAGCCTGGCTCTACCGAGTTGAGGCGAATGCGCTCGAGACCGTCGATCGTCTCCAGCTTCTGCAGCAGGGCGACCAGGCCGTTTGTTTCGCCGCGGTCGTGGCCATAGCTGCCGGAGTGGACGCCGGTCAAGGCCAGCTCGCGGTAGCCGGCGGCCACCATGCGGCGCGCCTGTGCCACCGTCTCGCCCGGGTCACGGCTGACGCCGTCCCCGCGTACCGACGGGATGATACAGTAGGTGCAGTGCTCGCCGCAGCCGTCCTGGATCTGCAGGGTGCCGCGGGTGCGGCCCTTCTCGACCATGCCGTCGATCGACAGGAAGGTTTCGGTGCGGGGCGGCCGGCTGAAGTCGGTGGTGGGGGCAGTACCGGCCAAATGCTGCTGCAGTCGGTCGACGAGCGCGGCCTTGTCGCCGTTGCCGACGATGAGGTCGGCGCCGGCCGCCTCCAGTTCCTCCGGCCGGCGCTGGGCGTAACAGCCGGTTGCAACGACCGCGGCATCCGGGTTCCTGCGGCCGGCGCGGCGAACCAGCTTGCGGGAGTCGGCGTCGCCGGAGCCGGTGACGGTGCACGTGTTGACCACGTAGACGTCGGCCTCGGCGTCGAAGGGGACGATCTCGAAGCCGCGTTGATCCAGGTCGTACTTGAAGGCCTCGACCTCGTAGCTGTTGAGCTTGCAGCCGACGTTGGCCAGACCTACGCGAATGGACGCGGTTACCTGGGCTGCGCCGTCGACAGTTTCGCCTGTGACGACAATGGTTGGAGTGGTGCCGGCGCTGGCCATCGGAAAGGTTGGAATAACGGTGATCGGGTCAGTGCAAAGATCTGCTTAACGTACTGCTCGGGACGCACTTAGGCAACGGGACGGGTGGGTCACGCTGGCTCCAGTTGGGCGTAGGCGACGGCTACCTTCTTGACCTGGTTGCCGAAGCGGATGGTCAGTTTCATGTCGCTGCCGTGCCCGTCGCGCTGCAGGATCTGACCCTTCCCCCAGCTGGGATGCAGGACCCAGCTCCCGCGGGACAGGAAGTCGTCGCCGTCGACCACCGAATCTAGGTCGTCGGCGGGCGGCGCACCGTCCCATTCGTAGTGCACGCCCGTTTTCGCCGCCGGCGTATCCGACTTTGGGGTAACCCGCTTTGTCTGCTGCGGGTGGGACCATACCGCGTCGGCGCCGTAGTTGCCGCGGCGGCCGGGCCGCCGCTTGTTGCCTGAAGGGAAAGGCAGGTTGCCGTTGGCCGTGGTCTTCTCGACCTGATCCATGGGGATCTCGTCGATGAAGCGGGATGGGGTGGTGTGCTGCAGCGAGCCATAGGAGAAGCGGCTGCCGGCGTAGCTAAGGTGCAGGTGCTGGCGCGCCCGGGTGATGCCGACGTAGAGCAACCGGCGCTCCTCTTCCAGCGCCTGCGGATTGGTGAAAGACTCCTCGATTGAGCGCGCGGTGGGGAATAGCTGCTCTTCGAGGCCGCAGATGAAGACCAGGGGAAACTCGAGCCCCTTGGCGGTGTGCAGGGTCATCATCGTCAGGGATTGCTCGGCGCTCTCGTCCCACTCGTCCATCGGCGACAGCAGCGCGGTCTCTTCGAGGAAGCCGCTGAGGGTCGGCTCGTCGGTGGCGTCGGTGAACTCCGCGATGAAGGCGAGCAACTGATCCAGGTTCTGGCCCCGCACCTCCGCCTCCGGCGAGCCGTCGTCGCGCAGCATCTGCCGGTAGCCGCTGAGCTTTAGCGTCTCTTCGGCCAGCGCCGGCAGCTCGAGGGTTTCCATCTGCTCACGCAGCGTGTCGATGAGAAGGCGGAAGTCGCCAAGTGGCCGCGCGGTGCGGCTCTGCAGCCCCTCGACGTTCTCCAGGTCCGACAGGGCCTCGAACAGGGAAACGCTTCGCGCCCGCGCGTGGACCTGCAGTCGGGCAATCGAGGTCATGCCGATGCCCCGCCGTGGCATGTTGACCACGCGCAGCAGGCTCACGTCGTCGGACGGGTTGACCAGCAGTCGCAGATAGGCGAGGAAGTCCTTGATCTCCTTGCGCTCGTAGAAGCGCAGGCCGCCGACGATGGTGTAGGGGATCGAGTTGCGCTGCAGCTCCTCCTCGAAGACGCGGGACTGGGCGTTGGTGCGGTAGAGCACGGCGGCGTCGGCCAGGGTGAGCCCCTTGGTCAACATCCGCTTGAGGGTGTCGACGACGTACCGCGCTTCGGCCCGATCGGTGTCGCACTCGACCAGCTGTACCGGGTCGCCCTGGTCGCCGGCGGTCCACAGGCTCTTGCCCTTGCGGCCCTTGTTGTTGCTGATCACGACGTTGGCCACTTCCAGGATGCGGCTGGTGGATCGGTAGTTCTGCTCCAGGCGTACCACCTTCGCCTCGGGATAGTCGCGCTCGAAGTCGAGGATGTTGCGGATGTCGGCGCCGCGGAACTGGTAGATAGACTGGTCGTCGTCGCCGACCACGCAGAGGTTGTGATGGGCGTTTGCCAGCAACTGGGTGAGCAGGTACTGGGGGCGGTTGGTGTCCTGGTACTCGTCGATCAAGATGTAGCGCATCCGTTCCTGGTACTTGGCCAGCACTTCGGGTGTGTCGGCGAATTTGCGCACCGCGACCACCAGCAGGTCGTCGAAGTCCATAGCGTGGTTCTGCCGCAGCTGCGCCTCGTACTCCAGGTAGAGCTCGGCGACGAGCTTGCGCTGTGGCACGTTGCCGGCTTCCCGGTCTACCTCCTCCGGCCCCTTCATCGCGTTCTTCGCCTTGCTGATCTGGGCGATGGCGGCGCGGGGCTGTAACTCCTCCTCGCTGACGTTGCGGGTCTTCATCACCCGCTTCATCAGGGCGCGGCGGTCGTCCTCGTCGTAGATGGTGAAGTTGGGATCCAGGTCAAAGGCGGTCGCCTCGTAGCGCAGCAGGCGGGCGCAGATCGAGTGGAAGGTGCCCATCCAGATGTCGCGGGTGGCCGGACCGACCAGCTCCTCGATGCGCTCCCGCATCTCGCCGGCCGCCTTGTTGGTGAAGGTGACGGCGAGGATGTTCCACGGACGCACGCCGATCTCGTCGATCAGGTAGGCGATGCGATGAGTGAGGACCCGCGTCTTGCCCGAGCCGGCCCCGGCCAGGATCAGCACTGGGCCGTCCACGACCTGCGCTGCTTCGTACTGGGCAGCGTTGAGGGCGGCGAGCACGGTCACGGGATGTGGCGTCCTAATTTACTTGCGAGAGGGTCGCCGCGGCGGACAGCCCGCTTGGCGCGGGAGTGTTCGACGTGCGTGTGGCTGAAGATGTGGCGGCCGTCGCCGCGGGCGACGAAGTAGAGGTAGTCGGTGTCGGCCGGGAAAAGGGTGGCGCGCAGCGAGGCGAGGCCGGGATTACCGATGGGGCCGGGGGGCAGGCCGCGGTGGATGTAGGTGTTGAAGGGGGAGTCGACCCGCAGGTCGGCGTTGTTCAGCCGCTCCTTGTGCACGCCGAGGGCGTATTCGATGGTGGCGCAGGATTCGAGCAGGCGGTTGAGCTTGAGCCGTCGGTGGAAGACGGCGGCGATAATGGGGCGCTCGTCGTCGGCTACCGCTTCCAGCTCCACGATTGAGGCCAGGGTCACGGCCTGGTGCAGATCGAGGCCGACAGTTGCCAGCTGCCGCGTGAGCGAGTCCGAAAAGACCTTCCCGAACTCAGCGACCATGCGGCGGATGGTCGCTTCCTCGGTGGTGTGGGCGTCAAAGAAGTAGGTCTCGGGGAACAGGTAGCCCTCGAGACTCCCGGCGTCGACGCCGAATTCGGCGAGGAGGGCAGCGTCTTCGGCGAGGGCGACGAAACGGGTGGAGTCGAGCTCGATCTCGCGCTGCATCAGCCCGGCGATCTGGTGTCGGGTCAGGCCTTCGGGAATGGTCACGCGGTGAGTCTGGATCGGTGCGTTGAGCAGGGCGGCGGCGATCTGGCGGGTCGTGCTGGTGCCGGCGATGCGGTAGGTACCGGCCTCCAGATCGCCGGCCACGCCCCGCCAGCGCACGGTCCACTCGAAGACCTGGGCGCTGCGGACCAGACCTTGCCGCTCCAGTGCTTCGCCGATGGCGCGGGCTGACATGCCCTTGCCGATGGAGACCTGCTGCGCCGCGGTCAGGCCGGTCGGACGGTCGAGATAGTCGACGACCGCCAGAAGGCCGATCAGCGGGGCCAGCGCGGCGCCGAGGGCGAGCCACAGGCGCTTGTGTTTAGCCGCTTTCGGCATGGAGGAAATGCTTATGTCAAAGGGAATATGACAATACTAACCATTGCGCTGTTGGTGTCAACGGGACAGGCGGTGGCTCGGCGGGGCTCAGACGCGGCGAAAAAGCCTCAGGAAGAAGTCGTGCAGAAAGGCATTCAGCGGTTGGGAGCGGGGTGCGGTCGACGCGGTGTCACCGGTGTCGAAATCGTACGGCTCTACCTCGCCGGTGTGGATCTGTGGCGTGGTGACCGGCGCCAACTGAGCCTTGAAGCTGCGGTAGTCGCGGCTGCGGTCGCGGTAGTCGCGCTCGAGCTGGTCGAGGAAGCCGCCGCGCTGCGTGCGCCAGTCGTCGCTGTCGCGCTTGAGCTCGCTCAGCTGCTCGGCAAACGGGCTACTTTCGCCCAGGCACTTCTGGTGGGCAACGAGGTGAATGACCCGGGCGCCGTCGACCAGGGCCGAGCCGGCGATGCCGCGGCCGGAAAACACGGCCGTGCGGCCGCTGCTCTGCAGGCTGCGGCTCTGCACAATGCGGCTGTTGACACTGACCTCGGCAACCTGGTCGAGAAAGCCGTCCACCTTGTCCTGCGGTACGACCTTGACGCCGGGATGGACCACCGCCTCGATCAGCGAGCTCTTCAGCAAATGGTCGTAACGATCCTCCAGGAGCTCCGGGTCGGCAAACAGCTCGCAGTAGATGTTGGAGCCGACGGCGCAGACCGCCCCGACCTGACCGCTCTGGCGTGGGAAGAGACGGCTGTAGCTGCTCAGGTCATCGCCGTAGCGGTCGTAGACGGCGTGGATGTCGTGGGTGTCGGAGTGGGTGGACGCCATCGCGAGATAGTCCTTCACTCTGTCCCAGACGACGAACTGCACCGGTTCCCCGTGGTGCGACATCTGCTCAATCTTGAAGGAGCGCAGGCCCCACGGCACCGAGTCGGAGCCGTCGAACTCGACCTGCGCCTCTGCCGGCTGGCCCTCTTCCACGCAGTTGACCGGTAGGGAGGCGCGGCGGAAGGGCGGGATCAGGCAGCTGAACTGCATGGAGCGTAGCTGGGTGTTGCCCATCAGCAGCTCCGACTCGCCGGCCAGGACCGTCGCGGGCAGTGGGTTCTCGACGTGGATCTTGTTGACCAGCCCGGTGTCGCTCAGTCGCAGGCCGCGCCGCATGCCCTCGGATAGGGTGATCAGCTCCGGCGGCTTCTCATCGAGACGGGAGGGGAAGAGCGGGTAGATGACGACGTTGGGCAGGTCGCCATGCCGGTCGAAGACTGGAGGCCCCATGACGACGTCGTCGAAGCAGCGCGAGAGGAGCTTGCTGAGCGAGGCGGACATCAACTCAAGACGGCCGCCAGCAGGCGGTAGGTGCCGGCGCCGAAACCGAGGCTGCAGTAGCCGGCCAGGGCCGCCAGACCGGTGGCGACCGGGAACACCAGCACCATCAGGTAATCGGGGCTCTCGCGGCCGAATTCGCGGATCTCGAGAGTGGCCAGGGCGCCGTCGTGGCCGATGATGGCGCCACCCACCACCACGACGCAGGCGACAGCCAGCTCCAGCGCCGACCAGCTGACGATGTGGTCGACGATGAGAACGACGGTGACGGCGAGTAGGGCGCAGACCGGCAGCCTCAGATAGCCGCCGAGTATGTGTTGCAGCCGCAGTAGGTACAACAGAGCAGCGGAATAGGGGCCCACCACCAGTATCGCCAGCGTAATGCCCAGCGATACGGTAAGGATGAGCATGTGCCCTGGATTCCAGATGGCGATGACCAGGCCGGCGACGAACCAGAATCCCAGAAACGGGAAGGTTTCGCCAAGGCGGTGGGTGAAGCTGGCGTAGGAATCCATGGTCAGGTCGGTCGCAGGCACATCTTATCTATCGGCAGAAATTTCGCGGCCGTTACCTGATGCCTGCACGCCGGCCGGGGAGGTCGGCCCTGATCAGCTATAGCGGCCTTCATCGGAGGCGGGAATGCCTTCGATGATTTCGACGGCGCGGTGTCTGCCGTTGAGACCGGGCCGCCCGAGGAACTTGGGCTGGTTTCCGATGAAAACGACGGCGGGCTCGCCCTTGGTGGTATCGAGCTTGATCACGTCTCCCTGGGAGAGCTTAGCGATCTCGTCGAGCGGCAGCTTGCCGCGGGCGACGCGGACAGTCACCGGCACCTTAGTTTTGGAGAGGGCGGGGGACAGGGGCGGTGGCGGCTGGCGCTGCTGTTCCCGGTCGCCGTCCGACTTCTGCAGCACCGGGTCGAGGGTGTGTACGGGATAGCAGAGCTGAACCAGCCCGGTGGTGCGGCCGAAGTTGGCCTCGAAGGCGATGCTGAGCACCTGGTCCGAGGTGTCCACGACCCGGATCAGGTCGGGATTGGACTCGAACACCACGTCGGACACCGCGATTTTCATCAACGGCTCCCAGGCCGTCTCCAGGTCCGAGATGAGCCGGTTTGCCAGTTTGTTGAGGACGTTGGTCTCGATCTGCGTCAGTTGCCGCGGGTCGCCGGGCAGAGCGGATCCCTTGCCGCCGAAGGAGCGGTCGATCACTGCTGAAACCAGGTCCGGCGAGAGGTGCATGATGGCGCTGCCGCCGGTGGGACCCAATGTAAAGGAGTAGGCGCAGCAGGGGCTGGGAAGCGCCAGCGTGAACTCGCTGTAGGTGGTCTGGTCGGTAAAGGCCAGGTCGACGTCAGTGGTCAAGCGCAGGGCGCTGCCCAGGGCGCCGGAAACCAGGCGGGCGAACTGCTCGTGAACCCCCTCGACCAGGCGCGAGGCTGCCTTGTCGACCGGCTGTGGGCGCCTGAAGTCGTAGGACATGGGCGCTCCCCCGAAGGGGCCATCCGGGCGGCTCGGAGCGCCTGACCCGCGACCGGCCGAGGTGATCAGGTCGCGCAACTCGTCGTCAGAGAAACCCCTCGACATCGCTTATTTCCCGCGGTGGAGTATGCTCCTGAATATAGGTCTGCTCTGGTGGTGGGAAAAGTACTAAAGGATTGCTACGGACGGCCGATAGGACAAGCAGATTGCAACTTGATATTAAGTAGTATCATTAAGAAAGGAGGTTTCGCAGACGCTGATGAGGGTGTCGGCCGGAGCTCTTGAGCCTGGTCCGCACAACGGGTAGACTGTTGAGGCAATCTCTCCGAGAAGGTGGCCCTGAGGGCCTGTACCCCTGGTGCCGCCGCCTGCAGTGCCCCATGGAAGACAACCGCAAAGGAGGCCAGGGATGGTCGGGAACAACATTGCAATATCTGAGCGTAGACACCCCAGCCATAATAGCGGTCCTGGTTGGGGCGCGACGGTAGCGGCGGACAAGGGCATTCTGCTCCTGATGCTCTACGACAAAGCGATCAGCTGCATGGAGGAGGCGATCGAGCTGATCAAAGCCGAGGACTATGTCGCTAAGGGCGAGCGCATCATCAGGGCGCAGGAGATCGTCACGCAACTGTGCGACGTTCTGGACAGGGAATCCAGTGAGCCTGGCGCGAGGGCGCTAGCACTGAACCTCGAAAGATTGTACGTTTACGTCTACACTCGACTGATTCGAGGAAACAATCACCTGGACTGCGAAGCACTGGAGGAGTCCATACGCATCATGTCGAAACTCTACGAGGCCTGGGGACAGGTAGCACTGAGTCCTGACGGTTCCTAGAG
This sequence comes from uncultured Gemmatimonadaceae bacterium, assembly GCA_964456165.1. Classification (GTDB taxonomy): domain Bacteria; phylum Latescibacterota; class UBA2968; order UBA8231; family UBA8231; genus CAYWBJ01. The sequence goes on along the minus strand of CAYWBJ010000067.1, from coordinate 2,947 downwards.
TCTGCCGGTTCAACTCCGGGGTCCCCGCACGGGCGGGGGCCCCGGAGCCGGTGGGGCCGCCCGGTTCCACCGGCAGTAACACACCCGATCAGCTTGAGAGCGTCCAAGTACGGGTGGTCGATGCTTGACGGCTGGACGATTTACCGTAGCTTAGCCTCCTCTCTCGCCACAGAAGAAAATCCGGCACCGCGCCCATCCCGCCCAGCCCGGCGCTTGTCAATCGCGCGGCCGTCCTCAGCTGCAACAGGATGCCCCCTCAGTGACTGAATTGGCGGATCCGCCGGCTTTCCTGCACATCGATCAACTCTCGCACCGCTATCCGGCCAGCCGCAACTCCTCCGCCGTTGATGCACTCGACCGGGTGACCATGGCCATCGCGGCCGGAGAAATGATTGCATTTCTCGGTCCAAATGGAAGCGGTAAAACTACTCTGTTGCAGGCAGTTACGACTATGATAAAGCCGACCGCGGGCAGTCTCCGCTGTGGCGAGATCGACCTGCGGAGAGATCCGGCCGGGATGCGTCGGCTGCTCGGCGTAGTATTCCAGAAGTCCTCCCTTGACATCAAGATGACGGTAGCCGAGAACCTGCGCAGCCACGGACAGCTGTACGGCGTCACCGGCGGCAGTCTGTGCGAGCGACTGGACCAGGTCCTGGACGAGCTTGGGCTGGCCGAACGGCGCAGGGATCTGGTCCAGTCCCTTTCGGGTGGCCTGGCCCGGCGGGTAGAGCTGGCCAAGGCGCTGATCACCCGGCCCCGGCTGCTGGTGCTCGACGAGCCGACCACCGGTCTAGATCCGGTGGCACGGCAGGAGTTCTGGCAGGTGGTGAGGCGGGCACGGGAGCAGACCGGCGTCACGGTCATCACCTCCACCCATATGATGGAAGAGGCTGCCCGCTGCGACCGGGTGGCGATTCTGCACCGCGGCCGGCTGCTGGCACTGGACAGCCCGACGGTGCTGCAGAGCCGGGTCGGCGGCGAGGTAGTCAGCCTGTGGAGCGACGACCTCGAGGGCCTGAGGGAAGCGCTGAACCAGACGATGGGGCTGGAAGGGAAGATCATCGACGACGCCCTGCGCCTGACCCTGGATGAGGCGGGCGGCGTCGACCGGCTGTTGGAGGAGCACCGCGATCGGATCCAGCGCCTGAGCGTTGCCCATCCCTCGCTGGACGATGTCTTCGTCCAGTTTACCGGAGAGCACCTGAACGGGGGCGAGAGCCGATGAACGCGGCGATCGTGCTCTGCCGGCGCGAGCTGCTGCGGTTTGTGCGCCAGCCTACCCGAATCCTCGGGAGCCTCGCCCAGCCGCTGTTGTTCTGGTTGTTCATGGGCTCCGGCTTCGCCGGCAGCTTTGCCGTTGCCGGCGGCGACCAGACCTATGGGGAGTTCTTCTTCCCCGGGATCATCCTGATGCTGCTGCTCTTCGCCGCCATCTTTTCGACCATCACTTTGATCGAGGACCGGGCCGCCGGCTTCCTGCAGGGGGTACTGGTGGCGCCGGTTTCCCGGGTCGGCATCGTCATCGGCAAGCTGCTCGGGGGGGCGGCGATCGCGCTGATCCAGGCCGGCATCTTCCTCGCCTTCGCGCCTTTCGCCGGCATCGCGCTGACGCCTGGCATCGTCCTGAGCCTGATCGCGATCTGTGTCGTCGTGGCCCTCGGCTTCACCGGCATGGGTTTCTTCGTCGCCTGGTGCATGGACTCTACTGCCGGCTACCACGCGGTAATGAGCGTGGTCTTCATCCCGATGTGGCTACTGTCCGGGGCGCTGTTTCCGCTGGACGGGACAGCGGACTGGCTCGGCTGGATCATGATCTTCAATCCGGTCACCTACGCCATGACGGCGATTCGTCTGGCCTTCTACGAGCCGCTGGGTCTGTTGCTGGGAAACGAGCGCTTTCTGCTGGCCATCGGCGTGAGCCTGGGATGGACGGCGCTGACGGTCATCGCATCGGTGGTCGTCGTGCGGCTCCGCCCGGCTGCCTGAGCCACCCGTCAGTTCAGGTAGCTTTTTTCTATTGATCCCTACAGGCGGTAGAGCATCAGATAGACCGCCACACCGCTCACCGACACGAACATCCAGATGGGCCACAGCCAGCGCGCGACGCGACGATGGCGGCGAAAATCCCTGCGAAAGGCGCGGTAGACCGCGATGGCGACTAGCGGCACCATCGTCACGGCCAGGATGATGTGCGGGATCAGGATGGCGAAGTAGAGGGGGCGGGTCCAGTCGTGGTGGGGGTAGGGGACGTGCCCTACGGCGTAGTGGTAGATCAGGTAGGAAGTGAGGAACAGGGCTGAGGTGACCAGCGCGGCCACCATCCAGCGGCGGTGGTCATGCAGCCGGCGCTGGCGGACACCGCGGTAGCCGAGGACCAGGAACAGGGTGCTGAGGGCGTTCAGGCAGGCGTTGAGCGTGGGCAGATCAGTGACGGCCATGATGACTCGAAGTGTTCGGCATTACTCCTCCTGTGTCTCCCCTCCGCTCCCTTCAAAGCCTATGCGCTTGTGCTGCAGTTGGTGTTGTTTATCGGCCTCTTCTGATTCGGCGTTGGTGACCGCCATCTTCTTGGCCTCCAGTTCGATGCCGTGGAGCTTTTCGTAGTACTGGTTGAAGCGTTCGGCCTGCTCCTTGAGCGGCTGGACGAGGCTGGCGAGTTCGCTGACCACCTTCCTCTTGGGCTCGATGTGCGTGCGTAGCTTGACGAGTTGGGCCTGGAGGTCAGTCAGCTTAGGGCCTAGCTCGCTGGCATCCTTGGCGTAGTGCAGATAGGTCCGCACAACCAGTGCGATTGCGCCCAGCATCATGATGCTGGCCAACACCTCAGTTGCCAGGAAACCCTCAATCACGTCCATCGAAAAGACCTCTGGCAGCTTGTGGAAAACCGAGCTGATACGAACCTGTGAGAATAGAAAAAAGAAGGTCGTTGGGCAAACCTGCGGGCGGG
>CAYWBJ010000066.1:0-14128 GCA_964456165.1 uncultured Gemmatimonadaceae bacterium | reverse complement strand
ATTCGGCATCGCTGATGCGCGGATCGATGAAGAGCACGCCGTTCATCCCCAGGTCGACTGTGTTGACCCCATCGCGGAGATAACGGGCCGGGATCCGCGCCCGGTCCCAGCCCCCGGTCAGCATGCGCTCGACCTTCTGCCTATGACTGATCCGGTGGCCGTTGACCAGCAGGCGCATCAGCTTCTCCTGGGTCTGGTTGGCGCCCCCGACGTAGAAGACCAGCTCGGCGCCGGCAATGTCGGCGGAGGGTATGTCGAACTCGACCCGGGCCCAGTCGTTCGAGGTCAGTTCTTCTGAATGCTGGGCGCTGACACCTTTCTCGTTGCTCAGCAGCAGCGTGGGCGCAAGCCTGGCGCTGCGGCCCGACTGGGCATCGATGAACCGATCCCGCCGGAAATCGCGAAAGTCATCCTGTAGGATGCGTGCTCTGGGCATGTCTGGCCTCCCTCAATCTGCTGGACTGGAGAAGAGGAATATCGCGTCGGATTACGCCTGCTCGATATGGCCGGCATCAAGCACGAAGGGCGGCAGCTCTCCGGCGGGGATGGCGATGCTCAACGGCCCGCCGGAAACGGCCCCAGCGACATTTTTCTCGGGATTCGGATAGAATCGATGCGACGAGATCACCAGTCCGACGCAGTCCTGCGCCAGAGCCAGCTGCGACCAGGTGACGGCAGCGCCGAAATGGTGATGATTCATAGTCGTAGCCGCCGCCATCCCCGTCGACGGTGGTGACCGATGGAGCGTCCTCGACGACGCGAGGATGCGGATCCGGGTTGACCTTGCCGTCCCGCATGAGGTGGGCGTAGCCTGGAGCCTGGCTCGTTCCGTGGCTGAAGACGCAGTGCAGGTCACTGCGCCTCAGGTAGTCGGCCAGTTCCCCCGCCCGCCATCCCGGCCGCGCCTGGAAAAGCTGCGGTTGGGTGGACGACATCGTCCGGCGCGCGCTAGCGCGACACCTTTGCCGGTCGTCCGCGCGCCGCGGAGCGATAGGCTGCCTCCGCGAACTTTGCCACCTGCATGGCGAACTCGGCCCGTTCATATCCCTTCCCGCCGTTGCGCATCCACCGCAGCCAGGCGGCGTCCGGCGTGTCCTCCGCCACCCGCTTCGGCACCTGCAGCGGCTCGCCATTCATCAGCACCTCACGCACCTGCCACCCGTGCAAGTGGAAGACCAGCACACCCTCGTCGCCGTGTATGGCCAGGCGCTCGTCATGCCGACTGGCGCTGCCGATGAAGTTCAGCGAGCCGACGGCACCACCGCGAAACCGGGCATTGATCACCGCGTCGATGTCCACCCGCCTGCCTCTGTTCTCCATGAAGGCCGAAACCTCCACGGGCTGCAATCCGGTCATCCACAGGACCGAGGCGACCAGGTGGCTCCCCGTGTCCATGAACATCCCGCCCCCCGCCAGCTCCGGCACCATCCGCCACCCTCCAGTGCTTTGCCAGTTCTGGGTGACGTAGGCGACGACACCCGTGATCCTGCCCAGGGTGCCCGCTTGCACCAGCTCCCGCGCGTAGACGTGCGGCGGAAAGTGATTGCGCTGGTAGCTAACCACCAGCAGACGTTTCTTACGCCCGGCCAGATCGACCAGCGCCTTGGCGCGGCGCGACCCAGTGGTCAGCGGCTTCTCGACCAGGACGTGCTGTCCCCTGTCCAGCGCGTAACGCACCTGTTCGTAGTGCGTGGAGTGGGGGGAGGAAACCACCACCCCATCCAGAGTCTCGGCGCGAATCATCTTGCGATAGTCCGGATAGTAGGAGATCTCGGCGCCCCAGCGCTCCATCAGCAGCCGCGCCGGCTCTTCGGCCGTGTCGGCTACGGCCACCAGGTCGACGGCCCCATCCGCGTGCAGACGGGGAACGTGGGCATTGCGCATGTTGCCGCCGCAACCGATCAGGCCAACGCGGATTCGCTTCTTGCCCATTCATTTCCTCCCTGTTCAGTGAAAGTGGGCCGGCATCAAGGCCGGGCCCCGGCAGGCTCCTGTCCCCCAGGCCATGCAAGGTGCCGGTAGGAGTCCGGCCCAGGGTCCAGCCATCCGACAACCGCATCCACCAGATTCCAGGCGGTCAGCACGTTACCCAGAGGCGTATGATGCCCGCCAATGTAGTACCTCCGCATGAACGAATCCAGATCGCACCGCGAGTCGTCGAACTCTGCCTTGAAGCAGGCCTGCATATCGACGATCGGCATCCCCCTGCCTGCGAGCCAAGCGACGAAGTCCTGGTCGAACCGCTCCTTCCCCTCCAGCGCCTCGGGCATCCTATTCCTGCCGTACGAGAGCACTACCAACAGCTGGATCCGGTTCGCGTCGCAGAGTTCCTCCACCATCCCGACCACCTTCCGGGTCGCGAACAGGGCAGCCTCGGTGAACACCTTCTGCTCCGCAGCCTCGATGTCGTCGCCGGCCTCACCGGGAACCGCAACACCCAATCGCTCGCAGGCCGCCTCGAGAAAGTCCAACGCATCCCCTCCCGTGCTCTGCAGGGCCAGAGCCAGGTAGACCAGGGGATCCTCGCCGAAGGTCGCGAGCAGAAACTCGGTGTCCCGCATGCTGCGCAATTCTGTGGCCACGCCGATCGGCGTCCCGTGCTCGACGCAGTAATCGGCCGCCACGTTCACCCGCAAGCACGGACGGGTGAGGCCCTGCCCGACGTGTCGAATCCAGGACACCAGGTTCCGGTAGTGGTCGTCATCGAAGATGTTGAGGATCAGATAGTCGGAGCGCAGGCCGGAAGCGCAGGCCACCTTCATCCTCAGATAGGCCTGGCAGACGCTGTAGCCGCCGACGCCGTAGTTGCGGATCGGCTCCTGCAGGTGAGCGGCCAGGTGCTCCTGCCAGGTCTCCCCGTCATTGACCTGGTCGCAATGGGTGAAGCTGTCGCCGTAGGTGTGGATGCGAGCCGGGCGGTCGGCGCAGTTGAGCAGCCGCCGGGCGCCGTCGGGCTCATAGTCGTAGAACGTGTCGGTGCCATTGACCCCGTCGCCACTGTGGCGCGCCTTCACGTGTGCGCAGCCCAGGTCGGGATCGTAGATCCAGCCGTCGGCCGGATGGACGCCGTCGGGGCCGGTGGGCGCGACGATCCGCTGCAACCGTTCCTCGCTGATCATGTTGGCCGCCAGGAACGCCCGGATCCGCCCCTCCATTCGCGCGCCCACCTCACCCCTGGCGGATGTAGATCGGGTTGGCGTAGGCCTTGCGGTTGTCCCTGGCATAACACTCCACCCGCACGTAGGAGCTTCCACCCCTGAACCGCACCGTGCAGGAGCCCTTCACCACCTGCTCGTGTCGAGGCCACAGATCGGTGACGGCCTTGCCGTCGGCGATGACACGCACCCGCTGCAGCCCCAGGCTGTCAACGCACTCGTATGCGACCCTGACGCTGGCCCCCTTCTTCCGCTTGACGGTGTCGCCCATGATCGAGCGGCCACAGGTGACGTTGAGCAGCGGCGCGTCAGAGGCGAAGAAGTGGCCGGCCCAGAAGGCCGCCAGCACGTTCTTCTTGGTCAGCCGATCCACGAAGACGCCGTTCCAGACGTCCCCAATCGCCTGCGGCAGGTGGGCGTCGGTATTCCCCATGCCCCGCACCGTCTTGCCCTGACAGAGGTGCTGGTCCCACAGGGCGACCGCCCACTCGTCCGTGATGTCGCAGCAGTCAAAGATATTGTTGGCGCCGTTGATCAGCTCCATCGTGAAATTGTCGCCGAGCAGGTTGAGGGCGTCGATCTGCTGCTGCGTGTAGCGCCGCGTGGGGAACCAGCCAGTCGGGTGGGGAATGAAGGGGAACCCGCCCCGCGCGATCACCGCGTTGTAGTCCTTCACCAGGTCGTGCTTGACGTTGTACTTCCGGTCCAGCCCCAGGATCCCGAGGTGATGGTACTGCGTGCCGGGCTCCTGCCCCCACCACATATTGCGATAGTTCACGCACTCTACCTTCTGCCGCACCGTCTGATGATCGGTCAGGAAGAAGAAGTCCAGGCCCGCCTTCTCTATCCAAGCCGCGATCTCCGGCACCGTCCCGATGCCGTCACTGTAGGTGGAATGGCTGTGACAGTCGCCGCGATGTACCTTGAACCGCGCGAGCTTTCGCGTCTGGTCGATGCGCTGACGCATGGCTTCCTTCCAGTAGCCGATGACCGTGTCCGGGTAGTGGAGCCGTTTCTGGGCTTTGGCTTTGGCCTTGTAGCGGCGGGCGCGTGCTGCGGCGGTCAGTGCCATGGCTGATCCTTTCCTGTCGGGCTTGAGAGGCAACGGCACCAGTATGGGATGGGCCGGCGGCGGGCACAAGCGGCCGCATCGCCGGCTACCCGCCCGCGCCAGCATACAGGAGCTCCCATGCCCGGGACGATCATCTGCGCCCATCGCGGCCTCGACGAGGCCGCTCCCGAAAACACCTCCGCAGCCTTCACCGCCGCCCTCGAACTGGGAATGGCGATCGAGTTCGACCTGCGAATGACCGCCGACGGTCAGCCCGTCATCCTCCACGACCCGACCGTCGATCGCACCACGGACGGCTCCGGTCCACGCTCCGAACTGAGTCTGGCGGAAGCACGGGCGCGCGACGCCGGCAGCTGGTTCGGGCCGCAGTTCGCGGGCCAGCGCCTTCCCTCCCAAGACGAGGTGCTGGATCTGGTCGCCGGGCGCCGGGAGGTCTCACCCGCTATCGCTCTCGACCTCAAGGAGATCTCTGCCGCCATGGTTGACGCCGTCTGCTCCCGTCTCCAGGCCTGCGGGTTGGGTGAGCAGGTCGTCGGCATCGGCGCTCTCATCGGATCGACGGAGGCACGGCGACGCTTCTCCGCAGCGGCGAGCTGGTTTCAGTCTGCCGCCGTCGCCCAGAAGCGGGAGGAGCTCAACACCGCCCTGGTGGATCCCTGCTCTAGCTGGGCCTACGCCCGCTTCGTGCCCACGGCCGAAGATGTGCAGAAGGTCAGGAGTGCCGGCAAGAGGCTACTTGTTTGCGGCAACGAGGTATCCATCCATCCACACCAGACGCACGACGCCTACAGGTCCGGACCGGATATGGTGCTGCCTTCGTATCCAACCAGGCCGGCCGCGCTCGTCGCCGCCTCGGGCGACACCCCGGCTTCATGATGTCCGCCCTGTTCGACGCCCTGGGGTCGGACCGGCGGCCGCTGCTCGATCTCTGCCTGGCCGCCATCGCCCTCGTCTCGTGGTTGCTGCTCGACGGCTTCCGAGTGCAGGGCGCCCTATCCCGGGGACCACTGGAGCTGGCCATCACCGAGCTGAACTGGGAACCCGGCTGGGAGCTGCCGCCATGGCTTGCTGGCGCCGCGATTTTGCTCTTCGTCTGGGCCCGCCTCCGCGTCCCCCGGCTCGCCGCTTCGGGAAACGGCGAGCTGGCCCATCGCCTCCGGTTGGCCGGTGCGTTCACCGCCGCGCTCCTAGTGATCCGGCTCGCCGCACTGTGGTCACCGGTTACCTACCTGTTCCCGTTCCTGGCGATTCTCTGGGCCCCGCACGGCACCTGGGGCCTGCTCCTGTTCTACCTGGTATATCTCCATCTGCCGCTCTCGAACCGCGTTTCAACCAGGCCCTTCCGCTTAAGCGACAGCCAGATCGCAGCCCTGCTGCTCGTGGCCGGCACCATCGTCTATGCCGGCTACGCCCTCTACTTCTGCCAGCTCACCATGCTGCACGGCGACGAGGGTCAGTACCTGAGGGTAACCCAGAGCCTGCTGCACGACGGCGACATGGACCTGGCCAACAACCTGAGCCAGGAGCAGACGGACGAGTTCCACGTGGTCGAGTTCGCCGTTAACCCGTCTCCCGGCTCCCCCCCGGACAAGGTGCACTCGCAGCATCCGATCGGCCTCTCGGTCGGCCTGTTGCCCGCCTACTGGCTCGGCCTGGAGCTGTGGCAGAACCCGCGCCTGGCGGCCGCCCTGTTCATGACCTTGCTCACTGCCGCCTGCCTAGCGGTGGCCTTCCTGTGGCTGCGGCGCCTGGGCGTGGGCCGCCCTCTCGCCCTGGCCGGCATCACAATCCTCGGGACCACTGCTCCCCTCTTCCTGTACAGCAACCAGCTCTATCCCGAGATTCCCGCGCTGCTGATCATCTTTGCAGCCCTGCACGCCACCGCGCACTGGCAGCTGCCCGGCGGCGGCTACCGTTCCCGAGGGCGACTGGAACCGCTCCTTCTCGGCCTCCTTCTTCTGCTCCTCTCCTGCCTGCCCTTTCTGCATCCCCGCTATGCACCGATAGCCCTGCTGGGCGCCGTCCCGATCCTGCTGCAGGGGTGGAACAGCCCGCGGCGGCGCGCCAACCTGACCGGTCTTGCCCTCGTGGCCACACTCGCGATGGCCGTGCAGCTGGCCCACAACTTCGCACTGACCGACGACTGGATGGGGCTCTTCCGCCCCGGAAACTACCGGAGCGCAGCGGCGCTCGACATTGCCACCTGGGGCGTCTCTCTGCCCGGGCACTGGCTGCACAGTGGCGTGGGCCTCCTGAGCAGCTCGCCCGTTTTCCTGCTCTCGCTGCTCGGCTGCGCTGCCCTCGTCCGGACGCGCGATCGGCGCCTGTTGATGATCGGTGGCCTCTATCTCGCCACGGCCGCCACCAACGGTCTGCATCCCTTGTGGGATTTCGGTTTCTGTTATCCCGGGCGCTTCATGGTGACCGCCCTGCCGGTCCTGCTCTACGGCCTGGTGCTGGCGCTGCCGCTGGTCGCCCGCAGCCGGCTCGCCCTGCTAGTCGCCAGCGTCACCCTGGCGGTCAGCCTGGAGACGGTCGCTACCACCATCCTGCTACCCGAGCTGGGATACGAGGGGCACAACCTGTTCGCCCGTGAGTCGAGCCGGTTTTACCCCGCACACATCCACTTCTTCCCCAACCATGAGAGCGGCCTTCCCCTGCTCGACATCACCTTCTGGTCGATCCTGCTGACCGCCCTCTTCATCCTCGTCGTGCCGCACTCCCATTCCCGGACTCAGCGTATCGGCATCACCCTCGCGGCCGCCCTGTTGCCTTTCATCTGGGGACGCAGCGACCGCATCGCCAGCCGGGTCGACGACGCCACCTCGCCCTACATCGACGATGTAGCCGCCGGCAAGGCGGCGATGTTCTGGCAGACGGTCCGGCCCGAGCACCTGGCAACCGGCACGGTCGGACCAGGCGGAGGGCTGCTGGCGAAGAACCCGGCCCATACCGCCGGATTCCTCGGACAGCTCTCCCTGCCCCCGCTGCTCCCGGGCTCGTTCCGGGCGCGGCTTGTGGACCTTCGCGTCCAGGCCCCGGGGGAGATCGGCGGCCACTTCTACGTCGCCCGACGCTACACCCTGCCCGACGTTTCCCAGTGGGAGGACCGCTTCAGCCAGCCACTATCCGGGGAGACGGGAAACCCCGATGACCTGTTCTTCGATGTCGTCGACCCGCGCCTCGGCTACGGCTTCGTAGAATTCTCGGGAGCCGGCGAGCTCGCGTTCTCCCATGCCGAGGTGGGTTTCTCGCCCACCCATCGCCAGACCGTCTTCGAGGAAGTCTACCGACGGGATTACCCAGAAGAGAAGGTGGCAGACGGGCCCATCCTTCTGGGTACCCGCCGTGCTGGACTGCCCCCGGGGAACTACCGGGTACGTTACTGCCTCGAGGGATCCGGTTTCCCGGCATTCTTCCAGCGCCACCCCACGCCGATCGCCATGGCGGTCTACTCCGCGCCGGCTGACGCCGGGATCGCCCGGTTTCAGGAACTCGCCGAATTCTGGCTCGGCCGAAATCGCGCCACTCCCTATACCATCGGCAGCCCCACGTTCCTGCGCCCGCAAACCGAGAGCATCCACCCGCCGTGGTGGCTCTCCGTCCCTTTTACGGGCGACCGCTTCTTCGAGCAGCGTTTCCGACTCGAGGAGGACGCAACCGCCTGGATCCTGTTCAGCTACGACGGTCCCCTAGACCTGCGGATCAGCGCCGTGATCCTGGCGCGTGAGAAGCTACCGTTGTGACGAGCTCGCGCAGACGACCGATCCTCAGCGAGGACGACGGCACCCTCGCGGGCGGACGGACCTGCAGGCTCTACGGAGCGCCCAATACCGACTGCTCGTATATCTCTCAGATGACGCGGAGGCAGAAGTGGCAGAAGTGAAGGAAAACTGGTTCAGTTCAGAGGAATACCAGGCGCGACTCGCCGCCGTGCGGGCGCGGCTAGAGTCGAGGCAGCTCGATGGGCTGCTCCTCTTCTCGTCGGCCATCACAGCATCGATTCGTGGGAGTTCCGCGCCCTCTTCATCACCCCCGATCGCGATCCGGTCCTCCTGCTCTTCAATTTCGAGAGGGGGCGCTTCGAGGCCAGCTCCTGGCTGCAGGACGCCCGCTTCTACGGAGCCACGGACGCCCCCGTTGACGAGCTTGCCGCGCTGGCCGAGGGCCTCGAAGGGTCCGGTTTCCGCGTGACCAGGACCCGCGCGAAGGAGTTTGTCAGCGAATGGCAGATAGGCAATGCCGACGCCACCGTCTGGTTCGACCTGGCGCTGCAGGCGGACAGCCCTGAGGCGGAGGCCGTCGTCGTAGCCTGCAGCGGGATCCGCGTCAACGACATTGTGGAGGAGTTCGAAAGCCGGCAGGGTAAGCCGCTGGTCGCCGCCCCCGCCGCGGTCATGCGGCGCGCACTCAGACTGGCCGGCTTGGCAACGCACATTCGGGGCAAGGGGACGCTGCTCTCACAATACTAGCTCCGTTCAGGCCCCGGCGATCCTCCACGCGACGCTTATAAGCTATCTTTGCGGGCGGCATCCACTGACCATTAATACCACACAACACACCGGGAGGAATACCAGATGGCACCACTTTACCGCGCCGCCGTGATCGGCCTCGGCCGTATGGGACACACCTACGACGACGAACGAGTCGCCGGCGGCCCCATCTACCTGCCCTATTGCCACACGCCGTCGTACGCGGCCTCGCAGCGCACCGAGCTGGTCGCCGGTGCCGACCCCCACGAGGGACAGCGCGAGATCTACGCCGAACGCTGGGGACTGCGGGGACATGTGCACGCCGACCACCGGGAGATGCTGGAAAAGGAGAAGCCGGACATTGTCAGCATCTGCACCAGCGCCCGAGCGCGCTGCCGCATCATCGAAGACGTCGCCCGCTCCGGTGCCAGGGCAATCTGGGCGGAGAAACCGATCGCCATGTCCCTCGAGGAAGCCGACCGCATCGTCGCGGTCTGCGACGAGAACGACGTCACCATTGCCTTCAACTGCGCCCGCCGCTGGCACCCGCGCTTCATCGCGGCCCGGGAGCTGATCGACGAGGGCGAGATCGGCGAAATCCTGCAGGTGACCGGCTATTTCATCTGTGGTCTGTCGCACAACGGCAGTCACGGCATCGACGCCATACGCTACCTGGCAGCCGACGCCAATGTCAGCTGGGTGCTGGGCGAAATCGAATCGGACGAGGTGGCGGCGAGCGAGGCGGATCCGCAGGGCAACGGCTACCTGGCCTTCGACAGCGGCGCCCGCGGCTACTTCCGCTCGAACGACTGCGGCCCCGCCTCGGGGCGCGAGTTCGACGTGCTGGGAACCGAGGGGCGGATACGCCTGCTGGAATCGCAGCAGCAGTACGAGCTGTGGAAGGCGGTGCCGACCGGCCCAGGGGGCGCGATGCAGCCGGCGCTGGTGCCCTATCGCTTTCCCCTGCACATGCAGGGGATGGGCCTGACGATCATCGACGACATCCTGAACTCGTCGGAGCGTGGCGACAAGCCCCGCTGTGGTGCCGTCGACGCGCGGGCAGCGCTCGAGGTGGCCATCGGTCTGCGCGAATCGCACCGGCGCGGTTTCTGCCGGGTCGATCTGCCGCATGAGGACCGCTCGCTCGGCATCGTCTCGGCCGAGGTGCCAGGGGACGGCCTGCCGGCCCGGGTGCAGCGCGAGCAGGCCCAGGCGTAAGGCGCCGTATGCAGGTATAAGGTGACGGGCCGGGGCGCCGCAACGCCGCCAACCGGAATGCAGCAGCGCACCAATGCCATCCTATTCTTGAATCGGGCCACTAAGCAGGCTCCGCGGGCTCGCCCAGATGCTCGCGCAACCAGCCGCGCAGGGGCACGTCCTCGTCGGTAGGCGACGTGTAGCCGAAGCCGCCGGTCGGACTGGCCCCCAGGAGCTGCCGGCGGATCGGGTCGCAGCGCTCGTAGAGGTGCTCCACCGACTGATCGTCACGCGGGCGCAACCAGCGGTAGCTGTAGCCGTACAGCAGGACCTTGCGGGTGACGTCGCAGGTGTTCGAGCTGGCGGTATGCCAGATCCGGCGATCGAACAGTACGGCGCCGCCCGCGGGGCAGAGAACCGGCTCCGCCCCGTTGGGCTGGGTCCCGTCCGGGATACGGATCTCCTCCCGCCTGTGGCTCCCGGGCACGACCCACAGGTTGGCCCGGCCGGGCTGGCTGCAGTCGCTGAGGAAAAAGCCGACCTTAACCGAAATCCGCGGACGCGGGTGCAGCTCGAGGTCGGCGTTGAGCTGTCCGCTGTCCTGGTGCCACCCCTGTATCTGCACGGCGTCGGTCCCGGGTGGCGGCGGTGGGCTGTAGGCCAGAACCGAGTGGTATATCTGGATGTTCCAGCCCAGCACACCCCAGACTTTCGGGAAGACCGTCGGGCAATCGATAAGGTCCAGGAGCGCAGCGTCGCGCCACAGGACGTCGCGCACGGTCATCCTTTCGTGGGGACCTACGCCCCGTTCGCAGCGCAGTTGCGCGTCAAGTCGGTCGCTGACCGCGATCAGGTTGGCGACGGTCGGGGATGAGAGCACCGCCTCGAATACGAGATACCCCCGCTCCTCGAACTCCTCGCGCTCGGCGTCCGTCAGACAATGGGACAGGCAGCTTGCGTTCATTCGACGTCCTTCAATGTGCCCCGCTCCGGGTAGTGCTCCTCCTGTGCGGCGAGGGTCGCGTCAATGTAAACGCGGTGGCCGGCGGAGGAGCCTCAGGCAGCGCCGGCCCCGCGGCGGGCAGGTCGCTCAGCTGCCACCTTCGATTTCCTCGGCGTAGCGGCCGAGTGCCGCCGCACCGTTGCACCTGGCGCGGTGGAGGAAGGCCGCCTGAGCCGCCTCCCGGAAATTCTCTCTTCCCTTCCAGGCATCAAGCACCGGGGCCTGCAGCGCCCGGCCGTAGCAGAAGCTCATCTGCCACGGGTGCGGTCCCAGCCGGTTAATCGCGTCCAGGTTGGCCGTGGCCTGCAACGGCGACTGACCACCCGAGAGGAAGGCGATGCCCGAAACGGCCGCCGGCACCCGCTCGCTGAAGCACCGCCTCGTCGCCGCCGCCACTGCGTCAGCAGTTGCCTGCGCCGGACAGGACTTCCCCGACAGCACCATGCTGGGTTTGAGCACGATTCCGTCCATCGCCACCTGGTGCTCGTGCAGGTGAGCCATGACCCGAGCGCGCGTCTCGGTCGTGTATACCTCGCAGTCCTCTATTGTGTGTGAGCCGTCCATCACCACCTCCGGCTCGACGATGGGGACCAGCCCATGGGCCTGGCAGCAGGCCGCATAACGGGCCAGGGCATGCGCGTTGGCGTCGATGCAGGCCCGCGTCGGAATCCCCGCGCCGACAGCGATTGCCGCTCTCCACTTGGCGAAACAGGCTCCCAACTCCCGCGCCTCCTCCAGGCGCCGCGGCAGACCATCCAATCCCTCGGTAACGAACTCACCCGGAAATCCCGGCAGGTCGCCCGGCTCCAGATCCACCTTGATCCCGGGCGCCATCCCACACCCGGCCAGGTAATCGGGAAAGGCGGTACCATCGAATGTGGACTGGCGCAGCGTGTCGTCGAACAGGATGACACCACTGATGTGCGCCTCGATGCCCGGAGCGGTGAAGAGAAGCTCCCGGTAGATCCGGCCGTTCTCGACAGATGCCTCCAGGCCGATCGGGTCGAAGCGATTCTGCAGGGTAGCCGGGTCCTCGTCCGCGGCCAGCAGGCCCCTGCCGGCCGGCACCATGGCCGCTGCCACGGCTGCCAGCGAGTCCGCCATCATCCTGTCCTTTGATGGGAGATAAAGGATTCACCAATATCGCGCCTGGCGGCTGCCGCACAACAAGGACAGCAACGTTTGTCCCCTGCCAACCGTTGGGCGAGCTGGACCTCCCAGATCGGTCTCACGACGGGGAGATAGACGAGGTCGGTAAATACCTGGTTGTGCTCCCCTGGGGGCAGCTGCCGTATGCAATAGCCGCTGCCGCTGGTCCACCCGGCGGTAGCCCTTCCACGGCCACCGTCGCCCCGATCAGCACTTCGCCATCGGCTCATCCTGCACGAAACGCTGGCGATGGACGCGGATCTGCTCGCCCAGGTGCTCGAGACGCCGCACGCGATGACCGCGAGATGGGCTCCGGGTCAGTGGATCACGAACTCGAGCGGCTCCAGCTTCTTGAACAGGTGGAACATCCCCCACTCGTTCCGGGTCCAGTACGAGCCGCGACCGGCGAAGTGCTTGTGGACGTAATCCCGGTCCCGGTCCGAGAAGATGTCCCGGCGTTCGAGCAGCTTGACGATCTTCAGCTGGAGCTCCATCTGCCGGGCGATCTCGCCGTAGCTTCCGGCCCACTCTCCCGCCTGCAACTTCGCGTTGGCCGCCTTCCCGGCCTCGGCGCACTCGCGCAGCCTGGCCCCATACTCCAGTAGCACCCCGATCTGATCGACCCGCGCCCTGGTGCGCCCGTCGTTCGCTCTCTTCTTCGCCTGCGCGAGGTGGGGCGCGCACCTGGCCATCGTCTTCGGGTCGAAGGTTAGCACCATCTGGCGCAGGTGCAGGCCGATCCGGTGGCGCGCGAACGACTTCTCCAGGATGCGGAAGATGTTGAAGATCGCCTCTCCGGCGCGGCCGAAATACTCGCGGCAGTAGCACCCGAGGATCTGCTCGTGGCTCGAGTCGCCGTCCCAGCTGGCCGTGGCCGAGTACCAGTAGCTGACCCGGTAGGCCGGCCAGTTGTGCAGCCAGCCCTGGCTGCCGAATCCCTGGGCGCCCAGCTTCTTGTAGAACCGGCTGTCTTCCCGGATTGTGTACATCATCGGGAACAGACAGTTCAGGCATCCGAGGGACGCGGTGTAGTACTCGTAGAAGTACAGGGGCCCGTTGAATACCTTGCGCCAGCGGCGCAGCATGTCTGGGTAGTATCCGTATTTCGTCCGATCCCACGGCTCGTGCAGGTCGGCGGTCAATCCCTTCGCCTCTGCCGGGGTCAGCTTGTGGCTCAGCGGCCGGTCGTACATCCGCTCGATCATCGCCACCATCAGATTGGCGCTGGGGTGGACCTCAAAGTCGAGCTTCGGCGGCGTGTCCAGGGTGGCCCAGTAGGCGATCAGCTCGAAGCGCACGTCCGCACGCTTCGCCGCCACCCGGCCGATCACCTCGTTGCAGAACCTCAGGTAGCGATAGGTGTGCATCCGGGTCCTGCCGCCCTCGACCGAGTTGGGGTTCACCGGCGAGTACCAGGGTTGCTTCTCCACCGCCTCGCAGCAGGCGCACTCGCACCACTCGTAGCCGTCGTAGGCCCAGAAGCCCAGATGCCGAATGCCGGGGTACTTGGCGGTGAATTCGAGGATTTTCTCGACGTGCAGGGCGATGACGGCCGGGTTGGTCGCACAGATGCTCAAGGGCTGGCGTCTACCGTCGATCAGCGCGAAATAGTCGGGATGACTCTCGAAGTATTCGTCCGCCGGCATCCAGCCGCCGAAATTGTGGCCGCCGATCACCACCTCCAGCCCGCGCTTTCCGGCCTCCTCCTCGGCTTTGGCCGCAGCCGCTTCGCCCCCCCTCAGCGAGACCCGGTTGAGGCGGTTCTTCGCCGCCCAGGCGAAGAAGTCCCGGCCTGCGGCCGTGCGCGGGTCCGCCTCCATGATCAGGTGGCGGTTCTGCAGGTAGGGCTCGTCGTAGTGGTCGATGTCAGAGAGGCGGATCGACTTCTTGCTGGGGATCGTCTCCTCACTCTCGCGAAAGTGGGGCCAGGCCACGCCCAGGTAGTCGTGGATGAGGGCGTAGACGCCGTACAAGGTGCCCCGATCGTCGGCGCCCAGGACCCGCAGGGACGAGTCGTCGGCGCGGATGCGATACGACTCGGGCGCCATGCCGCCGGCCTCGCTACCGGTCGCCCTGCCAA
>CAYWBJ010000065.1:0-5964 GCA_964456165.1 uncultured Gemmatimonadaceae bacterium | reverse complement strand
CTTCAGGCGGTGTTGGCCGGCCAGGAGCACCAGTGCCTAGAAGGAGGGGAGACTGCGAGTGGGTTCGACACCATGGCACGGTGGGCGGCAGGTGCAAGGGGGGCTGCGTTTCGTTAAGATCGGATTCTACCTGGACCACCTGACCAGAGATACCGGATGCCTTAGGGTCGTACCCGGGTCCCAAAAAGTCGGCGTACCGGATCTGCTGGCGCCGCTACGTGGCCTCAACGACGATCCCGACTTCACCGCGTTCGGCTTGACACTGGAGGAGATTCCCTGCGTCGCCCTCGAGGTGGAACTGGGGGACATCGTCGTGTTCACCGAATGCGTGTTGCACGCTTCTTTCGGCGGCCTACCCAGCGGCCGCCATCAGCACGCCATCAATTTCTTTGCCAACCCAAAGAACGACGCGCAGACCGAGGAATTGAAGCAGATCTACCGCAGGACCAAATGGTCCGTGCGCCCGACGGTCGCGATACTGAACAGCGCCCGCCCGCGCGTCCAACGAATGATCTCCCGACTGGTCGAGCTAGGCCACGGACCCCCGAAGATGTAACGGTGGCCCAACACACAGCGCTCGCGCGCCGAAACGAAACGCTTGAACTCAGCGCTCAGCCAACGTCGTTAATGCCGCCAATACCTGAATCCGCGCGCTGTCCGCCAGCGTGCGGTCCATTGTTTCGTCCAACCACTTGGTGCGCCGGGAGAGCGCCGCATCACTCACACTCACCGGCAGGCTCTCGAGCAACCGACGCGCCTCTTCCAATTGCGGATCGGTCTGCCCCTGCGCAGACGCCTGGCGGATCGCCCGAGCCAACATGGCGAAATACTCGTAGTCCTCCACCCCTTCCCGCTGGGCTTCTAGGTGTTTTCCGGCCGTCACCGAGTTCTCGTCGATGAACATCGGTGCGTAGGAATTCCGCACATTCAGATACGGGTTCCACGACGAGGACTCGCCGGTGTCGGTCAGCGACCAGAAGGTCATCCCCTCCGCCCCATAACGCCAACACCACCAGGCCGTGAGCCGGTAATAGGCGTACGGATCCAATAGCCGCGTCGGGCCATCGGCATTGTAGAACTCCAGCGCAATCTCCTGCTCCTGCTTCTTCTTGTAGTAGGCGCGATACGCTTCCCCTGCAGCGTCAGGCCGTATGGGCCCGGAGGTGTTCAAGAAAATCTTGATGTGCGGGCTCAAGATGTGGCACGCATCGATCATCGCCTGATTCACCTTGTTCATGTCGCGGTGGTTCAAGTCCTCCCAGATTCGGACGCCCGGAGCCGCTTCCCGGATAGCCTTTGCCCACGCCAGAATAATGTGGTCCCGATCCGGATCTTCATCGGGCTCATCGACCAGCAACACCACCAGCTGTTCCGGTTTCAGCCCCTTCTCCACTGCATGTCCTACCCAGAATTTCGCCCACGCCTTTACCGCGGTCGCAAATTCCGGCGTGTCGATGCCCCATGAGTACTCCCCGTCACCCGAAGACACGAATCGGCTACCCACTTTCGCGAACAGGAAGTAGCGGGCGGCACCCGGCCACAACTCGAGCCACTTATCGAACTTGGCCGTCTCGGGTAGCGTCGTCATCGCCCCCTGCGCATCATACGCGCCCCGCACGTCCGGGTAGAACGGATTCACCATCCGCGGCGTGCCCCACGGCGAGTCGACGAAGTGTTCGCGCAGGTGCGCGATGAGCTCCAGCCGGTTCTGGTCTGTCACGGCGAGGAATTCAGCGATCTCGTCCGTATAGTCCCAGCCGCCCAGGTGTAGCGACTGCTTCTCCGGGAAGTCCAGCGGATACAAGTGCATGTGCAACGGAAAGCGCTTCCCTCCATCCATCGACTCGACGACGACCTCGCCTTCATACACCCCCGGCTCTACGTCCACCGGATGGAAGGTCAGCCACACCTGCCGCGTCATGCCCGAGGGCACGGAGACCGTGTACAGATTTTTCTGAGCAACCACCTCCGGCAGGGCCGCCGCCACCGGCACCCCGGGTCGCGTATCCGTCCAGAGCACCTCGTGAACGGTCACGTATCCGGGATTGTCGCCCCCGGGCAGCCCGCTCAAGCGGAAGCTCACCTGCATCAGCTCGTCAGTGCTGTTGCTCACGTTGAAGGCGGCGGCGCGGTATTCCTTCCGCATCAGATGCACATCGAGCGCAGGTTCCGCCGGTGCGGTCGGCACCACCCCGGCCGTCAGCGCGGCGGCTGAGTTCGGCATGCCGATGTAGAGAACCGGATCCCACAGCTTCGAGCGCCAGAACGTGAGCGGCTCCAGACTCCTGGCGCGCCAGAGCGACGCCTGCGTCCGCATCACCCTTTCGTGCCATTCATTCAACGGCAGTACGGCTCGGAAATCTTCCCCGAAGGCCGCGCTGGCCTGCCCCAAATTCGCTTCCAGGGCCGCCAGTTCGCTTAGCACGTCGCGCCGCGTCTGCTCCGGGATCCCCTCCTGCTGCGCCGCTTCTCTCAGGGCCTCGATGTCCCGCACTAGGCGCGTGTGGATCCCCTTCTGGATGATGAGTCGTTGACCGAAAACGCTCAGGTCCGCGGTGCCAGAACCCGGCAGCGGTTCATCTACCCACTCCGGCTCTCCCGCGTAGACTTCGATCTCGTCCACGAACGTGAACGGCTCGCTCCACACAACCAGGCTGACGTAGCGGCCGTGCGTTCGCAGCCGGTCCGTCCAGTACCGATAGGTCCCATACCGTGCGGCGCGCTCTTCGTTCAGATCGCGGATGATCTGCTGACGTAATTCGGCCGTTATCTCCCCGGTATAGCGGTCGCGGTGGAGGTTATAGTGATGATCGATCTCGGCATCGTTGAAGCCCATCGCGGCCAGGGCCCACACGGCGTCGTTCGCCTTCACCGGTTCGATCCGGCCGTGTTGTCGGGCGCTCAGTTGCACCAGGTCGCCGATTTCACGGAACTGCCGATCTTCACCCGCCACCAGGACGCGGATCGTCAGCGGCCAGGTAACGTCTGCGAAACCCCCGGCCGTGTGGAACGAAACACCCCGAATCGGCTTCACCGCACCCAGATCCAGCGTTACGTACGCCGGCTTCGCTTGCTGCCAGCCCACCGTCGACGGCTGTGTCCAGAAATAGCCCACCGTATACGCCCCATCCGTCAGTTGCACGCTATCGGCGGCGTCGGTGCTGGGTCCGTAATTCGGCGCTGGGTCCAACGTGTAGCTTGCCCCGAGGGCGATGTTCTCGCTCGGCCGCTCCGTTGGAACCGTCCCGGGCATCACCGCCGGATCCTGCGCCGCCGCCGCTCCAGCCATCAACAGCCCTAGCGCTGACCATCTCCATTGCATCTTCATCTTCTCCTTCGCTGCCTGACTAGTGCGTTTTCCTCGGTGTTCTCGACCTGCATCTGAATTGTTATCTGAATGGCACCGGAATGGTATCACCATGCCAGGGGAAGGCGTAGCTGGGTTGGTTCACGAACCGTCGCATTCCCGCCTGCACCCGAATCGCCGTCGATGGTGGCAGCTCCAGCGCGAAGTACTTTCCGTCGCACGGCACTGTACGCTCGCTGCCGCCATCGTCGTACCGCACCTGAGTGAACTGGTGCTCCCCGAAGGCCCCGGCCTGTACTATCAGATTTCGCGTTTCATGCCTTCCCGTGTTCACGAGCTGGATTCCCACGGACTCGGCACTCAGCTCGTCGACGAGCACGGCAACGTCCGGCGGCAAGCCCGGACGCGCTCGATCCCGGTCGAAGTAGCGCACCGTCGCCCGCAGCATCCCTCCGTGGTACATGTACTGCGGCGAGCCTAGCATCACCTGGGTCAGGACCTTGGTGAAGACGGCGTTCACCGGCTCCTGGTTGTCCTCGATGATCTCCGGCACCGTGCGCGTGTCGCTCTCCATCGTGTGATACGCCTTGAGCGCTTCCTCGTATTGCAGCGCCAGCGCTTTCTCGGGCCAGTCCGGATTCTTGCCGTCGTAGTACTGGAAGCGGCTGTATTCGGAGAACCACTCGGCCCTCGCCGCCCCGATCTCCTCTTTGTTCCAGTCGCGCTCCTTGTCACCCTCGCGGACTCGACAGATGATCTCGTAGTCCTCCCTGGACATCGACGCGTGGTAGAGGTGCGCCAGCTCGTAGATGCGCAGCTTCGTCGTGGCGGTGGTTTCCCCCTCGCAGTCGTAGACGAAGCCATCCGGCGTCGCCCTGCAGGGGACCATGAGGTGGCCGTCCTCGCGGGTGATCGAGTGGTCCAGGAGCATCTTAACCTGCGAGCGCAGCAGGTCGAGGTAACCCATGTCTCCGGTGAGCAACAGGGCGCACTCAGACGCCACGCCGATGGCGTGGAAGACGTGGCTCCAGCCATAGGCACTGTTCCAGCCGTAGAGGCCTCCCCACCAGACGCCGTCGCGGTGCTCGCCGGGCTTGCCCGTCGGCCCGACGTTGTCGGGGATGATGCCGTCGTTCTGCTCGATGCGGGCCATCCACGCTTCGACGTAGTCGACGACCCAGCGCTTGTACTTCTCGTCGCCGGTGTAGAGGTAGGCGTTGGTCACGAGGCCGGTGGCGCCCAGGTTCGCGACAGAATCGCCGTCGAGGACGACGTGGTTGAACGCAGAGACGATTTCATCCGCCCGTTTCGGGTCATCCCACCAACCGAGTTCGGGATCTTCGACCACGGGATAGATCGAGGCGCGTCGGCCCATGGGCCTGGGGGCCCAATTGGGGGCCGTCGAGCTGCCGCCGTGCAGAAAGCTCTTGACCTCGTCGAGCGTGGCATTGTGATACGGTCCCAGGCTGCCATGCATGGGAGACCGGATGATTTTGTGCTCGGCATCCCAGATCGGCGATTCGGGATCCTCGCCGAGAAACATGTCCGCGAACCTTCGAGCTCGACGCACGTTCTCCGAGATCGTCGGGTCGCCGAGGCCGAGGTCGTAGAACCCCATGTTGCCCTCGCCCATATGGTGCCATTCGGCGTCACCGGGGTGGGCGATGCTGAAGTATTCGTTGTGGATGTTGTGCTTCAGCCTCATCGGGGTGGTGCCGTGGAGGTAATCCATGTTGTTGGCCCGGTTGTTGTCCCGGTCGTCGAACAACCGCGTCGAGGCGTTCCAGTGCTTGAGCGCCAGGTCCACGAGGCTCTCGTCGCCACCCATGTTGTACAGCAGGCACCAGTTGTACGATCGCTCGTAGTAGTCGTCCAGATCGTCACGCCAGTACCACGCACCGCTGCGCTCGGCGTACTTGGCGCTCATCATGTGGGCGCCCTTCTCCATGAGGCTGATGAGCTTGCGCTCCAGCAGCGCCCAGGTTGGCGGGGCCGAGACTCGGGTAGCTTTGATGTTGGCTATATCGGGCATGATATCCGCGGTGCCCATAAGGCTTCCTCCCTGATTGAATCTTCAGCTGATATCCCTTGGCGGGTGGTCTCAGGACTCCAAATCTCGCCGGACGGCCCCCTGGAGACAAGCTGGCATCTCCTTCATCACCACTGACCTGCCCCCCTATAATGTTCCCAGTCCTAAAGTTAGGATATGGGACGCAGAAAGGGGGCCCTATGGCCAGGAAACGGCACACAGCTGAGCAGATTATCGGCGATCTCCGTCAGACGGAGATCCTGATTTCTGAGGGCAAGACGATCATCGAGGCTGCCCGTCATCTTGGTGTCGGAACGCTATTTATCGAACCGGGCAGTCCCTGGGAGAACGGTTACGTCGAAAGCTTCAACGGAAAGCTCCGGGATGAACTCCTCAACAGGGAGATTTTCACGACGTTGGAGGAGGCTAAGGTGTTGACGGAGGACTGGCGCCGGGATTACAATCAGGGCCGCCCACATAGTGCGCTCGGCTATAACCCACCGGCGCCCGAAGAGGACTCAGGATCGTTATCAGCAACCGCATCCTAAATCTGGGTGTAGATACATAGATGGGGGCAAGTCAATTGATTAAGCCTATATATTTAGCTCTATTAAAACAAATCATACTG
>CAYWBJ010000064.1:0-18852 GCA_964456165.1 uncultured Gemmatimonadaceae bacterium | reverse complement strand
GGGCTACACCGACCTGGCGCGGCAACCGGCACAGGAGAACCCGGTGGAGCGCTGGCGCTCGTTCGGCTGGGCGACCATCGAGATTGACGGTCACGACCTTAACGAGATCGTCGACGCCGGCCACCGCGCCCGGGCGACGGAGGCGCCGACGATCGTCGTCTCCCGCACCACCAAGGGCAGGGGCATCTCCTTCATGGAGAATGACTTCAACTGGCACGCCAAGCCGCCCAGCGACGAGGAGTTGCAGGCCGCGCTCGGCGAGCTGGCGGCGCAGGAGGAGGCGCTATGACCTTGGTCGTGGGAGAGCAGGTGGCGGCGCAGCGCGACGTCTTCGGCGATACCCTGATAGAGCTGATTGACCAGGACGAGAGGGTCTACGTCCTCGACGGCGACCTGGCCAACTCTACCAAGGCCGACAAAGTTGCGCAGGAGCGACCAGAGCGCTTCCTGCAGATGGGCATCGCCGAGCAGAACATGATGGGAGTGGCCGCCGGCATGGCAACCTGCGGCCTGATCCCCTGGATCTCCAGCTTCGCCTGCTTCGTCGTCAACAGGGACCTGGATCAGCTTCGGGTCGTCGTTGCGCAGCCTGGTCTCAACGTTAAGATCGGCGGGGCCTATGCCGGCCTGCTCACCGGGCTGACGGGCAAGACGCACCAGGAGATGGCGGACATCGCGGTGATGCGGTCGATGCCGGGTATGACGGTGATCGCGCCTGCCGACGGGGTCGAGGCCCGGGCGGCAATGCTGGCGTCCAACTACCACGACGGGCCGGTCTACATCCGCTTCACTCGCGACCCGCATCCGACCATCTTTCCGGCTGACTACCGCTTCGAGATCGGCAAGGGCGTCGTCGCCCGCGACGGTGGGGATGTGACCATCATCTCCACCGGTGTGCAGACAGTGCGGGCGCTGGAGGCAGTGGGGCAACTGGCGGCCGAGGGCATCTCGGTCCGCCTCCTGCACCTGCCTACGATCAAGCCGCTGGACGTGGAGGCGGTAGTCGCCGCGGCGGCGACTGGCGCGGTGGTCACGGCCGAGGACCACACCGTGATTGGTGGATTGGGTGGCGCGGTCGCCGAGGCGCTGGGTGAGCACCGTCCAACACCGATGCGGCGGATCGGCGTGGCCGACTGCTTCGGAGAGTCGGCGCCCAACGACGATCTGCTGGAGAAATACGGGCTCACCGCCAGCTGCGTGGCCGCGGCGGTGCGCGCGCTGCTGCAGGACTGACGGCGGCTACAGGGCGGCGGCGATCGACGGGCCGTCGCGGGTGGAGAGAAGAGACGACGCAATGACCAACATCGAGATCAAAGCCAGGTACGCCGATCGCGAGCGGGCCGAGCAGATCCTCAGCTCGCTGGGAGCCGGGCCGGCCGGTGTGTTCCAGCAGAAGGACACCTACTTCAACGTCGCCAGGGGTCGTCTCAAACTCCGCCAGCTCGCCGTCGACGAGGGCCAGCTGATCTACTACCGGCGGGAGGACAGCTCCGGGCCCAAGCGCAGCGACTACGAGATCTCGGCGACCACCGACCCGGAGGCCCTGCGCAGCATCCTGGACGGCTTGCTCGGCTCATGGGTAGAAGTGGAGAAGACGCGGCAGGTGTGGCTCTGGGAGAACGTGCGCATTCACCTCGACGACGTGGAGGGCCTGGGGCACTTCGTCGAGCTGGAGGCGGTAACCGAAGAGCAGGGGGTGGATGAGAGCCGCCAGCGGGTGGAGACCCTGATGCGGGCGCTGGAGATCGACGAGGACCAGCTGATCGACGGATCCTACAGCGACATGGTCGTCGAGCGCTGAGCCCGTCCGCGCGGAGCGCGTCAGCGGCAGTCCTGACGCTTGCGGGTTCTTCCCGGCGCCGGTTATATTTACCAGCATGAGCGAGGACGTAAAAGGGGTGAACGTCGAGATCTTCGGCGAGCGTTATCCAATCTCGAGCGAGGGTGATGTGGCGGAAGTCCAGCGCATCGCCGCCTTCGTCGACAAGAAGATGCGGGAGATCGCCGAGCTCCATTCGGGTCGCCTGTCCACCAGCCGCGTCGCCGTCCTCGCGGCGATGGAGATCACCGTCGACCTGTTTAGCGCCATGTCGGAACGCAACCAGATCACCGCCCGCGCCCATAAAAGCCTCGACCAGCTCACCAGGCTCATCGAGGATCGCGCCGACATGTCCCAGGTTGGCGGTCTTCCCTCCCTCGAACGGGAGTCCCGCTCCATTCTCAAGGAAACATCCACAACCCCGCAGGAATAGTCGGTCCCGTGAAAGCGTACCTGGCGCTGGCGACGTGGCTGGCTCTGGCATCGGGGGGCTCGAGCGGGTGTGCACCGATGCCGCAGTACAACGAAGCTGACTGCCCGGTCTATACGGATATCGAAGAGGTGCGAGTCAACCCGGCGGGTGCCCTCGATCGGCGTCTGCGTGTGCGCGCCGCCTTCAAGGTCTGTCCCCCCGAAGAGGGTCTGGTGGAGATCAAGCGCAAGCGGATCGAGCTGAGGCACGAGCTCATCGCCCTGCTCAGCAGCATGACCCGCGAGGAGCTGGAGCATCCGCGCCGTATCGAGAACGTGCGGCAGGCCATCGTCGCCCACGTCAACGAGCGCCTGATGAGGAAGGGGTCGGTCATCGACGTCTCCATCACCGGCTTCGAGCTGGAGTAGCTCGGGCTCAAATTCTCACACGCCCGTCAGTCGCGCCTCGGCCTCGTCACACAGCTGCCGCGCCTCGCTAGCACTGCCGCTCTCGGCGAGAATGCGCACGATCGGCTCGGTGTTGGATGCCCGCAGATGCAGCCAGGGGCATTCGAGCCGGCCGCTGAGGTAGAGTTTACTGCCGTCCTCCACCGGGTGCACCATCGCGTCCGGGTAGTGGGCGCACAGATCTGCCACGGTCCTCTCCAGCCGCTCCGGCCCGCAGTCGACCTTGCGCTTCTCGATACTGTAGGCCGGGAGCGCATCCACGAGATGGGAGAGTGGCCTGCCAGCGTGGGCGATGGCCTCCAGGGCCAGGGCTACGCCGACGGCTGCGTCCCGCCCCGGGTTCACTTCCGTCAGGATGACGCCGCCGTTCCCCTCCCCCCCGATCAGCGCCTCGCACTCGAGCATGGCCTCGACCACATGAACCTCGCCGCCCGGGGTGAGCAGGACCGCGCAGCCGTTGGCGACAGCGGCGTCGCTGACAGCCTGCGAGGTAGACAGGGTCGTCACCACCGTGCCGCGCCTGCCGTTGGTCCGGGCCTGGACCGCCAGACCCAGGGTGTAGTCTTCGCCGACGACCCGGCCGTTCTCATCGACCAGGGCCACCCGATCCGCATCCGGAGCGACGGCGAAGCCGATGTTGCTGCCGGACTCGCGGACGGCCGCGCTCAGCTGGCCCAGGTTGGCGGGCACCGGCTCGGGGTCGTGGGCGAACAGGCCGTCGGGCTCGGCGTTGAGGCAGACCGCCTCGACGCCGAGATCCCGCAGCAGCTGCGGGATAAGCAGGCCCCCCGCTCCGTTGCACAAGTCGACCGCGGCCGTGATGCCGGCACGGCGCACCGCGTCGGCATCGACGTGCTCGAGCAGTCTCCCCAGGTGGCACTGGCGTGCCCAGTCGGCGTCCACTGCCTCGCCCCCACCCTGCTCCAACGCCGGCGTCTCCCCGGCGTGGAAGATGTGCTCTACGGCCGCGCTCTGGTCGGCGTTGAGGAAGATGCCGTCGCCCCGGATCAGCTTCAGCCCGTTCCACTCCGCCGGATTATGGCTGGCCGTGAGGATCAGGGCGCCATCTGCCTGCAGCTCCAGCACCATCAGCTTGGCAGTCGGCGTTGTACTCGGCCCCAGGTCGAGCACGGTGCAGCCGCAGCCGCGCAGCGCAGCAGCGGCGATTTCGGCGAACGCAGCGCCGGAGGGGCGGGTGTCGCGGGCGAGCACGACCCGCGCGCCCGGCGTGAGCCAGCGCCCGAAGGCCGCGGCGAAGCGGGCGACGACCGCGGGGGTGAGAGACTGGTCGACGATGCCGCGAATGCCGGAGATGCTGATGATGAACGGTGCGGTCATGGAGCCTGCCTGTCGCCGCAGGTGCGGCGTGGGGGGTGGATCGGTAGAGCTACTCGGAGGTGTCGGTAGCCGCGGGTGGATCGTCGCCCGGCCCACCGCCCGGTTCCTCACCCGGATCGGCCACCGGGGCATCAGCCGGCTCGGGCTCCTCCAGGTCGATCTCCTGGACCAGGATCAGCTCGATGGTGACGCGGGTCGTGTCGCCGGCGGTGATGGCGAGGCCGCGTCGCTGTCCGTTGAACAGCAGTTCTCCGTCCAGGTCGAAGCCGCTCAGCGTGACCGTCAGGCCGGTCGACGGTGGTAGGGGACCGATGATGCCGGTCGCCGGCCCCAGCGGCGTGACCGTGAGCTCCTTGACGATCGTCTGCAGGCCCGGTACCTCCAACGTGGCGACCACTTTGTCGACCACGATGACGAGTGCTTTGGGCAGAGGCACCGACAGGCTGATTCCGGCCGTGGGTGTCTGCTCGGACGGCGCCAAGGGTCTTTCCGGCGGCGCAGAGCTGCAGTGGTAGAATAGGGCGCTACACAGCAACGGTGTGAGTGCGGATCTAAGCCTGGGGGCGATGGATTTGCGCGCCATGGCCTTAATGTAAACGGAGCCGGCTTTATCTACCACCGTTTTCTCCGGTTTGGAGCGCCGGGTCGTTTCTTGACATCACACCTAGTGCCGCCTATCGTCTCTGCTTGCTATGTGCAGTATTTTCAGGGTCTTCCCATACCTCTTCTCGCTTGTGCTCGGAGCCTGTCTCGGAGCCTGTATCGGACCCTGGGCTACCGTCACGCGCCCGGATCGGCCGCCGGTTCTGCTCGACCACTTCGCCAGCGTCACCGCCGCGGCGCGGCTGACTTGCGACCGCAGCCCCAAGAAGGGTTTCACCCGTTACGCGATCGAGCGTTCCACAGGCGTCGGCTTCATTCCGATCGGCGAGTGCCCGGCGCTCGAGGACACCACCTTCGTCGACACCGGCCTGCGGGCAGATCGGGAGTACGCGTACCGGGTGGTGCGCCATTACGCTGGAGAGAAAGAGGTCCTGGCATCCCAGGCCAGCCTCCCGGTGCGGGGTGGTCTGCACCGCTTCGTCAATTCCTGGCAGCTGCCGGAAGAGCCCCGACCTTTCCATCCCACCCGCCTGGTCGTCAGCCGTCGTGGTGTGGTGGCCGCCGTCGGCGTCGGCGCCAGCCACGTCGCCCGCTTCGACCGTGCTGGCAACCCGCTGCCTGATCTGGTCTTTACCAGCGGCCGGCCGGCCGCTGTGGAGACCGGCAGCCTGGACGGGCCGACGCTGGCGCTGGATTCGCAGGACAACCTCTACGTCGTCTTTAACGTGTTCGAGTCGGACGCGGTACCGCAGGCGCACTGGAGCAAGTTCAGCCCCGAAGGCGCGCTGCTGTGGACGCAGCCGTTGGCCGGTCTCTTCGCCCGCCATATCGCCATTGACAGGGACGACTACCCCTTCGTTGAGAGCATCAGCCAGCTGCAGCAGTTCAGCGCCGCCGGCGAGCGCCTGGCGCAGTACTCGATCCCGCCTCTGCTGGTCTCGAGCCTGCGGTTCTGGAAGGGCAACTTCGCCGCGCTGGTGGAGCCGGTGCAGTTGACGGCTGGGGGCTGGAAGGCTCCGCGGCTGGTGGTCTACAAGGGAGTGGAACGTTCGACCTCGGCGGTCACCATCGGTCGCGACCCGCTGTCGCCCGAGGATGTGGGCAACGGCCTGCTACAACGGCCCACGGATTTCGTGATCGACGAGCAATCTAACCGCGCCTTCGTGGTCAATGCCGGTGCCTCCCGTATAGAGGTCTTCCGTGCCGGCAAGTACCTCACCCGGTGGGGTGCGGAAGGCCCCGCGGAAGGACAGTTCCAATTTGCGGGAAAGGCGACGGTCGTGGATGATCTAAGGACCGGAAGCCTGATGGAGCGCCCGGTGATCTCCGGCGGCATCGCCCGCGACCTGGCCGGCTTTATCTACGTGGCCGACACCTTCAACAACCGCATTCAGAAATTCCAGCCGTGACGGCGTCTCTCCTCCTCCTGCTGCTCCTCTCGGGTGTGGGGATGGTGGAGGAATCCGAAGCCAGGCAGAAATATAACATCTGGGCTAAGGAGAAGGTGCGCTTCCTCCGCAACAAGGTTAACCTGAGTCCCTACGATGCGGGCCTGAAAGTGCAGCTGGCCAACGCCTACCATCAGGACGGACGACCGTACAAAGCGCTCCGACAGCTGGGCGAGGCGCTGGAGTTGCAGCCGGAGTTTCCTGAGGCCCACTGCAACATGGCGGTGATCCTGCACCTCCAGGGCCGCTTCGTCGACGCTCGCCGCCACTACGAGCAAGCAATCGCGCAGGACTCGACGCTGCTGGAGGCGCGGGCCGGTCTCGGTACCTTGCTGTGCCGCGCGGACCAGGAACTGGCTGGGCTGAAGATACTCCGGAAGGTCCTCGAGGAGGATCCGGATCACGCCAACGCCCGGTACAACATGGCCGTGGCGATGCACAAGCTGGAGGACTTCGAGGGCGCCATCGAGCAGTTGGAGAGGGTCCGCGGCCTGGACGCCAGTTACAAAGGATTGCGGCCGGCGCTGGGCCGCTCCTATTACAGCCGCGGGCTCACCCTGCTCAAGGCCGAGCAGTATCAGAACGCGGCCGCGGCGCTGGCCACCTCGATGGAATATCTCAAATACAACGCCAACCTGCGGTATGCTCTCGGTCTCGCGCACATGGAGTTGGAAGAGTGGAAGCAGGCGGAGGACGCTTTCAAGAAGGCAGTGTACCTGCAGTCCGATCATGTCCCGTCGCTGCACAACCTGGCGGCGGTGTGCGATCGCACCGGGCGCGAAGAGGAGGCGATGGCCTACTACCGCCAGGTGCAGAAGCTGACGCCGCACCTGGAGACGATCGAGGCGGTGCGCCACGCCAGCTTCGACCTCAAGGTCCTCGTCGACTGACCGGGACAAATCGTTGACTTTCCCGGTTCTTTGGCATATTTTGGCACTAACTCTTACGGCCGTTAAAACACCGTCTGGGGAACACGAATGACCGGTTGAGCAGTTCCAATTTCTTGGGTTTGTGAAGCAAGCGAGCTGGGATTGTTCTCAGGTCGCTTTTTTTGTGTTCCAACGGCTCCGCAGCCGTGTCAGGCGCTCACGCAAGGGAAGAAATGGCGAAAGAAGAATCGATTGAAGTCCAGGCCGTGGTGAAGGAGGCGTTGCCCAACGGCTTCTTCAAGGTCGAGATGGAGAATGGCCACGAAGTTCTCGCCCACGTTTCCGGTAAGATGCGAAAGTACTGGATCAAAGTGCTGCCGGGAGACCAGGTGGTTGTCGCGCTCTCTCCGTACGACCTGACCCGCGGCAGGATCACCTTCCGCAACCGCTGAAACTGCGGTAGCCGCAGGTGGGCCGGTCGCCGGAGGCGGCCGTAACCCGCCCCCCGCCCAGCACCGAGGTCGGCGGCGCACGCTCTGCAGGCGCCGGACGACTGCGTCCCTAGCCCGTGCCCGTTCCAGCTGTTCTGACTGGACCCTGGTCCAGTCGTGTCAACTGCACGTCACAGGATGTGTTGCCATGAGTGACTACAGAGCTTGGCCGTTCCAGGAGGCCAGGCAGATCCTTGATCGGAGGAAGCAGAAAGCCGAGGGTGAGGCCGTGGTTTTCGAGACCGGCTTCGGGCCCAGCGGGCTGCCGCACATCGGCACTTTTGCCGAGGTGGCCCGGACCACGTGGGTGCGCCAGGCCTTCGCCGCGCTCAGTGACCGGCCGACGCGGCTGATCGCCTTCTCCGACGACATGGATGGTCTGCGCAAGGTGCCGCTCAATCTGCCCAAGGGCGAAATGCTGCTCGAACATCTGGGCAAGCCGCTGCACACCATCCCCGATCCGTTCGGCGAAAGCGACAGCTTCAGCGGCTACATGAACAGGCGGCTGCAGGAGTTCCTCGACACCTACGGCTTCGACTACGAGTTCCAGAGCTCGCGGGAGATCTACCACCGCGGCGACTTCGACGAGGGCCTGGGCATCCTGCTCGACAAGGTCGAGGAGATTCGCGCCCTTATCCTGCCGACGTTGCGCGAGGAGAAGCGGCAGGATTGGTCGCCATTCTTTCCGATCTGCCCCTCCTGTGGCAGCGTCTACGCCACGCGGGTGATAGGCTATCACCCCGAGCGGGGTACGCTCGACTTCGCCTGCGAGGACGCCGAGGACGGACCACTCGGCTGCGGCGCCAGTGGCGAGGTCTCGGTGCTGGGTGGAGCCACCAAGGTGGGATGGAAGGTTGACTGGGCGCTGCGCTGGTTCTCCTACGACGTCGATTACGAGATGTACGGCAAAGACTTGATCGACTCGGCGAGGCTCTCCGGGCGCATCGTCCGGCTCATGGGTAAGCAGCCACCGGTGGGGCTGACCTACGAGTTGTTCCTCGACGAGGAGGGCCGCAAGATCTCCAAGAGCGTGGGCCGCGGCCTCACCGTCGACGCTTGGGTCCAGTACGCGCCGATCGAGTCGCTGCTCTACTATATCTACCAGAATCCCAAGAGGGCCAAGCGCCTGTACTGGGATGTGGTGCCGCGCTGCGTCGATGACTATCTGGAGGCGCTGCGGCGTTACGCCGGCGTGGCCGAGAATGACCGCCCGGAGCAGGATGTCTGGCACATCGGCAGCGCCGGCAGGGAGGTGCCGGAGTACAGTGGCCAGGTCAACTTCTCGGTGGTGAACAACCTCATCTCGGCCCTCGGTAGCGACGACAGCGGGTTGCTGCTGAACTACCTGGAGCGCTACGACCCGGGAGCACGGCAGTACCACGACGTGGTCGCCGATCTGGTCGAGAAGGGCCTCAACTACTACCGGGACTTCGTGCTGCCCAACAAGAGCTACCGCGCTCCGGCGCCCGGCGAAGAGGCGATGCTCGCCGGCATTCGCGAGCGCTTGGCCGCTCTGGATACCCATGACGAAGCCGAGTTGCAGGCCATTCCGTTCGAGGTCGCGCGAGCGGCGGGGGTGGAGCCGAAAGAGTTGTTCCGCACTTTCTACGAGGTGCTACTCGGACAGGAGCGCGGTCCGCGTTTCGGCTCGTTCGTGCTGCTGGTGGGCAAGGAACGGGTGCTGGAGATGCTCGACGCAGGGGCGGTGGCCGGGTAGGAAAGAAGCAGATCGCTGGAGCAGTGAATCCCGCCGGTGCAGCGCCGGCGGGATTTCTGTGTACCCTAACCCGGCAGCTGCAGCTGCGGCTCGTCCGGGTCGGGTCGGAATAGTAGGATGGTGTGTCCCAGAGTCTGGATCAGGTGGGCACGACTTTGCGCGGCCAGGATGGGACCGATCTCGTGCCGGTTGAGCGGGCAGTTCTGCTCGAGCCTGATCTTGATCAGCTCCCGGTTGTTGAAGGCGGCCTCGATGGCGGCGATGAGGCCGGCGGAGACGCCCTCCTTGCCGGCGAAGACGACCGGCTTGATGCCATTGGCCAGGCTCTTCAGGTAGCGCCGCTGCTTGCCTTTGAGCTCGGGCAGTTTCTCAGCTGACATCGCACTCCACCGCGACCGGGTCGAGGCGCACGCGCTGGCGGACGGCGCGCTTGAGCAGCGACTTGATGAGCTGCCGCGATCCCGGCACCAGGGCGGCGAATCCCACCAGATCGGTGACCAGGCCCGGCGTCAGCAGGAGCAGCCCGCCACCGAGGATCAGCAGGCCGTCGAAGATCTCCTCACCCGGAAATGCGGCGTTGGCCAGGGCCTGCTTGAGCCGTTCTAACACCTGCAGCCCCTGTGACCGAGCCAGGGCGGCCCCGGCGGCGCCGGTGCCGACGACGAGGCTCACGGTCGGCAGCACACCCAGGTACTGGCCTGCCTCGATGAGCAGGGCCAACTCGACGACCGGGACCAGGGCAAAAAGCAGGAACAGGCGCAAGAACACGTGTGGCCTCGATGGGATGGGATAGAGCCGCCCTATGAATGTAGCAGTTTGCCCCGGTCCTCCAAGGGCCTGGAACGGGAATTGCGTCGCTGGTGTGTGAACTGCACCCTCCTGTTCCGCCATCGGCCGGCGCTTGCCAGCGCTGTCGCTTTCGCCGCCGGCATCGCTGCCGATGGCCTGGTGTCCGAACTGGTGCCGGACCCATCCCTGGCGGCCCGCCTGGCGGCTGCTGCAGTTGCCGCTGGGGCCGCCGGTGCCGTGCCGTGCCATCGCGCGCTGCTGTTGATGATGATGGTGGCGTTGCTCGGCAGCGCTCGCCACTACCACGATACAGTACTGTTGCCGCTGGATCACATAGCCGTCGCCGGATTGTACGACCGCGATCTGACTTTGCGCGGCCGCGTCGAGCGGGAGCCGGAGCGTGGCCGGGACAGGATCCGCCTCCGCGTGCAGTTGCGCCAGGCGATCGTCGCCGATACGGTCCGAGCCGTCAGCGGCCGGGTGCTGGTGACACTGCCCGATCTCCGGTTCGGGTTGCAGGCGGGTGACTCGATCGCGCTCAGAGGCCGGATAACCCGCCCGCCGCCCGCCCGCAATCCGGGTGGATTCGACTACCGCCAGCATCTGCGCCGGCAGCACGTCTACGGTCTGATCCGGATAGGCAGCCGTGGCCAGGTGCTGGAGATCGAGCGCGGCGAGCCGGCGCCGGTCGACCGCTGGTTCGCGCAGCCGCTGCGCGCGGCTGTACGGGGGGCCATCGACGGCAGCCTGTCGGGTGCGGCGGCCGGCCTGATGGGTGGGCTGCTGCTCGGCGAGAAGCACCGGATTCCCGAAGCGGTCCGCGATAGCTTCCGCCGCGTCGGCCTGGCCCACGCCCTGGTCATCAGCGGCCTGCACGTCGGGCTGGTCGCCATGTTCGCCTTCACGGCCCTGAAGTTGTGCCGCGCGCCCGACCGGCTCGCCGCGGTAATCACCGGCATGGCGCTGATGGGTTACGCGGTCGTCACCCAGATGGCGCCGCCAGTTGTGCGGGCCGCGATCATGGCCAACGTCGTCCTTTGCGGCCGGGCGCTGTGTCGGCGCGGGGATCCGTTCAACTCGCTGGGCCTGGCAGCGCTGATCATCCTGGCGCTCTGGCCCACTTGCTTGCGGGCACTGGGCTTCCAGCTCTCCTTCCTGGCGACCGCCGCCATCCTGGGCCTGCACGGTCCGCTTGCCGCCCGTTTCCCCGCCCGCTGGCGTTGCGAGGATTCCGCCGTCGGACGCTGGGTCGTGCTGCCGCTGTGCGTCTCGGTGGCGGCCCAGCTGGGCACGGCCCCGTTGATAGCCTATCACTTCCAGCAGCTGGCACCTATCGGGCTGGTGGCGAACCTAATCGCGGTGCCGCTGTTGGCGCTGGCTGTGGCGCTGGGCCTGCTGGCCGCGCTGACTGGCTGGTGGCTGCCGGCGGCCGCCACTGCCTTCAACGGGTGCAATTACCTGG
Source organism: uncultured Gemmatimonadaceae bacterium (assembly GCA_964456165.1). Classification (GTDB taxonomy): domain Bacteria; phylum Latescibacterota; class UBA2968; order UBA8231; family UBA8231; genus CAYWBJ01. The sequence continues at coordinate 7,437 of CAYWBJ010000064.1, read as the reverse complement.
TCATCTCCGCCCTGCTGACCGGAGTCGAGGCGCTGGCGGCCTGTCCCGGGGCCGCGGTGGCGGTGGCGCGCCCCGGCATTCGCTGCGCCGCTACCGTGGTCGGGGCGGCATGCGTCCTGCTGCTGTTGCCGCGTTGCCGCCGTAGCTGGCGTGGTGCGCTGTTCGCCGCCATCACCTGGCTCAACGTCGCCGTCTGGGGCCGCGTCCTCGAGCCGCAGGATCTGCAGGTGGTCTTCCTGGACGTGGGGCAGGGGGACGCGGCGGTGGTCCGCTTTCCCAACGGAACCGCCATGGTCGTCGACGGCGGCTCCCGATCGAGCTATTACGATCACGGTGCCCGCACCCTGCTGCCGGTACTGGACCACCTTGGTATCAGCACCATCGATGTGGTGGTCGCCTCTCATCCCCACAACGACCATATCGGCGGACTGGTGACGCTCCTGGAAACGCAGCCGGTTCGGCATTACGTAGACAGCGGACAGCAGTACGACTCGTGGACGGCGCGCCGGCTGCGGCAGCTGATTGCAGAGAAGAAAATCGCCTATCACCCGGTGGCGGCCGGCGACAGCCTGGCGGGACTGGGGGGCGTCGGCGCCCTGGTCCTGCACCCGACCCGCGCCTTCGTCGCCGCCGACGGCAGCGCACAGCACAACACCAACAACGGGTCGGTCGTGCTGCGCCTTACCTACGGCGACTGCCAGCTGCTATTCACCGGGGACGTGGAAGAGGAGACCGACGCGGCACTGGCGGGGTGGGGCCGGCGGTTGCGGGCCGACGTGCTCAAGGTCGCCCACCACGGCTCAGCCACTTCGTCGCGACCTCGATTTCTGGACGCGGTGGCTCCGGCCGTCGCGGTGATTTCGGTCGGGGCCGTCAACAAGTTTGGGCATCCGGCCCCGCAGGTTCTCGCGGCGCTCGAGCACCGGCAGGTCCAGGGGTTGCGCACCGACGAGGAGGGCGCCGCCATGCTCTGCACCGACGGGCGCACTTTGCAGATTCACACGATGGCGCGGCAACCGTGGGTGCTGCCGCTGCGGCCCGGATCCGCTCCTTGAACCGCCCTGACCGAGGCGATATATTCCCCCGCCCGCGAATCACATGGTCATTTGAAACGGAGGATTCAAGTGAGTCTGTTTTCACTGGCAGGCAAGGTGGCGCTGGTCACCGGCGGCGGCCGCGGCAGCGGCCGCGGCAGCGCCGAGGGGGTGGCCGGCGAGGAGGCGAAGATCGTCTGTGCCGCGCGCACCCGCGCCCAGCTCGACGAGACGGTAGCAGCGATCGCCGATGCCGGCGGTCAGGCGGCGGCGGTGGAGATCGACATGTCAAGCCTGGAGTCGATCGATCGGGCGGTGGAAGAGGCGGTTGCCGCATTCGGCCAGGTCGACATTCTGGTCAACAACGCCGGCATGAACATCCGTGAGCCGATCGACGAAGTCACCGAAGAGCACTACGACCAGATCATGGACGTGAACCTGAAGGGACTCTACTTCCTGTCGCAGCGGATGGCCCGGCACATGCGGACTCTGAAGGGCGGCAAGATCATCAACATCGGCTCGCTGACCACCGGCTATGCGCTGGCCCAGGTCTCGGTCTACACCGCGACCAAGGGTGCCGTCGGCCAGCTGACCAAGATCCAGGCGGTGGAGTTCGGCCCGGACAACATTCAGGTCAATGCCATCTGCCCGGGATTCGTGGTGACGGCGCTGACCGAAAAGCTGTGGGCGGACGAGACGATGCGGGAATGGGGAGAAGGCCGGCTCGCCCTGGGTCGGCTGGGGACCCCGGCGGACATGGCCGGCACCGCTGCTTTCCTGGCAGCGCCGGCTTCGGACTACGTGACCGGCCAGGTGATCTACGTCGACGGTGGGTTCATGGCCGGGGACGTCTGGCCTCTGCCGGGCACCACGGAGGCGAAGAAGGCAAGGTAGAGACCGGCTAGATCACAGAGCAGGCAACTGCCGATGTAGACTCTGCTCAGGGTCCGGTTCAGGGGCAAGTGCCTGGTGTGGAACCGGGCCCGCAGCTTGGAACGGTCCGATCGCGATGCCGATCACCCCGAAGAGGAAGTGGAGGTAGAAGCCGACGCGATACTCGAGGAGGCCGGACCAGACCGGATCGACCAGGCGCTAGGCGGTATTCTGGGGTTCCAGTGCGAAGCAGAGCTTGTCGAAGCCGGCGGCCAGTGCGGTTGCCCGCTTCTTGGCGCCGGCCAGGTCCCGGTCGCCGAGCACGTCGGCGACGCAGTCGGCCACCGCCGGCGCGTCCGCTGCGGTCATCCCCAGTCGCGTGAGCTCCTGCACGCCCAGCCGCAGCCCCTGCGTCCCCACCTCCGGCGGCGGTGGGAAGATGCCGCCGATGATGTGACACTCCTCCATCCGGTCACTCAGTTCGCGCATGTCGCCGAACTGGTCGACGAGCGGAATCACCATATGCGTCTCGGTGAAGTCGAGGTGGTCTGCCAGCATCGGCACGCCGCGCTCGTGCAGGGCGTGGGCGAAGATCTTGGCGTTGGTGACAATGGCGTCGGCGTGCGCGGGGCCGCAATGCATCCATTCCAGGAAGGTGGCGGCCAGCGCCGGCAGCCGGCTGAGGTGGTGGTTGGCGACCAGCAGGGGACTCATCGCCTCGCCGATGAGCTCGGCGTACCTCCTGTCGTTGGTCATGATGATCCCGCCCTGCGGACCGGCAAAGGTCTTGTGGGTGCTCGAGATCATCACGTCGGCCCCTTCGGCCATCGGATCCTGGAAACGGCCGCCGGCGATCAGACCCAGGACGTGGGCGGCGTCGTAAATCAGGATCGAGTCCGGGTTGGTCCGACGCATCGCTTCCTTCAGCTCCCGCACCGGGGTTGGGAAGAGGAAGACGCCAGAGCCGACGCTGACGATGGCCGGCCGGTGCTGCTCGATCAGCTCCAGCGTCGCATCCAGGGCGACGTTGTAGTTGGGGCCGTCCCACGGCACCTCGATGCTGTTCAACTCCACCGACAGCGGTGCCCGGTGCATCTTGCCGGCATACTGGTGGCCGTTGCCGACCTCGAGGACTGTATCGCCGGCCCGGGCGAGGGCGAACATGGCGCCGATCCCGGCCAGGTTGCCGGAGAGCGGACGCAAGTCGACGTGAGCGACGCCGAACAGCTCACGGGCGACCTGGTGCGCGTAATCCTCTATCTGGGCAATGTAGCGGTTGCCCCAGTAGTGGCGGTCGAAGAGATCGATGCCCCGGTAGTAGCCGTAGCGCCGGTCGAGCTCGGCCGAGAGCATGCGCTCGACGAATGGACTGGGCACGTTCTCCGACGCGATCATGTTCAGGCAGTTGTCGCGATACCGGTTGTGCTGGTCGACGAGCGCCTCGAGGCGCTCAACTCTCGGTTGCACGGTCATCGATCAGTCTCGCTGGCTGAATGGCTGTCCCAGGTTGGTGGGGCTGCAGCCGTCCCAGGTAGGTGGCAGCAACAGGTGGATGCCGGCGCCGGCTCGCTAGCGCACCGGCGAACTCGACCGGTGCGGAGAAACGGTCGTCAGGAGAGCGACTCTAGGGCGACGCGAAAGGCGGCGACGATGCTGTCGGCCTCCTCGACGGTGAGGATCAGCGGCGGCGAGAGGAACAGTATGCTCTCCGGGCCGGGCGCGGCGTGGCTCATCTTGCCGGTCAGAACGCCCTCCTGCACGATGCGGCCCTGTACCTGGGCGGTACGGGCAGCGTCGAGCAGGTTGCCCTCTTCATCTTCCAACTCCACCGCGATCATCAGGCCCTTGCCGCGGATCTCGCCGAGAAAGGGAGAGTCGATGCCCTGCAGCTGCTGCAGCAGGTAGTCGCCCACCTTCGCGGCGTTCTCCCACAGTCGCTCGCGGGTGAGGATCTCCAGGTTGGCCAAAGCCGCCGCGCAGCATACCGGGTGGCCGCCGTACGTGGAGACCTGGGCCAGCTCCAGGCCTTCGCCGGGGGCGCCGACGAAAGCCTGGAAGATCTCGGGCGTGACGGCGCAGGCACCCAGCGGCAGATAGCCGCTGCTGACGCCCTTGGCCAGCGTCATGATGTCGGGTTCGATACCCCAGTGCTCGCTGGCGAACATGCGGCCGGTACGGCCGAAACCGGTGATGACTTCATCAACGATTAGCAGCACCTGGTACTGATCGCAGATCTCGCGCAGTCGCGGCAGGTAGTCGTCGGGCGGCACGATGACGCCGCCGCCGCCGATTATCGGCTCTACTATGACTGCGGCCACCGTCTCCGGGCTCTCCCTCTCGATGACGTCCTGGATCTCTTCGACACAGGCCACGCCGCAGGAAGGGTGCTCCAGCTTGAGCGGACAGCGGTAGCAGTAGGGTGGGTCGACGTGCAGGAACCCGGGCACCATCGGCTCGAACTTGGCGCGTCGTCCGACCTGGCCAGTGGCGGACATGGCGCCATAGGTGAAGCCGTGATAGCCCTGATAGCGGGCGATCACCTTGTAGCGGTTCTGCCCCGGGAACTTTTGGCGGCTATACTGGCGGGCGATCTTGAAGGCGGTCTCGTTGGCCTCGGAGCCGCTGTTGCAGAAGAACAGGTGCTGCAGGTTGCCGGGCAGCAGCTCGGCCAGGCGGGTGGCCAGGCGCGTGGCCGGCACGTTGATCTGGGAGAGAGGATAGAACGGCAACTGCTGGATCTGTGCGTAGACCGCGTCGGCGATCTCCTGACGGCCGTAGCCCACGTTGACGTTCCACAGCCCGGCGCCGCCGTCCAGGTAGCGGTTGCCCTCGGCGTCGATGAGCGTCGCGCCGTTCCCCTCCTGCACGACCATGAGATCGCGCTTGTCCAGCAGGCTGTGCTGCATCAGGGGATGCCAGCCATGGGCGCGATCCTGCTGCCGGATCTCGTCGACGTTGAGTTCGGTCATCGATCACTCCTTTGGCGAGGCGAGAAACGGCCTCATCTTAGAGGTTTCCGGGAATACCGTCAAACATCGCGGCGCGCGCCAGTGCCGGAGTACACGGTCACGGCGGCGCCCCTCGGGAAGAGGCCATGCAAGAACAACTGACCCGTCTTTCCCACTTGCTCAGCGAAGTGGACGATCTCGAAACTGCCAGCAGCATCCTCCACTGGGACCAGTCCACCTACATGCCGGCAGGCGGCGCGGCGGCGCGCGGCAGGCAGCTGGCCACGCTAAGCCGGCTAGCCCACGAGAAGCTCACCGACGACGAGGTCGGACACCTGCTCGAGGCGCTGGAGCCGTGGGCTGCAGAGCAGCCCTACGACGACGACGAGGCCAGCCTGGTGCGGGTGACCCGGCGGATCTACGACAAGGCGGTGCAGGTGCCACCGGCGTTCACCGCCGAGCTCCATAGCCACTGCTCCCAGGCCTACGACGTGTGGACGCGGGCCCGTCCGGAAGGAGACTTCGCCCAGGTCGCACCGCTGCTCGAGAAGACGGTGGACCTGAGCCGCAGGCTCGCCGATTACTTCCCTGGCTACGACCATATCGCCGATCCCTTGATCGACTTTTCCGACTACGGGATGAAAGCGGCGACGGTGCGCGCGCTGTTCACCCGGCTGCGGCAGGAGTTGGTGCCGCTGGGCGAGGCGATCTGCTCCCAGGCCCCGGCGGACCACTCCTGCCTGCGCCAACACTTTCCCAAGAAGGAGCAGCGAGCGTTGGGCGAGCTGCTGGCGCGGGCGATCGGCTATGACTTCGAGCGCGGCCGGCAGGACGAGACCCACCATCCCTTTATGACCCGATTCGCCGCCGGCGACGTGCGCATCACGACCCGTTACAAGGACGACGATCTGGCCGAGGGGCTGTTCAGCACCATTCATGAAGTAGGGCATGCCCTCTACGAACTGGGGGTCGAGTCCGGCTTCGATGGACTGCCCCTGGGTCGGGGGACTTCCTCGGGCGTGCACGAGAGCCAGTCGCGGCTCTGGGAGAATATGGTGGGTCGCAGCCGCGGCTTCTGGAGCTTCTTCTATCCGTGCCTGCAGGAAATCTTCCCGGCGCAGCTGGCAGAGGTGGACTTGGACCGGTTCTACCGGGCGATCAACCGGGTCGAGCGCTCACTGATCCGCACCGAGGCCGACGAGGTTACCTACAACCTGCACGTGATGATCCGCTTCGACCTGGAGCTGGCGCTGCTGGAGGGGAGCCTGGCGGTCGCCGATCTGCCGGCCGCTTGGAACGAACGCTATCGCCAGGATCTGGGCGTGAGCCCGGAGAGCGACGGCGACGGTGTGCTGCAGGACGTCCACTGGTTCGCCGGGGTAGTCGGCGGCGCCTTTCAGGGCTACACCCTGGGCAATGTGCTCGCGGCACAATTGTTCGAGAAGGCCTGCGAAGAGAGTCCAGGCATTCCGGCCGACATCGCCGCCGGCCGCTTCGACTGCCTCGGCCACTGGCTTGTGCAGGCGATCTACGGCCACGGCTCCAAGTTCACGGCTCCGGAGTTGATCGAGCGCTTGGTGGGGACGCTGAGCACCGACGCGATTGCGCGGTATCTGCGGGCGAAGTTCGGCGCGCTCTACGAGATATGATCGGTCCACTTCGCGGCCGTTTCCGGCGGCGGGTGGAGGTCGATCCAGTAGCGCAGCTTGAGGACCTGGTCGTCCTGCGGGCTGCCTTCGGCGCGGCAGGCAATGGAGTCCATCTTCAGCGATTTCTCGAACTGGCCGCCGTTGGCCTCGATGATGCGTTTCGAGGCCGGGTTGTCGGAGTTGCAGGTCACCAGAACCTTGCTCAGGCTCATCTTCTTCGCCGCGGCAAGGCTCAACGCCAGGATCTGGCGTCCGAAGCCCTGCTGCCGGCGCGACGGTCTGATGCTGTAGCCGATGTGACCGCCATAGGTGATGAGGTAGTTGGTGCAGAGCTCGGGCCTGATAGAGGCCTGGCCGACGTAATCGCCGTCATCGATCAGCCACAACACCCGGTCGACGTAACGATGGGGCGAGCGACCGGCGTCGGCTAGCGCGGCCAGGCTGGAAACGAACGACTCAAAACGTCTCTCCAGGGTGCGCAGGTCGAAGCCGAGGTAAGGAGCGTAGGTGGAGTCGAGGCGGTTTTCGGTGGCGAATTCGGTGGCACCCTCCAGAAAGTTGTCCCGGAATCTCGCGTCGGGAGCGGTCAGGAAGCAGGTGGTGGCGACCGGCATAATGCGGCCAAGGTAGCCCTGCGAAAATTGACTGTCAAGCAATGAGCCGGCCCGGCCCGCGCTCGTGGGTACCGGCGTTTTCCGAAATATTCCTCTATATTTAGCGCCGCGGTCCCGATACCCCGAAGAGACTTGAATCGCGAGCGGATGGCACCCGAGCTGGCATCCCCACAGACGATTTTCAGGAACCTCGCCCTCGCCGTTTCCCTCTGCTTCGTCCTCTCCATGTTTCTCAGCGGCGTGCCGTTGCTGGCGCCGGTGGCGCCATTGCGGGTACCCCTGCTGGTGGGAGCGGCCTTGCTCTGGGCGGCGTGGTACG